>NZ_LOWC01000046.1:0-125161 GCF_001522845.1 Burkholderia sp. BDU5 | reverse complement strand
GCGCGCGCGTCTGTTCTGGTTCCTCGAGGGCTGGTACAACCTGCGCCGTCTACACAGCAGCATCGGCTACCGTTCACTGCTCGAATTCGAAGACGAGCACACGAAAAATAAAAACGCGTCCCCGTGCGGGTTGCCCATCGCCGGGCAGCGTCGTGGTCGTGATAGGCGACCCGCCGCCCGCCCGTGGACAACCCGCGACTTACCTGCTTAACGGAGGTTAAATCGCCATATCGATTGCTACTGCACATCTGTCCGTCAAAGCGGGGCAACTTCAGACCTCGGGCGCGTCCAGCGCCTACTCAGCACCGCGTTCGCCGGCGAGCACGCTGTAACCCTCGCGTCCTCCCCACGCCCCTTTTCCGGGGCGCAGCCCCTGGCCCATCCGGACCGGATATCTGGTAGCCTTTACCAGAGGCAAAAAGGCCACGCACCTTGCGGTACGTGGCCTTCATCTTTGGTGGTGCGTGAGGTCGGACTCGAACCGACACAGGATTTCTCCCGTCAGGACCTAAACCTGGTGCGTCTACCAATTTCGCCACTCACGCACGCGAAAAATGCTGCGCCGAACAGGCTTGCGCGTCGCTGTCGCGACCGCCCGAAAAGCGCGAGCGCAAGATTTTAACCGATCTCCCTCCGCTTGTCTCTAGCGGCCGACCTCTCCCTTGCCGCGATGCTAAAATTCGTTGATGTCTCCGCGAGGCGGCCGCGACGTCGTGCCGTCGAACCGCCCCGCACCCGTCCGAGCCGATCTCGCCCCACTCGTTCCTGTCCCCGTGAATTTCGACGAATACTGCCAGCAGAAAGCCGCAGCGCCCGGCTCCAGCATCTACTATGCGCTGCGCCAGGCGCCGCTCGCGCGCCAGCCGCTCGTCGCCGCGCTCTTCGCGCTGCGACGCGAGCTCGAACAGACGGTGAAGGAAGTCAGCGATCCGACCATCGGCCACACGAAGCTCGCCTGGTGGCAAAAGGAACTCGCCGCGCTCGCGGCCGGCAATCCGTCGCACCCGGTATCGCAGGCGCTCGCCGCGCACCATCCTGACATTGCACGCGAAGTCGACGCGCTTCAGACGCTCGTCGCCGGCTACGGGATGGATCTCGAGCAGGCGCGCTATCTGGACTTCGCGAACCTGCGCCGCTACGTCGACCATACGGGCGGCACGTTCGCGGGGCTCGTCGCGCGCGCGAGCGCGAGTCGGCCGGCCGCGGACGACGCGCGCTGGGCGCAGCCGCTCGGGCACGCGCTGACGCTCGCGCAATTCGTACAGGATTTGGGGCAGGACGCGCGCCACGGCCGCATCTACATTCCGATCGACGAACTGCAGCGCTACGGCGTGACGGCGGCCGACCTCCTCAACCGCCGCTACAGCCCCGCATACACCGAATTGATGCGTTTCCAGGCGTCGCGTGCGCGCGATGCGCTCAACACGTCGCTGTCCGGCATCCCCGCCGACGAGCGTCGCGCGCAGCGCACGCTGCGCGCGCTCGGCGCGCTCGCGCTCGCGGTGCTCAACGAGATCGAGCGCGACGGCTTCCAGGTGCTGCACCAGCGGCTCGCGCTCACGCCGATCCGCAAGCTGTGGATCGCATGGCGCGCCGCGCGGCGCCGCTGACGCGCGCCGCCCGTCACGCGCGCAACAACGGCAACGGCTCGAAGCGCTGCTGCAGGACGCTCGTCGCATCGAGCCCCCACCACGGACCGAGCACCATCGCGTAGAGCTGACGAAAGTCGACCGCGACGGGCAGGTTGCCGTTGCCATCGAGCCGCGCGAGCGCGGGCGGCGCGCCGTACAGGCCGCCGCGCACGCGCCCGCCCATCACGAAATGCGGCGCGGCCGTGCCGTGATCGGTGCCGTTGCTCTGATTCTCCCGCGCGCGCCGGCCGAACTCCGCATACGTCATCACGAGCGTGTCGTTCCAGCGCCCGAGCTCGGTCAATGCCGAGCGCATCGCGACGAGCCCTTCCGCCAGTTGCTTCAGCAATCCCGCCTGCTGGCCGGGCTGGTTCTGGTGCGTGTCGAAGCCGCTCAGCGTAAGGCGCAGCACCGCGACGCCCTGCCCCGGCATCGGCGCGCGCTGCGGCGTGTCGCACGCGGCGAGCACCTGCATCGCGGTCTTCACCGACGTGCCGAACGGCCCGGCCGGAAACGCGGTCGCGAGCGCGGGCGCGCCCGCGTGCGGACGCAGCCGGTCGGCCGCCTTGACGATGTCGTTCTCCACGTCGATCACGTGGGCGAGCGCGGGATTGCGTTCGCGCAGCGACACGGGCTGCACGAGCCGCGCCTCGCGGATGAACTGCGTGGGATTGACGAGCGCGATCGCGCGCGCGCCGTTCGCGAGCGGCCCCATCTCCGCGCTGCCGAGCACGACGCCGTCGGCGGCAAAGCCGGGCGGCACGCTCGCCTGCGCGAACGCGCGCGTGAGCCAGCCTTCGCGCAGATACTGATCGGCGCGCGACGCGGTATCCCAGATCTCGATCGAGCGGAAATGCGACAGATTCGGCTGCGGATAGCCGACGCCGTCGACGATCGCCAGCCGCTCATCGCGCCAGATCGGCACGAGCGGCGCGAGGGCCGGATGCAGCGCGCTGCGCTCGTCGAGCTGCACGACCTGCTCGCGCTTGACGCCGATCGTCGGACGCAGCGTGCGGTATAGCGAATCCGCATACGGGATCACCGTGTTGAGCCCGTCGTTGCCGCCCTTCAGCTCGACGAGAATCAGCAGGTTCGAATAGCTCGCGGCGCCCGATGCACGCGCAAACGCGCCGTGCACGGCAGACGCCGCGCCGGCCGCCGTAGCCGCGAACGCGTGCGGCATCGAGAGCGATGCACCCGCGGCCCCGGCGAGACTCGCCAAGGCCAGAAAATCCCGTCGTTTCATCCTGCTTTCCTCGTTCTGCGTTCGACGCGCCCCGCAGTTCGCCGCGTCGCGCGGCATCGCCTCGTCGTCGTTTTCATGTTCGCTACTTCAGTTGATATGCTGGGTCCATTAGCAACGCCTGCAAATACGCGCTGCTCGTCGCGCCGGCCTCGATCGCCGCGACGGGCGAAATCGGCAACACCGCGTGCTGCATCTGCAGCTCCGTCGACAGGTCCGGCTGCGCCTGCGGCTTCGTCCGATACGCGGCGAGCCACGCGTCGAGATCGAAGCGCATTCCTCGACGCATCGGCGCCAGCTTGCCTGCCATGTCGTGGGAACCGGGCGCCGCGCGCATGCCGGGCGCCTCCGTCGCGCGCATCATCTGCTCGACGAATTGCTTGCGCGCAAGCAGCGTCGAGCTGTTGATCCAGATCGCGCCGCCCGGCCAGCCCTTCACGTTCGGCGGGTAGAACAGGTTCTGGCCGAGCGTGCGCAGCGTGTTCGCGAGCGGCGCGGCATCGCCATAGCCGACGTCGAAGAGCCGCACGGTGCCGGCCACGAACTCCGCCGGCGACTTGACGAGCACGCCACGATTGCGATCGGCCCAGAACGCATCCGACGACAGCAGCCCCGCGAGCGCCGCCTTGATGGCGTAGCCGCTCTGCCTGAATCGCGCGGCGACGTGCTCGACGACGTCGGAATCGGGCGTATCGGAGATGAATTCGCGCCACAGCTTCGCAACGACGAAGCGCGCGGTTTCGGGACGGGCGAGCAGGATGTCGAGCACCGCGTCGCCGTCGAAGCGCCCGGCTTCGCCGAGCACGGTCTTCACGCCGTCGTCGTGAACGTTCGGCCGGAACGCGTACGCGAGCGTATCGGGATCGAGCCCCCAGCCGGTGTACGCGCGCGCGGCCTCGGACACGTCGCGCTGCGTATAGTGGCCTTCGCCGAGCGTGAAAAGTTCCATCACTTCGCGCGCGAAGTTCTCGTTCGGCCGCCCCTTGCGATTGCTCGCGCCGTCGAGATACTGCAGCATCGCCGGATCTTTCGCGACGCCGTGCAGCATCGCGCCGAAGTTGCCGAGCGCATCGGCGCGCAGCAGCGCGTTTTGCGCCGCAATCGTTTGCGGAAACGGTACCTTGTCCTGGCCGGACGTGAAGTGGTTGTGCCAGAAGAGCGTCATCCGCTCGGTGAGCGGCGACGGCGTCACGAGCATCTCGCGCACCCACCACGCGCGCAACTCGTCGTAGCGGCGGTTGCGCAACTGCTGCTCCGCGCGCCGCTCGTCGGGCGTGAACGCGGCGCGCCCCGCGCGCGACGGCGGCAACTCGCGCACCCAGTCGGGCGGCGGCGTGACGCTTTGCGTGCGCGTGCCGGCGAGCAATTCGGCGAGCGCTTGCGCGCGCGTCATTCCGACGAAATGCGCGACGTCGCGCGGCGGCGGCGAGAAGCCGGTGCGCGTCAGCAGGAAGCGCGCGTCGTCCGCGTCGAGAAGCGTCTGCAACGAGGCCGGCATCCGGTCCGCCTTCGCCGGGGCCCGCCCGGCCGTGCTCGAATCGCTCATCGTCGACCGTTCTCCGAAAGAGGAAAACCACGACAGCTCGCACGGCGCGCGACCGTCGGTAATGGCGATTCAACGGCTCGCGACGATGCGCAGTTGACGATCGAATTGATACGGAATTTTTCAGGGCGGCCAGCGCCCGGCGACGCGCAGGATTTAACGATTCAACGCTTGTAAAGTTCGCGGACCGCGTCTTCGATGTGCTGGCGCAAGAGATGCCGTTCTTCCGGCGTCATGTGGCCGTCGCGGCGCCGCTGATCGAGATCGGGCGGGACAGCGGCCGAGCGGGAGGGAGGCTCGGCGCGATCGGGCGACGCGGCACGCGCCGGTGCGCCCTTGCCGCGCGGCATCTTGTGCGACGACGCGGCGCCGCGGTCCGGGCGCTGCGCACAGGCGAACTCCGAAGCGAGGAAGCCGACGCATGCGAGCGCCAGCACGAACGCCGTCTTCGTCGGCCGCATCACTGGCCTCGCCTCTTTCGTCGTTTTGTTCCCTTCGTCACGCGGCAACCGGCTACCTTTGGCACACGTACAAACCCTGCGAGAATCGGGCGTGCAAACCATGTAAATGTTAAGTGGAGGGAGTATCCACCGAATGTCGTCTTCGAGTAAAGGAGTCTGTCGCGACTGTCTTTACTCGGCACAATAGCGCGGGTAAATTTTGTAACTGACTGTAACCCGTCGAAAGCCGCAAGCTCGCGGTTTTTCCTAATCGCGATAAGATGCCACTCATGGAAACGAAAAACCCCTCGAAAATTCTCGTCGTCGACGACGACCCGCGCCTGCGCGATCTGCTGCGCCGCTATCTCGGCGAGCAGGGTTTCAACGTGTACGTCGCCGAGAACGCGACGGCGATGAACAAGCTCTGGGTGCGCGAACGTTTCGATCTACTCGTGCTCGACCTGATGCTGCCGGGCGAGGACGGCCTGTCGATCTGCCGCCGCCTGCGCGGCAGCAACGACCGCACGCCGATCATCATGCTCACCGCGAAGGGCGAGGACGTCGACCGCATCGTCGGCCTCGAGATGGGCGCCGACGACTACCTGCCGAAGCCGTTCAATCCACGCGAGCTCGTCGCACGCATTCACGCGGTGCTGCGCCGCCAGGCGCCCGCCGAACTGCCGGGCGCGCCCTCCGAGACGACCGAGGTGTTCGAGTTCGGCGAGTTCTCGCTGAACCTCGCGACGCGCACGCTCACGAAATCCGGCCAGGAGATTCCGCTCACGACGGGCGAATTCTCGGTGCTGAAAGTGTTCGCGCGCCATCCGCGCCAGCCGCTGTCGCGTGAAAAGCTGATGGAGCTCGCGCGCGGCCGCGAGTACGAAGTGTTCGACCGCAGCCTCGACGTGCAGATCTCGCGCCTGCGCAAGCTGATCGAGCCGGATCCGGGCAGCCCGCGCTTCATCCAGACGGTGTGGGGTCTCGGCTACGTGTTCATCCCCGACGGTGCGGCCTGATTTCTGTTTCGACGCGGCACACGCCTCCGACGCCACGCCTTTGACGCCAGTTAGACAGCCAGTCCTATGCGTATCGACCGGCGCCTTTTGACGCTCGTGTTCGGCGGGCTGTTCTGGCGCACCTTCCTGCTGATCGCACTGTTGATCGCAGTGAGTCTTGCTGCGTGGTTCCAGAGCTTCCGGGTGATCGAGCGCGAGCCGCGCGCGCAGCGCGTCGCGCTGCAGCTCGTCGCGATCGTGAAGCTCACGCGCACGGCCCTCCTCTATTCCGATCCCGACCTGCGCCGCGCGCTGCTGCAGGATCTCGAGAGCAACGAGGGCGTGCGCGTCTATCCGCGCGAAAAGACTGACAAGTTCAAGCTGCAGCCCGACGAGTCGCTGAACCGGCTGATCGAGCACGACATCCGCAGCCGCTTGGGCGACGACACGGTGATCGCGCAATCGGTCAACGACATCGCCGGCGTGTGGATCAGTTTCAAGATCGACGACGACGACTACTGGGTCGCGCTCGACCGCGATCAGCTCGACACCGTCACTGGCCTGCAATGGGCGGGCTGGGGCCTCTTCGCGCTCGCGCTGTCGCTGTTCGGCTCGGCGTTCATCACGAGCCTCGTGAACCAGCCGTTCTCGCGGCTCGCGCTCGCCGCGCGCAAGGTGGGCTCCGGCCAGACGCCGGAGCCGCTGCCCGAGCGCGGGATGGGCGTCGCCGCCGACACCAACCGCAGCTTCAACCAGATGGTGCGCGACCTCGAGCAACTCGAGGCGGACCGCGCGCTGATGCTGGCGGGGATCTCGCACGACCTGCGCACGCCGCTCGCGCGGCTGCGCCTCGAGACCGAGATGAGCCCGTCCGACCAGGCGACAAAGGACGCGATGGTCGACGACATCGAGCAGATGGACCGCATCATCGCCGCGTTCATCGACTACGCGCGCCCCGCGCAGCGCACGCCGGAGCCCGTCGACCTGTCGCACGTCGCGCGCGAGGTCGCCGCGCGGATCGTGAGCGAGGACGGCGTGCAGCTCGACATACGCCTCGCGCCCGCCGCCGTCATCGAGGCGGACGAGACGGACATGCGCCGCGTGATCGGCAATCTCGTCGAGAACGCGCGCAAGTACGGGCAGAGCACGAAGGACGGCGTCGCGCGCATCCTGCTCGAGACGCGCGTGACGCACGCGCGCGTCGAGCTCGTCGTCGCCGACGAAGGCCCCGGCATCCCCGAGGATCAGTTGCCGCTCGTGATGCGCCCGTTCTACCGCGTCGACACCGCGCGCAGCAAAGCCGACGGCACCGGGCTCGGAATGGCGATCGTGCTGCGCCTCGTCAACCGCTACCGCGGCACGCTGCGGCTGCGCAACCGCACGCCCGACGCCGGCCTCGAAGTCACGCTGGAGTTTCCGAGCGCGAAAGCGCGTGCGGCCGCGTGACGCACGACGAATCCCTCACTCGATGATCGAACCCTATCGGCATCTTTGAAAATTCCTATGAGGTTCGTTAGTTAAAATCTATTGATAGAAAAATTTAATAGAGTTATAGTTTTCCCTATGCTGTCACGGAGACGTTGCAGCGCATCGGTAGCTTGACCGCAGGTAGCCGTTTTTCCCAACTCACACAGGAGCATCCGCATGAAAACCGTGGGCGATAAACTCGAAGCTTTCACCGTTGTAGCCGCGAAGCCGGGCTTCAACAACCATGAAGAAAATGGCCAGTCGGCCTTCGAGACGGTCACCGAAGCGTCGTTCCCGGGCAAGTGGAAGGTCGTCTACTTCTACCCGAAGGACTTCACGTTCGTCTGCCCGACGGAAATCGTCGAATTCGCGAAGCTCACGAAGCAGTTCGAAGAGCGCGACGCCGTCCTGCTCGGCGGTAGCTCGGACAACGAATTCGTCAAGCTCGCATGGCGCCGTGAGCACAAGGATCTCGACAAGCTGAACCACTACTCGTTCGGCGACGTCAAGGGCGAGCTGATCGACCAGCTCGGCGTGCGCGACAAGGAAGCCGGCGTGGCGCTGCGCGCGACGTTCATCGTCGACCCGGACAACACGATCCAGCACGTGTCGGTGAACAACCTGAACGTCGGCCGCAGCCCGGAAGAAATCTTGCGCATTCTCGACGGTCTGCAAACGGACGAACTCTGCCCGTGCAACCGCGCGATCGGCGGCGCGACGCTGTAAGCGTTCGATGCACGAAAGCCCGCAGCGCTGCGTCATGCCTGCGGGCTTTTTTAACGGCCCAATCATAGGAGATATCAATGGAATTCATCGAATCGATTAAGGCTCAGATTCCCGACTACGCGAAGGACATTCGCCTGAACCTCGACGGTACGATCTCGCGCTCGTCGCTCGAAGGCGCCGACGCGGTCGGCGCGGCGCTCGCGGCGGCGTTCGCGGCGAAGAGCACCGTCCTCGTCAACGCGATCCGCGAAGCGGGCGTGCTGTCGCCCGAGGAAATCCACGCGGCGCTGACGGCAGCTGCGCTGATGGGGATGAACAACACCTGGTATCCGTATGTCGAGATGGCCGACGACGGCGACCTGAAGACGCAGCGCGCCGAGCTGCGGATGGGCGCGTATGCGTCGCACGGCGGCGTCGACAAGCGCAAGTTCGAGATGTACGCGCTCGCCGCGTCGATCGTCGGCAAGTGCCACTTCTGCGTGAAGTCGCACTACGCGCTCCTGAAGAACGAACAAGGGATGACCGTCACGCAGCTGCGCGACGTCGGCCGCATCGCGTCGGTGATCAACGCCGCCGCGCAGGTGATCGCCGCCGAAGGCAAGTGAATGCGATGACGGTGCGATGACGGCCGTCGCCGCAACAAAAAACGCCGCGCGCATCCGTCGCGTGGCGTTTTTGTTTGTGCTCGCGCACCAGGTCGGCGGCGCGGCAGGTGCGCGCCGGACCTCCGGGTCGGTCTTTTTTTCGGCGCTTTGCGTCCTTGCGCGCAACGTGGCTCGCCGCATGGCTTGCTTCGTCGCACGTCGGATTACATCGACCGCATGGTTTGAACCGCTTCGAACGCGCCAGGCGTCTACGCCTTTTCGAGCATCTGCGGCGATTCGCCGATTCGGTGATTTCCTTCGCGCCGATCGCTTCCCGGCGCCCCGCCAGCAGCGGGGCCTCGCGCCGCCGTTCAGGCCGCTCGAACCGCCCAAGCCGCCAGGCCGCCCAGCGGTCGATTATGCCGCCGCCTCGCGCACGACGAGCGCCGCCGCCTGCGCCTCGACGCCCTCGCCGCGTCCAAGGTAGCCGAGCTTCTCGTTGGTCTTCGCCTTCACGTTCACGCGATCGAGCGGCAAGCCGAGATCGGCCGCGATGTTCGCGCGCATCGCGTCGATGTGCGGCGCGAGCTTCGGCGCCTGCGCGATGACGGTGCTGTCGACGTTGCGGATCGAAAAGCCCGACTGCGCGACGCGCGCCGCGCATTCGCGCAGCAGCGCGCGGCTGTCGGCGCCCTTGAAGCGCGGATCGGTGTCGGAGAAATGACGGCCGATGTCGCCGAGCGCCGCCGCGCCGAAGAGCGCATCGGTGATCGCGTGCAGCAGCACGTCCGCGTCCGAGTGGCCGAGGAGCCCGCGCTCGTACGGGATCGTCACGCCGCCGATGATGAGCGGCCGCCCGGGAACGAGCTGATGCACGTCGTAGCCTTGTCCGATTCTGAAATCCATGTGATTCGATCCGAGTGTGATGCGATGATGAAAATACGGTTCAGGAAGCGCGCGCCGGATGCGCGAGGATCGCTTCCGCGAGGTCGAAATCCTCCGGATACGTGACCTTGAAGTTGCGCAGGCTGCCCTGCACGACGCGCGGCGCATGGCCCGCCCATTCGATCGCGCTCGCTTCGTCAGTCAGGTCGTGGCCGTCGAGCTGCGCGCGCTGGATCGCGTCGCGCAGCATCCCGATGCGGAACATCTGCGGCGTCTGCGCCTGCCAGAGGCCGGCGCGCGGCTCGGTGCGCTCGATCGCGTCGGTGCCCGCCGGCACGCGCTTCAACGTATCGGCGACCGGCAGCGCGACAATGCCGCCGACGGGATCGTCCTTCAGCGTGCCGATCAGCGTGCGGATCAGCGCAGGCGTGATGCCGGGGCGCGCGGCGTCGTGCACGAGCACCCAGTCGGCGTCCGTCGCGCCGAATTCGGCGAGCTGGATCAGCCCGTTCATCACCGACGCCTGCCGCGACGCGCCGCCGCAGCGCCGCACCGCGAAGCGCAGGCCGGCGAAGCGGCGCGCGTCGAAATGAGGATCGTCGGGCGAGATCACGACGAGCGTCTGCGCGAACTCGCTGCACGCGTCGAACGCGGCGAGCGTGTAGTGCAGCAGCGCGCGTCCGGCGAGCGTGCGGTATTGCTTCGGCAGCGCGGAGCCGGAACGGCTGCCGGTGCCGGCGCACGGAATCAGGGCGAATAGTCGGGAGGTCACGGGAAAAAACGCAGGAAAAGATGAAATCGAAGGACGGATTTTATAATACGTCTTTCGCCGTGATGAGCCGCGCCGAGCTCGTCCCCATCCGGCGTCCGCCAACCAGCCGCTCGTTATGTCAGACAACGCCTCCCCATCGCAGTCCCCCGTCGCGCTCGTCAAAGCGGGCCAGCGCTTCGCGTTCGACGGTGCGCACGGCTCCGCCGACGCGCTCGTCATCGCCCGCTACCTCGCCGTGCATCGCGCGCAGGTGCCGCTTCTCGCCGTGATCTGCGCGAACGCAGTCGACGCGCAGCGGCTCGCGCAAGAGCTCGGCTACTTCGCGCCCGACACGCGCGTGCGCGTGCTTCCCGACTGGGAGACGCTGCCGTACGACACGTTTTCGCCGCACCAGGATCTCGTGTCCGAGCGCCTCGCGACGCTGCACGACCTCGGCGAAGGCCGTTGCGACATCCTGCTCGTGCCCGCGACGACGGCGCTCTACCGGATGCCGCCCGCGTCGTTCATGGCCGCCTATACGTTCGCGTTCACGCAGGGCGAGCGGCTCGACGAGGCGAAGCTGAAGGCGCAGTTGACGCTCGCGGGCTACGAGCACGTGAGCCAGGTCGTGCGGCCCGGCGAATACTGCGTGCGCGGCTCGCTGATCGACCTGTACCCGATGGGCTCGCCGCTGCCGTACCGGATCGACCTGTTCGACGATCAGGTCGACTCGATCCGCGCGTTCGATCCGGACACGCAGCGAAGTCTCTACCCGGTGCGCGACGTGCGCCTCCTGCCCGGCCGCGAGTTCCCGTTCGACGAGGCCGCGCGCACCGCGTTCAGAAGCCGCTGGCGCGAGACGTTCGAAGGCGACCCGAGCCGCGCGCCGATCTACAAGGACATCGGCAACGGCGTGCCGTCGGCCGGGATCGAATACTATCTGCCGCTCTTCTTCGACGAGACGGCGACGCTCTTCCACTATCTGCCCGACGGCGCGCATCTCGTGTTCGCGGGCGATCTCGACGCGGCGATCAAGCGCTTCACGAACGACACGAAGCAGCGCTACGCGTTCCTGTCGCACGACCGCGAGCGGCCGATCCTCGAGCCGCAGCGCCTTTTCCTGTCCGACCAGGATTTCTACGCGTTCGCGAAGCCGTTCGCGCGCATCGCGCTGCCCGCGCAGCCGTCGGGCGGCTGGGCCGCTCCGCTGCCGAGCCTCGCGCTCGACCGTCACTCGGACGCGCCGCTCGCCGCGCTCGCCGCGTATCTCGACACGACGGAAAACCGCGTGCTCTTCACCGTCGAATCGGCAGGCCGCCGCGAGACGATCGCACAACTGTTCGCCGAGCACCGTCTGCGGCCCGCGGGCAGCGACAGCTTCGCCGCGTGGCTCGAAAGCGACGAACGCTTCGCGCTCGGCGTCGCGCCGCTCGCCAACGGCTTCGCGGTGCCGGGCGAAGGCTACGCGATCGTCACCGAGACCGAGCTGTACGGCGCGCTCGGCCGCCGCGCGGGGCGCCGCCGCCAAGAGCAAGCAAGCAACGTCGATGCGATGGTGCGCGACCTGTCCGAGCTGAAGGTCGGCGACCCGGTCGTTCATGCGCAGCACGGCATCGGCCGCTACATGGGCCTCGTGTCGATGGATCTCGGCGAAGGCGACACCGAGTTCCTGCATCTCGAATATGCGGGCGACAGCAAGCTGTACGTGCCCGTCGCGCAACTGCACGTGATCTCGCGCTACAGCGGCGCGGACCCGGACAGCGCGCCGCTGCACGCGCTCGGCTCCGGCCAGTGGGAGCGCGCGAAGCGCCGCGCCGCGCAGCAGATCCGCGACACCGCGGCCGAACTGCTGAACCTGTATGCGCGCCGCGCGGCCCGTGAGGGCCACGCATTCGCGCTCGAGCCGCGCGATTACGTGAAATTCGCCGAGAGCTTCGGCTTCGAGGAGACGCCCGACCAGGCCGCGGCGATCGCGGCCGTGATCGGCGACATGACGAGCGGCAAGCCGATGGACCGCCTCGTGTGCGGCGACGTCGGCTTCGGCAAGACCGAAGTCGCGCTGCGCGCAGCGTTCATCGCGGTGATGGGCGGCAAGCAGGTCGCGCTCCTGTCGCCGACCACGCTGCTCGCCGAGCAGCACACGCAGACCTTCATCGACCGCTTCGCCGACTGGCCGGTACGGGTCGCCGAGCTGTCGCGCTTCAAGTCGACGAAGGAAGTGAACGCGGCGATCGCGCAGATCAACGAAGGCAGCGTCGACATCGTGATCGGCACGCACAAGCTGCTGTCGTCGGACGTGCAGTTCAAGCGGCTCGGCCTCGTGATCATCGACGAGGAGCACCGCTTCGGCGTGCGCCAGAAGGAAACGCTGAAGGCACTGCGCGCGGAGGTCGACGTGCTGACGCTGACCGCGACGCCGATCCCGCGCACGCTCGGGATGGCGCTCGAGGGGCTGCGCGATTTCTCGGTGATCGCGACCGCGCCGCAGAAGCGGCTCGCGATCAAGACCTTCGTGCGGCGCGAGGAAGAAAGCGTGATCCGCGAGGCGATGCTGCGCGAGCTGAAGCGCGGCGGCCAGGTGTATTTCCTGCACAACGAGGTCGAGACGATCGAGAATCGTCAGGCGATGCTGGAGGCGCTCGTGCCCGAAGCGCGGATCGTGATCGCGCACGGCCAGATGCACGAGCGCGAGCTCGAACGCGTGATGCGCGATTTCGTCGCGCAGCGCGCGAACGTGCTGCTCTGCACGACGATCATCGAGACCGGCATCGACGTGCCGAGCGCGAACACGATCATCATGCACCGCGCGGACAAGTTCGGCCTCGCGCAGCTTCACCAGTTGCGCGGGCGCGTCGGCCGCTCGCATCACCAGGCATACGCGTACCTGCTCGTCCACGATCCGCAGGCGCTGACGAAACAGGCGCAGCGACGGCTCGAAGCGATCCAGCAGATGGAAGAGCTCGGCTCGGGCTTCTATCTCGCGATGCACGATCTCGAGATCCGCGGCACGGGCGAGGTGCTCGGCGACAAGCAGTCGGGCGAGATCCACGAGATCGGCTTCCAGCTCTACACCGAGATGCTGAACGACGCGGTGAAGGCGCTGAAGAACGGCAAGGAGCCCGACCTCACCGCGCCGCTCGCCGCGACGACCGAGATCAACCTGCACGCGCCCGCGATCCTGCCCGCCGACTATTGCGGCGACGTGCAGGAGCGGCTGTCGCTGTACAAGCGGCTCGCGAACTGCGAGCACGGCGATTCGATCGACGGCATCCAGGAGGAGCTGATCGACCGCTTCGGCAAGCTGCCGCCGCAGGCGCACGCGCTCGTCGAGACGCACCGGCTGCGGCTTGCCGCGAAGCCGCTCGGGATCGTGAAGATCGATGCGAGCGAGGCGGCGATCGGGCTGCAGTTCGTGCCGAATCCGCCGATCGATCCGATGCGCATTATCGACATGGTGCAGAAGCACCGGCACATCAAGCTCGCCGGCCAGGACAAGCTGCGGATCGAGACGCGCACGCCGGATCTCGCGGTGCGCGTGTCGACGGTCAAGGAAACGCTGCGCGCGCTCGGCCAGCCGACCCAGCCGCGCGCGCAGGCGGCCGCGCGCTAGCGGCCGAGGCGCGCCGGTCCGGCGGCGCTATTGCCGAGCGAAATCGACGGCGACGCCGTCGATCCACGCGCGCAGCTCGTCGATGCCGATCTCGCCGCCGCTGTCGACGAGCCGGCCGATCTCGTCCGCGTACGCGATCATCGCGCGCCGCGCGCTCGGCTGCGTCGCGGCCGACAGGAATTCGGCCTTCTCGATCGCCATGCCGCGCTCGAGCGGCAGCGAGCCGCCCTCGTAGATCGCCCGCTTGACCGCGCGAATCGAGTGGCTCGGCCGGCGCGCCATGCGCTCGGCAAGCGCCTCGGCCTCCGCGCGCAATTGCTCGCCCGGCACGACGCGGTTCACGAGCCCGAGCGCGAGCGCCTCGCGCGGCGACAGCAGCCGGCCGTCGAGGCAAAGCTCGATCGCGCGCGCGACGCCGACCGTGCGCGCGAGCATCTGCGTGCCGCCGCCGCCCGGCAGCAGCCCGATGTAGATTTCCGGCTGCCCAAGAACGTGGCCGCGGTCGGCGTCGCCGTCCGCCATCACGCGCAGGTCGCACGCCTGCACCATCTCGCAGCCGCCGCCCATCGCACGCCCGTTGACGGCCGCGACGAACACCTTGTCCATCGCGCGCATCTGCGCGGTCACCTCGTGGAACAGGTTCATCTGCGCGACGCCCGCCATCGGCGTACGCTCGACGCAACGGCGTGCGCCCGGCACGCGGCTCAACGCGGATTCGACGCGCATCGCGGCGTCCGTGACGGCGGCCGGCAGCGGCACCGCCATTCCCTCGGCGGCCGCCCTGATCTCGCCGACGTCGAAATGCGTGAGGAACGCATCGGGCACCGCGCTCGCGAGGATGACCGCGCCGACGCCTGCGTCGTGCTCGAGCCCGTCGAGCACGCCCTTCAGCTCGCGCATCATCGCGGTCGTCAGAAAATTGAACGGCGGATGATCGAACGTGATCGTCAATACGCGATCCTTGCGCTCGATACGCAGATATTTCATTTTTCTCTCCCTTTCCTGCCACGCGTCGATTGCGACGCGACCGGCCGCGCCCTTCCCGGCGCGCCGTCGCGAGCGCCGCGCGCCGCTGTTTCCCGCGGCGGACGCCGCGCCGGCCGCCGCGGCTCACGGCTCACGCACGTTCGCGTCATGCCCGGCCATATTAAGTTCCAATATAGAACTAAATCAAGCCTTTTCATCGATACGATGACGTCCCCGCCAATACGCAAACGTCGGCGGCGCGCAAGCGCCCACATCCGCGCAGGCGGACGACGCGCGATGCTGCGCCGCAAAGCGGCGTGTGAGCGCGCCCCCTGTCGTTTTTGAGTATGATCTTTGCATTCCTCTGCCTCCCTGCCGGAGTTCCGCCATGTCCGTTCTCGACGCAACGGCACCGTCCGCGTCCGCTTCCACGTCGTCCACCGAACCGCTCAGCCTGTCTTGGGTAAAAAGACTCGTGTCGATCGACACCACGAGCCGCGTGCCGAATCTCGGTCTCATCGAAATGGTCCGCGACACCCTCGCCGCGGCCGGCGTCGCGTCGACGCTCACGCACGACGCCCGCGACGGCTGGGCGAACTTGTTCGCCACCCTCCCCGCCCACGACGGCGCGACCGACGGCGGCATCGTGCTGTCGGGCCACACCGACGTCGTGCCGGTCGACGGCCAGCAGTGGGACAGCGATCCGTTCAAGCCGGAAGTCCGCGACGGCAAGCTCTACGGGCGCGGCACCTGCGACATGAAGGGTTTCATCGGCGCGGCGCTCGCGCTCCTGCCCGAGATGCAGGCGGCCAGGCTCGCGCAGCCGATCCATTTCGCGCTGTCGTTCGACGAAGAGATCGGCTGCGTCGGCGCGCCGCTGATGCTCGCCGACCTGAAGGCGCGCGGAATCGCGCCCGCCGGCTGCATCGTCGGCGAGCCGACCGGCATGCGCCCCGTGATCGCGCACAAGGGCATCAACGTCTACCGTTGCTGCGTGCGCGGCCACGCGGCGCATTCGTCGCTGACGCCGAAGGGCTTGAACGCGATCGAATACGCGGCGCGCCTCATCTGCCACATTCGCGATCTCGCCGACGAATTCCGCGCGCAGGGTCCGTTCGACGAGCGGTACGACGTGCCGTTCACGACCGCGCAAACGAGCCTCATCCAGGGCGGCAACGCGGTCAACACGGTGCCCGCCGAATGCCAGTTCTCGTTCGAGTTCCGCAACCTGCCGACGCTCGATCCCGACGCGATCTTCGCGCGCATCGACGCATACGCGCGCGACACGCTGCTGCCGCGGATGCGCCGCGAGCATCCGAACGCGGCGATCGAGTTCTCGAAGGTCGCCGCGGCGCCCGGCCTCGACGCGGCCGAGCAGGCGGCGATCACGCAGCTCGTGCGCTCGCTCACCGCCGATCAGGAGAAGCGCAAGGTCGCGTACGGCACCGAAGCGGGCCTGTTCCAGCGCGCGGGCATTCCGAGCGTCATCTGCGGGCCCGGCTACATCGAGCAGGCGCACAAGCCGAACGAGTTCGTCGAACTCGATCAGCTCGCGTCGTGCGAGCGCTTCTTGCGCAAGCTCGTGCACGGCATGACGCTCGCTTGATGCGGCGCGCCGCCGCGAGCTTCGTTCCGGCCGGGCGATCGGCCTCCGTCATCGATACGCGCACGCACATGCCGACTTCAACTCACCGCCCCGCTCACCTGACGATCAACGGCGAGCCGATTCCGACACTCGACGAGATCGCCGCGCAGCACTTCGCGCTCACGCCATGGCTGACGCGCACACCGGTGTTCGAGCGCGCCGATCTGCCGTCGCTCGACAACACGCACGTGAACTTCAAGTTCGAGCTTCTGCAGGCGAGCGGCAGCTTCAAGGCGCGCGGCGCGTTCACGAATCTGCTCGCGCTCGGCGAGGACAGGAAGAGCGCGGGCGTCACCTGCGTGTCGGCGGGCAACCATGCGGCGGCCGTCGCCTATGCGGCGATGCGGCTCGGCGCGAGCGCGAAGGTCGTGATGTTCGACACGGCGAGCCCGGCGCGCATCGCGCTGTGCCGCCAGTACCAAGCGGAAGTCGTGATGGCGTCGAGCCCCGCCGAGGCGTTCGAGATCGTGCGGCGAATCGAGGCCGAGGAAGGCCGCTTCTTCGTGCATCCGTTCAACGGCTATCACACGATCCTCGGCACCGCGACGCTCGGCTACGAATGGGCGACGCAAACGCCCGACCTCGACGCGGTGATCGTGCCGATCGGCGGCGGCGGCCTCGCGGCCGGCACGTCGACCGCGCTGCGGCTCGCGAATCCGCGCGTGCACGTGTACGGCGTCGAGCCCGAAGGCGCGGACGCGATGAGCCGCAGCTTCGCCGCGAATCACCCGATCCGGATGGGCGCGATGCACACCATCGCCGATTCGCTGATGGCGCCGCACACCGAGGAGTACAGCTACGAGCTGTGCCGCCGCCATGTCGACCGGATCGTCACGGTATCGGATGACGCGCTGCGTGCGGCGATGCTCTATTTGTTCACGCATCTGAAAGTGGCGGTCGAGCCTGCGTGCGCGGCCGCGACGGCCGCCCTCCTCGGGCCGCTGCGCGAGACGCTGCAAGGCAAGCGGGTCGGCGTGCTGCTGTCGGGGACCAACATCGATTCGACAGCGCTCGCCGCGCATCTCGAGCATGCGCGGCTGCATCGAACGCCGCGGCCGTGATGCCAGTTATCCCCAGTTCATGTTGAAGAGCATGTTGAAAAGCCGCGGACAAGCACGCTAACGCGTTGTTCGCGCGGCGTTTTCGGGAAGCGCCGCGAAATGCGTCGCCGGCCGGCCGGGCAGCCCGGCGATACGACGCGGTTATCCCCAGTTTTTGTTGAAAGGGCTGTTGATAAGCATGGGGCAGCCACGCTAACTGCTTGATCCGATTCGGATCGCCCGCCCCGGTGCAGCGCGTTGCACGATCGAGTCGCACCGGCTGCACGTCGCGCCGGGCGCCATGTTTTCCACAGATCGTGTTGACAGGCTTGTTGATAAGCGGCCGAACAACTGCGCAAGTGCTTGAGCGTGCAGCGCTTTGCACCGGCGCTCGCGTACGCGGCGTTGCGTGCGCGGCGCGCGGGCATCGAGCTTTGCGAGATCGCGCGGCGCACGCACGCGCACTCGCGGCTGGGCGGCTGCAAGGCCGGTCGACCACGATCATCGACGAGGATCATCCGATGCGTTCTTCGCGTTCGATTTGGATCGGCATCGCGCTCTGCGCGGCCATCGCGTCGCTGCCGGGATGCGCGAGCGCGCCGCCCTCGGCCGCAAGCGATCCGCTTTGCGCGCACGCGGGCGGCACGCGCGAATTGCAGGCGGACTTGCTATTCGGCCGCGACGTAGCAGGTCGCGGGCCCGTCACCGGCGCGGAGCGCGAGCGCTTCGTCGCCGACGTCGTCACGCCGCGCTTCCCTGACGGCCTCACGACATGGGATACGCATGGCCAATGGCGCAATCGCGCGACGGGCGACATCGCGCGCGAGGAAAGCTTCGTGATCCGTATCGTTGCCGCCGACTCGCCCGCGACGCTCGACAGTCTCGCCGCGATCCGGCGCGCTTACGTCGAGCGCTTCCATCAGCAATCGGTCGGGCTGGTGCTGGCTCGCGTGTGCGCATCGTTTTGAGCGTACCGAGCCGACGGCGCCGCACCGATCGCGTCGCTTCCGCCAGCGCGATCGATGCGGCTCGAAACGACTCAAAGCGACTCAAAGCGACCCGAAGCGACCCGAAGCGACCCGAAGCGACTCGAAGCGCCCCGAACGCACGGCCTCGCAGCGGCGCTGCATCGAGCGTGTCGCACGACGTGCGTCACCCGGGCACGTCGACCTGAAGCCGCATACGCGGCGGCGCCGGTTCGACGCTTCACGAAAGAAGGCCCGCGCGCGCCGCCCGCAAACGCGGCCGCGCGGCGCCGTCACCGAAGAAGCGGCCGATTCCCGATCGCGTCGACGAAAAAAACGGGCGCCGCCGGCGCCCGTCTTCATCGGGAGGTCAAGGCTTGTTGCCTTCGAACATGTCGATGATCTGCCGCTTCTCCTCCGGCGTCACCGGCGGCGGCGTCAGACCTGCCGCGCCAGCCGAGCCGAGCGCATCGTTCGCGTTCACGGTCGGGCTCGCGGCCGGGTTGAAGTCGACGTTCGCGACGAAGCCCGCGCCCGGCGTGCGGTCTGCGTAGTACAGCTCGCCGTCGATCGTCGTCAGCCCGTCCGGCATCGCCATCTGCTGCTCCGGCACGCCGGAAAGCGCGGTGCGCATGTAGTTCACCCAGATCGGCAGCGCGAGCTGCGCGCCGAATTCGCGGCTGCCCAAACTCTTCGGCTGGTCGAAGCCCATCCACGCGACCGCGACGAGAGATTGCTGATAACCGGCGAACCACCCGTCCTTCGCGTCGTTCGTCGTCCCGGTCTTGCCTTGCAGGTCGCCGCGCCCGAGTGCGTTCGTGCCCGCACCGGTGCCGGCCGTCGCGACCGTATGCAGCAGGCTGTTCATCACGTACGCGTTGCGCGGGTCGACCGTGCGCGTCGCGGTCGAGCCCGCGACGACGGGCTGCGACTTTTGCAGCGTCTGCCCGCGCGCGTCGTCGACCTCGGCGATCAGGTACGGGTCGACCTTGTAGCCGCCGTTCGCGAACACCGCGTAGCCGGACGCGAGCTGCAGCGGCGTGACGAGGCCCGCGCCGAGCGCCATCGGCAGATACGGCGGCGTCTTCGCGGGATCGAAGCCGAAGCGCTGCGTCACGTAGTCCTGCGCATACGACGTGCCGATCGACGCGAGGATCCGGATCGACACGAGGTTCTTCGAGCGCTGCAGCGCGGTGCGCATCGACATCGGACCATCCGGCTGATCGTCGTCCTTCGGCTCCCACGGCTGGCCGCCCGGCACGCTCGGCGGGAAGTATAGCGGCGCATCGTCGATGATCGTCGCGGGCCCGAGGCCCTTTTCGAGCGACGCCGAATAGATGAACGGCTTGAAGCTCGAGCCCGGCTGCCGCCACGCCTGCGTCACGTGGTTGAACTTGCTCTTGTTGAAGTCGAAGCCGCCGACGAGCGAGCGGATCGCGCCGTCCTGCGGCGCGATCGCGACGAGCGCGCCTTCGACCTGCGGCAGTTGCACGATCTGCCATGCGCCCTTCGCGTCCTTCATCGCGCGCACGATCGAGCCCGGCTTGATCTTCAGCGCGGCCGACGCGCGCGAGCTCAGCGCCCCCGCCGCGAAGCGCAGCCCGGCGCCGTTGATCGTCGTCGTCGCGCCGCCGACGAACTGCACCTCGACCACCGTCGGCGACGCGGCGAGCACGACGGCCGACTGGAGATCGCCGTTGTCCGGATGATCGGCGAGCGCGTCGTCGATCGCCTCGTCGCGTTCGTCGCCCGCGGGCGGCAGCGCGACGAAGCCTTCCGGGCCGCGATAGCCGTGGCGGCGCTCGTAGTCCATGATCCCGCGGCGCACCGCCTGGTACGCGGCTTCCTGGTCAGCCGCGTTGATCGTCGTCGTGACGGTCAGGCCGCGCGTGTAGGTTTCGTCCTTGTACTGCGCGTACATCATCTGCCGCACCATCTCGGCGACGTACTCGCCGTGCACCGCGTACTGATTGCCCGGCGTGCGCGTGTGGATCTCTTCCTTCACCGCCTGATCGTACTGCTGCTGCGTGATGTAGCCGATCTCGCGCATCCGCTTCAGGATGTATTCCTGGCGCACCTTCGCGCGCTTCGGATTGACGACCGGGTTGTATGCGGATGGCGCCTTCGGCAGGCCCGCGAGCATCGCCGCCTCGGCGAGCGTGATGTCCTTCAGGTCCTTGCCGAAGTACACGCGCGCGGCGGCCGCGAAGCCGTACGCGCGCTGGCCCAGATAGATCTGGTTCATGTACAGCTCGAGGATCTGGTCTTTCGTCAGCGCCTTCTCGATCTTGTAGGCGAGCAGCATTTCATAGATCTTGCGCGTGTACGTCTTCTCGCTCGACAGGAAGAAATTGCGCGCGACCTGCATCGTGATCGTGCTCGCGCCCTGCCGCGCGCCGCCGTGCAGGATGTCGGCGACGCCCGCGCGCAGGATGCCGAGGAAGTCGACGCCGCCGTGCTCGTAGAAGCGGTAGTCCTCGATCGCGAGCACCGCCTTCTTCATCACGTCGGGGATGTCCTGGAAACGCACGAGGCTGCGGCGCTCCTCGCCGAACTCGCCGAGCAGCACGTGGTCCGCGCTGTAGACGCGCAGCGGCACCTTCGGCTGATAGTTCGTGAGCGCGTCGAGCGACGGCAGCTGCGGCCCCATCACGACGAGCGCGTAGCCGACGATCAGCGCGCCGACAACGAGGAGCGTCGCGAACAGCCCGGCGAACCACAGCGCGACGCGCGAGCCGAACGTGCGCGAACCGCCGTCGCCGCCGCCCGTGCGGCGCTCCGCGCGGTCGTCGTCATCGTCATCGGTGTAGTAGGCGCCGGCGGGCGAACGTCGTAGCGAATAATGGTGCTCGTTCGTGGCGCGGGAGGAAGACGGTCGTTTGATAATAGGCATGTCGGATTGGCGGCGCACGAGGCGCGCCTCGAACGCATGCGAGGCGCGTGCGCGGAACGATAGACGTAGCGTCGTGGAGCGTATCACGTCGACGGATCCCGGCGCGCGTCGGTCCATACGGCGTCCGGTCCGCAGCGTGACAGCGCATTTTAATGAAATCGACGGGCGCCCTTCAGGATTTTTTGTAAAAAATCCTCGAATTCGTTGCGGCGCGCACCGTCGCGCGCCGCGAACGCTCCTATGATGAAGGCGGAACGCCGAGCGCCTTTCGCTTTCGTTTTGAAAGGCGCTCGCGCGAAAATATTGCGTTCGATGCACTGGAAATTTCCGTCGCCCGTCCGCATTTTCGGTTCCGGCCAGCGGCGTTCGCGCCGCCCATTGGAGCCCGCGTTTAAGCGGTGTTTAAGCGAACCGGTGGTGTAATATCCGCCGACGCCAACCGCCTCGCGCCGCTGCGAAGCCTCGCACGCGATGCGCGACGCGCGCATCGTTCATTACTTACGGAGGAATCCATGTCGCTTTTCGACTCTATTTCGCGCACGATCAAAGGTCTGCTGAACGACGCGGCGGACTCGGTGCAGGATCCGTCGCGCGACGCGCGGCAGATCGTGCGGGAGCTCGACGACAGCATCGGCCGCGCGGAAAACTCGCTGATCGAGATCGAAGCGCAGGTCGCGACGCAACGCAGCAAGCGCGACACCGCCGACGAGCGCGCGAAGAAGTACGAAGACGGCGCGAAGCGCGCGCTGCAATCGGGCGACGAAGGCCTCGCACGCGAAGCGCTCGCCGCGCAGGCGAACGCCGAGGCCGAGCGCGACGCGCTCGCACGCGAACTCGAGACGCTCGAGCCGTCGGTCGACAAGCTCAAAGGCCAGATCGCCGACATGCGCGGGCGCCGCAACGACCTGAACGCGCGCTCGAACATCCTGCAGGCGAAGCAGGAAATCGCGCAGGCGAAGGACGTCGCGGCCACCGCGCTCGGTGGGATCGGCGGCAAGAACCTGTCCGAGGACTTCCAGAAGCTCGAGGACAAGGTCGCGCTGTCGAACGCGCGCTCCGACGCGCGCCTGAATTCGGCCGACACGAACAGCGGCCGTGCGCTCGAAGACAAGCTCGCCGCGCTGAACAAGGGCCCGTCCGTCGAGGACCGCCTCGAAGCGCTGAAAAAGCAACTGAACACGCCGGCGCAGTAACGGCGGCACGTCGCCCGCCGGCGCTTCGCGACGCGGCGGCGGTGCGCATCGAACGCGCCCGCCGCCGCGCGCGAAAATCCGCAAGGAGACGGGCCGAGCGCCCGAACCGATCATGAAAAAGTTTCTCGCAGCCGTCGGATTGTCGCTGATCCTCGCGTCGGCCGCCGCCAGCGCGGCGGTGCCGTCGCTGCAGCAAATCCAGCAATCGATCGCGCAAGGCAACTGGCAACGCGCCGACGCGCAGCTCTCGCAAGTGATCGACGCGTATCCGGACAACGCGCGCGCCCGCTATCTGTACGGCCAGGTGCTCGACCGCGAAGGCCGCTCCACCGAGGCGCTCGCGCAGATCGAACGCGCGAAGTCGCTCGATCCTCAGTTGCGCTTCACCGATCCGTCGCGCTTCGCGCAAACGGAAGCGCGCGTGCGCGCCGATGCGCGCCGCGTGGCCGCGCAGTCGCCGCGGTCGGCGACGTCGGGCGGCATGCTCGTTGCACCGCAGACGCAAGCGCAGGCGCAGTCGCAGTTCGCCGCGGCGCCCGCCGCGCCCGTGCATCGCGGACCGTCGACGGGCATGTGGATCGGCATCGCGGTGCTGATCGGCGCGATCGCACTCGTGCTGCGCTGGACGCTGCGCCGCGCGCGCTCGACGGACGACAAGCGCGCCGATGAAGAGCGCCGCGCGCAATTGAAGCGCGCGACCGACGTCCTCAACGACGTGCGCCCGCTCAAGCTCGACGCCCGGCTGTCGACGGCGCCCGGCGCCACCGCGCTCAACGGCGAGATCGAAGCGCTCGAAGCGCAGGCGCGCGAGCTCGTCGAGACGTTGTCGAACGGCAAGAATCCGGCGCCGCCGTACCGACTCGAAGAATTGGAGAAACAATTCGCGAGCCTGAAGGCGCGCGTCGAAGGCCGCCCCGATCCGAACGCGACCGCGGCGGGCGCGCCCGGCAACTCGGGCTCGGTATTTGCTCAGGAGGCCGATCGACTGACGGGCGCGCCAGGCCAGCCGCCCTACTCGCCGTATCCGCCGCAACCGCAGCAGCCGCCCGTCGTGATCCAGCAGGGCGGCGGTTTCGGCGGCGGCATGGGCGGCCTGCTGACGGGCGTGCTGCTCGGCCAGGCGATGTCGCACGGCCGCGACCGAGTGATCGAGCGCGATGTGATCGTCGACGACGAAGGGCGGCGCCGCGCGGCCGATCCGGGCGTCGACTTCGGCCAGGGAAACAGTTGGGACAGCGGCGGCTCCGACGGCGGCGGCGTCGATCTCGGCAGCAGTGGCGACGATTGGAGCAACAACGGTTGACGATGCACCGTTAGAACGACGAAATGGGCCGGAAACGGCCCATTTTCTTATCGATTCCCTTTGTTAAGATTTCTCAGATGAACTACCGATAAAGGATCGGGTTCGTTATGATGACGGCCATCAACGTGCCGTAACGAATCGTTGCGCTGCGCCCCATTTCATTTTCGACAGGAGCAAACCGCCCATGAGCATCATCCAGGAATTCAAGGAATTCGCCGTCAAGGGCAACGTCATGGATCTCGCCATCGGCGTGATCATCGGCGGAGCGTTTTCGAAGATCGTCGACTCGGTGGTGAAAGACCTCATCATGCCCGTCATCGGCGTGCTGACGGGCGGCCTGGATTTCTCGAACAAGTTCGTGCTGCTCGGGCAGATTCCGCCGTCGTTCAAGGGCAATCCGGAATCATTCAAGGATCTGCAGGCGGCGGGCGTCGCCGCGTTCGGCTACGGCTCGTTCATCACCGTGCTGATCAACTTCGTCATCCTTGCGTTCATCATCTTCCTGATGGTCAAGTTCATCAACAAGCTGCGCAAGCCGGCCGAGGCCGCCCCCGCCGCGACGCCGGAAGACGTGCTGCTGCTGCGCGAGATCCGCGATTCGCTGAAGCAGCGCTGAACGCATGCAACGCACGATCGCAACCAAGCCCGCTTTGCGCGGGCTTTTTTTTTGGTCGTCCGGATGATCTCGGGCGCCACGCGCGATGCGGCGCCGCGCGCGGGGGCAGAGAATACCCGAATCATTTTTTTGCGACGTTCGGTCGCACGCGCGGCGCTACCGGGTCTATCATGGAAACTCAACGACAGTGCAGGCGCAAAAGCGCTGGCTTTGGCGATCGTAGGCTCTCACCCGGTTCGGTCGACGCACGGCAATGTGGCATCGGCGAACTTCGTGAAGCCGGCATTTTCGTATGCTATAAAAGATCGACATGCGGCGCGCATAGCCGGGAGTGGGTCGCATGAGGATGCCGCATTTCTTGCAATTGTTTTTGAGGCGAGTGTTTATGTCCTTCCCGAAAAAACGCCGACGCACGCAACCGGACGGCCAGGAATCGTTCCTCGCGGTGCTGCGCCATGCGAAGCCGTTCGCTCAGCTCGACACGAAGATCGCGCGCGCCCGTGCGCAGGACGAGCCCGTGCTCTACGCGCACGTGCTGCCCGGCCTCGACGTCCTGCTCTGCAGCGTACGCGGCGCGCAACCGCCGTATCCCGCGATCGCCGAACTGCGCAAGCGCTGCATCGAATCGATCGCCAACGCGCTCGAGCAGCCGCTCGACGGACTCGAGAACGGCGGCTACTGGTACGAAGCGAACGGATTCGGCTTCCTCGTGTTCGCGAGTCGCGCCCGCGCGCGCATTCTGCCCGAATTTGGTGCGGGCGTGAAAGCCGGGCTGCGAAGCGGAATCGGACAGCCGAACGCCGGCGACACGACGCCTCGCTCGCTGTAGTCATCGCCACATGACACGGGCCGTTTGAAACGGCCCGTTTCTTCATCGGGACGCCGCCTCGCGATCGTGCGGCGGGGTATGTTGTCGACGTGCGCGTGTCGCTTGCGCGTCGGCTACTCGCTCCGTCTCGTCCGCGGACGCACGATGTCGATGAACGCCGCGAAATCGGCTTGCGCGAGCCCCATCGCCGCACCGAGTCGCAGCACTTGCTGCACCGTCGCCGCGACGGGCATCACCGCACCCGCGTCGCGCGCCGCGTCGGCAATCGCATCGACATCCTTCTGGAACGTCTTCAGCGCGCCGATCGGCGGATGGCCGCCGCTCGTCATCCTCGGCACGAACGTCTGCAGCAGCACCGAATCCGCCCAGCCGCCCGCGAGCGCTTCGGCGAGGCGCGCCGCGTCGATGCCGCTCGCCTGCGCGAGCCCCACCGCCTCCGCGATCGCGGTGACGGTCGCCGTCACGATCGCCTGATTGCACAGCTTCGCCGTCTGCCCCGCGCCCGCGTCGCCGAGATGCGTGACGCGCGACGCATACGCGCCGATCAGCTCGCGCACCGCGTCGACGTCCGCGAGCGGGCCGCCCGCCATCACCGCGAGCGTGCCCGCTTCCGCGCCCGGCACGCCGCCCGATACCGGCGCGTCGACCCAGCTCACGCCGAGCGCCGCCGCACGCGCCGCATACGCGCGCGTCGCCGCGGGCGGAATGCTCGAATGATCGACGATACGCCGCACGCGGCGCGTGGCGGCATCGCCCGCGAGCACGCCAAACGCGCCGAACACGACGTCGCCGACCGCAGGCGCGTCGAGCACGCAAAGCACCACCGTCTCCGCACACGCGGCAAGCTCGACCGGCGTATCGACAACCTGCGCGCCGTGTCCGGCGAGCGCGTCGGCCTTCTCGCGCGTGCGGTTCCATACGTGCACCCGATGGCCGGCCAACAGCAAATGCCGAATCATCGGCGCGCCCATCAAGCCCGGTCCGCAAAATCCCACGTCCACGTCTTCCCCTTTCCTCTCGTTCGAATACCGATTGAAGTTGCCGCCCATCATACCTATCACTCAGGAAGGCATGCGCGAGAACGACAGATGCGCGCACCGCGGCTGGACCGAACGTCGAACGCTTCATTGGAGAACGTCATGAACGACCACGTCTACAAACTGATCGAGCTCACCGGCTCGTCACGCCAATCGAGCGACGACGCGATCCGCAACGCGATCACAAAGGCCGCGAAGACCGTGCGCAATCTGCACTGGTTCGAAGTGACCGACATGCGCGGACACATCGAAGGCGACCAGGTGATTCACTGGCAAGTGACGCTCAAGGTCGGACTGCGCATCGAAGACTGAACGGCTACGCCGGGTGCGGCGTCGAACGGTCGTTTGGAACGCTCGCACCGTGCGCACGGACGGCGCATCGCAAACGCGCGACGCGCGTCGAGCGCGCTTTTGCCGCTTTCATGCGGCGCGTGCTCGGCGAGCCGCTTGCGTTGGGCGTCATGCGTTCGGCTCGTCTGCCGGCCGGCGTCGCGGAGAAGCGTGACGCGCGAGCGCGATTCGCTCGTTCGACGTGTTCGACGTGTTCGACGTCGTGCCGATCATCGAGGTCGGCGGCAATTCGAGAACGCCTCTGTCGGCAATCCGCAACCGGCAGTCGGCAGTCGGCAGTCGGCAGTCGCCGGCGGGCGGCGGGCGCCCCAGACAAGGCGCACGCCACGCGCGAAGCGCATCGCGCGACGTGCCCGACTCTTCGTCGTCCTTTCGGCGTCCTTCACGCCCCGTCACGCCGTCCCTTTTTTCGCTGTCTTCGTCGCCCGCCTTCATCGCCTTTACGCGCCAAGGCCGCAAGCACACCGCCCGCCGCGCGCAACGTTCGCGCCCCGCCGATCACGCACGCCGCGCGAAGCGATTCGAAAAAGCCGCGCTTGACGCTCCTTTATGTCCATATTAAAAACCATATACCCCCATCCCCAATCGATCAGCCTACACATATAAATGGAGAGAGCATGAGCCAGCAACGCGAGGCGATCGACACGTATCTTTTGCGCGTCCTGCATACCTTATTGATGGAGCGCAGCGTGACGCGCACGGCCGTCAAACTGAACCAGTCGCAGCCGGCGATCAGCGCCGCGCTGCGCCGCCTGCGCGACATCACGGGCGACCCGCTCCTCGTGCGCGGCAAGTCCGGCATGGTGCCGACCGAGTACGGCCTGCGCCTCCTCGAGCCCGTGCAGAACGCGTTGCGCGAGATCGAGCGGATCAAGTTTCAGCAGCACAATTTCGATCCGGCGACGTCGATTCGCTGCTACCGGATCGGCTGCCCCGACTATCTGAACGTGCTGTTCGTGCCAACCGTCGTCGAACGCTTCCGGCAGGCCGCGCCGAACGCGACGCTCGAATTCCATTCGCTCGGCCCCGCGTTCGACTACGAACTCGCGCTCGAGGACGGCAAGCTCGACATCGTCGTCGGCAACTGGCCGGAGCCGCCCGAGCAACTGCACCTGTCGAACCTGTTCGTCGACGAGATCGTCTGCCTGATGAGCAACACGCATCCGTTCGCGAAGCGCGGCGGTCTCACGCTCGACCAGTACCTGAATGCGCCTCATCTCGCGCCGACGCCGTACTCGGTCGGCCAGCGCGGCGCGATCGACGTTCATCTCGCGCGCGAGCGCCTGAAGCGCCACGTCGTCGTCACGCTGCCGTACTTCAATCTCGCGCCGTACGTGCTCGTGAAGTCGGATCTGATCTTCACGACGACGCGGCTCTTCGCCGATCACTACGCGAAGTTCCTGCCGTTGTCGGTCGTGCCCGCGCCACTCGACTTCCCGCCGATGCAGTACTACCAGCTCTGGCACGAGCGCTGTCATTACTCGGACGAAGTGCGCTGGCTGCGCGGACTCGTCGCCGAGGCGACCCGCACGCTGATCGACATGTGAGCGCGCAGGCTGCGCGATCCGCGGCGCAAGCGGCGCGCATCGCGCAATCGACGGCGAAGTCGTTTGCGCAGCGCGCCGTCGATTGCTCAGCCGAATGCGCTGCCGACTGTGCGGCCGAATGTGCGGCAGATTGCGCCGTCGATTGCACTGTCGATTGCGCACCCGAGGAGCGGCAGAATACGCCGCTCAGCGTGCGGCTTCATAGAGTGTGCGCGCAAGCGCGTTGTGCCGCGCGACGAGCGGCTCGATCTCGAGCGTCGTCAAGCGCCCTTCCCGCACGACGACGCGCCCGTTGACGACGCTGTACGCCGCCTGCGACGGCGCGCAGAACACGAGCGCCGCGACGGGATCATGCAACGCGCCCGCAAACTGCGTCGCGCGCAAGTCGAACGCGACGAAATCCGCCGCCATGCCGGGCGCAAGCGCGCCGATATCATCGCGGTTCAGCACGCGCGCGCCGCCCAGCGTCGCGATCTCGAGCGCATCGCGCGCCGTCATCGCATCGGCCCCGAAGCCGACGCGCTGCAGCAACAGCGCCTGCCTCACCTCGGCGACCATCTGCGCGCCGTCGTTCGACGCGGAGCCGTCGACGCCGAGTCCGACCGGCACGCCCGCGACACGCATCCGTTGCACGGGCGCGATGCCGGACGCAAGTCGCATGTTCGAGCACGGGCAATGCGCGACGCCCGTGCCGGTGCGCGCGAAGAGCGCGATGCCCGGCTCGTCGAGCTGCACGCAGTGCGCATGCCACACGTCGCGCCCGACCCAGCCGAGATCCTCCGCGTATTCGGCGGGCGTCATCCCGAACTTCTCGCGGCTGTACGCGACGTCGTTGACGTTCTCAGCGAGATGCGTGTGCAGCGACACGCCATACTCGCGCGCGAGCGCCGCCGCATCGCGCATCAGCCCACGGCTCACCGAGAACGGCGAGCACGGCGCAACGACGACGCGCAACATCGCGTAGCGGCCGTCGTCGTGATAGGCCTCGATGACGCGCTGCGTGTCGCGCAGGATGTCCGGCTCCCGCTCGACGACCGAGTCGGGCGGCAGCCCGCCGTCGCGCTGGCCGACGCTCATGCTGCCGCGGCTCGCGTGAAAGCGCATGCCGATGCGCCGCGCGGCCGCGATGCTGTCGTCGAGCCGGCTGCCGTTCGGATAGATGTACAGATGATCGCTCGACGTCGTGCAGCCGGACAGCAGCAGCTCGGCCATCGCGGTCAATGCCGACACCTCGATCATCTCCGGCGTCAGGTGCGCCCAGATCCGATACAGGCTCGTGAGCCAGCCGAACAGCTCGGCGTTCTGCGCGGCGGGAATCGCGCGCGTGAGGCTCTGGTACATGTGGTGGTGCGTGTTGACGAGCCCTGGGATCACGAGATGGCCGCGCAGGTCGAGCACCTCGTCCGCGTGCGCGGGCAACTCGGCGCTCGGCCCGACCGCGACGATCCGGTTGTCTTCGACGTAAAGGCCCGCGTCGCGCAGCTCGCGGCGCGCGCCGTCCATCGTCACGAGCACGTCGGCGTGCTCGACGAGCAGCGTCTTCGGACGGGTCGGGGTAAGGGATTGTGCGCCGTCGCGCACGCTCGGGTGTCGTTCCATCGTCGTTCGATCTCCGTATCGTTCCGCCGTCGAGGCGGTGCGTCCTGCTCGAACGCGACGCGCGGCACGCACCGCGCCGCCGCGTCCGTTCGAACGCCCTGGCCCGGTTACCCGGCGTACCCGCCGTCTTCGGGGTGCGCGGCCGCCGCGATCCTCGTCGGACCGCCGGGCGCCTGCGCACCAGCCGAGCATCGCGCAACGCGGCGCGCGGCGCAAGCGGGCCGCGCGCATGTCCGTCTTCACGCAGCCAATATGTTCGTCTACCCTCGATCACGGGACCACGCAAAGACGCGCCGTATCGTCCGAGCGCCGTCCGCGCTCGCTCCGGCGCGCATGGACGCGCCGTCATGCGGCGCGCATTATCTTCGTTATCGCTCACGGTTTCCTGTCCGAACCTTTTTACAATGGCTGCACGGCGCTCGCTTCGATCCGCCGACGGGTATGTAGCCACTGACGTGGAGCCTCGATCCGCCATAGCCTCATCGGATCGAGCCGCCGCCGATCCTCGCAACTACACAAGGACATTGCGAATGGGAAAGCTCACTACCCACGTACTCGACACCGCGCACGGCCGTCCGGGCGCCGCGATCAAGATCGAACTCCATACGCTTTCGGGCAACGGATACCGCCTGCTGAAGACCGTGCTCACCAATGACGACGGCCGTTGCGATGCGCCGCTCCTCGAAGGCGACGCGCTCACGGCCGGCACCTACGAACTCGTGTTCCACGCGGGCGACTACTTCGCCGCGCAGGGCGTCGCGCTGCCCGAGCCGCGCTTCGTCGATCTCGTCGTGCTGCGCTTCGGCATCGCCGATCCCGCCGCGCACTATCACGTGCCGCTTCTCGTGTCGCCGTGGTCGTACAGCACCTATCGCGGCAGCTGACCACGTATCGCTGCCCACATACGACAACGATCGACTCAGGAGACGTTTCATGGAAGGCTTCATCACCGACTGGCTGAATCTCGCGATCCGCTGGCTGCACGTCGTCGCCGCGATCGCATGGATCGGCGAGTCGTTCTACTTCGTCGCGCTCGACAACAGCCTGAAGCCGCCGAAGGACGCGCAGCTGAAAGCGCGCGGCGTGTTCGGCGAGCTATGGCACGTGCACGGCGGCGGCTTCTACAACATGCAGAAATATCTCGTCGCGCCGCCCGAGATGCCGGAAGACCTGCACTGGTCGAAATGGCCGTCTTACACGACGTGGATGTCCGGCTTCGGCCTCTTCTTCGTGCTGTACCTGCTCGCACCGAACACGTATCTGATCGACAGGAACGTGCTCGACATGGGCCCCGTCGTCGCGGTCTCGGCCGCGCTCGGCTTCCTGCTCGCGGGCTGGATCGTCTACGACTCCGCGTGCCGCCTGCTCGGCAACCGCGACGAGCTGCTCGGCGTGTTCGTCGGCGTCTACGTGGTCGCGGCCGCGTATCTCGCGTGCCACGTGTTCTCGGGCCGCGCCGCGTATCTGATCGTCGGCGCGATGCTCGCGACGATCATGACGGCCAACGTGTTCTTCGTGATCATCCCCGGCCAGCGCAAGATGGTCGACAAGCTGCTCAAGGGCGAAACGCCCGATCCGATCTACGGCAAGCGCGGCAAGCAGCGCTCCGTGCACAACACGTACTTCACGCTGCCCGTCGTGTTCGCGATGCTGTCGAACCACTACGCGATGACGTATGCGAACCAGTACAACTGGATCGTGCTCGTCATCATCATGCTCGCGGGCGCGCTGATTCGTCAGTTCTTCGTGATGCGCCATCGCGGCCAGCAGCTCTGGTTTCTGCCGCTCGGCGGCGTCGCGCTGATGGTGGTCGCGCTCGTCGCGACGATGCCGAAGCCGATCGCGCCCGAGGCGCACGCCGCGAATGCGCCGAAGGTGGCGATCAAGGACATCGCGCCGATCCTGCAGCAGCGCTGCGTCGCGTGCCACTCGGCAAAGCCGACGCTGATGGGCAGCGCGCCCGCCGGCGTGATGTTCGACACGTCCGACGAGATCGCGCAAAACGCGCCGCGGATCTATCAGCAGGCGGTGCAGCTGAAGGCGATGCCGATCGGCAATGTCACGCACATGACCGACGGCGAGCGCATGCGGATCGCCGCATGGTTCGAGAGCGGCGCGATGAAATAGACGTGTGAAGACGTTTGACGGAGCACTGGATCGTGCCGGCCGCCTGACGGTTCGGCAGTTCCGTGGTTCGGACCAACGATCGCCATGCTTTTCAGGCTCGTTTTGCGAGCCTGTTTTTTTGACGGGCATCCCTCTTTTCGAACCGGAACCGCGTCGATGCGGCGCGATGTTGAAGCGATCGCGCTCCGATCGTTCAGTGCAAACCGTCCGGCAAGCTCGGACCGTTTCCGCGCGATCGCGACCCGCTTGGGTCATGCACGAATTCGAATCCTCAACGTTGAGCGCCGTTCCACGCTTGCGCCGCGCTCAATCGCGCGCGGCGGCAAGCGCTTCCCGTTGCAGTGCGACGAGCGCGCGCTCGCCGTCTTCGAGCGGCACGAAGATGTGATCGTGATGCGCGGCGGAAGCCCGATGCAAACGATGTGACGCAACGTACTGCACATCGCATCGCGCCGCATCGGCGACTCCGCGCCACGCATCGCGACGCGCAGCCTCAAGCCGACACCAAGCGCAGCGCATCCTCCGTCAGCCACAGCGACTCTGGCAGCCGCTGCTCGTTCAGATTGAGCCCGTCGCCGCCGCGATCGACGACGATGAAATCGCTGACGCCCTGAAGCGCGATGAGCGGATGGTGCCAGACGCCCTTCGCGTAGTTGACGCCTTGCCAGCCGCGCGTGACGAACGCGCGGATCTTCGCCGGATCGAGCTCGCCCGCGGGCGCGACGACGACGAGATACGGCGCGTCGGCGAGCGGCACGAACGCCTGGCTGCCGAGCGGATGCCGCTCGAGCATCGTCACCTCGAACGGCAGCGTGCGCGGCTGTCCGCGAAACAGGTTCACGAGCGGCCGCCCGCGTTCATCGGCCACGTCGACGCGCGCGAGATCGTGAAAGCGCATCGTCGTGCCGAGGTTGATCGGGATCTGCTTCGCGCCGTCCGTCTCGATGACGTCGCCGAACGGCGCGAATGCGGCGCGGGTCAACGGTTCGATCGCGAGCGTCTTCATTGGTCGAGCGTGCCCCACACGCGCAGGCGCGACACGCCGCCATCCGGAACGATGTTCAGGCGCACGTGCGTGACGGGCCCGAGCGCGGCGAGCTCCGTTTCGAAATAGTGCTGCTTGTCCATCTGCAGCTTCTGCTCGCCGAGCAGCACCGGCCAGAACATCGCCTGCGTGACGAGCGAGCTGTCGGTGCCGCCCGTCACGTATGCGGCCTGGATCGAGCAGCGATCCGGATAATTGCCCTTGAAGTGCGCGGTGTCGATTTCGATCTTGCGGATCACGCCCGGCTGCGCGAGCGCGATGATCGCCCAGTCGTTGCCCGGCTCGCGGCGACGGCGCGTCTCCCAGCCGTCGCCCATGTTCACGCCGCGGCCCGGCAAAAGCAGGCTCGACGCGAGGCCGAAGTGCTGGTTGTTCGCCGCGACGACGTAGCCGCCGTTCTCCATCGCCGCGAGATCGAACCGCTCGGACTTGCTCGCGCCTGCCCAATCGAGCTGCGGCTGGCCGTACACGCGCAGCCGCGCGATGCCGCCGTCCGGATAGATGTTCACGCGCAGATGCGTGTACGCGTTCGCATCGCGCGCTTCGACGTAGTGATGGCTGTTGCCCTGCAGCGTCGTCGACGGGACGACGTCGACCCACTTGGTCGCTTCGTTCGGCGCGCCTTCGGAAACGTGCGCGGCTTCGATCGACGCGGCGGGCGGGAAATTGCCGGTGAAGTGGCTCGTGTCGATGTCGAAGCCCTTGATCACGCCGGGACGCGCGAGCTTCACGATGCACCAGTCGTAGCCTGTCGTACGCTTGCGGCGCGTCTCCCAGCCGTCCATCCATTTGCCGTGATCGTCGTACTTGCCCGGAATGAAGACGGCCGGCTCCGGATTCAGCATGCGCTCCTTCGGCGCGAAGAAATCGTCGCTCGCCTCGAGCGCCTGCGCACCGAGACGCGGATCGGCCAGATTCACGTAGCGCCGCGTGAACTCGGGTGCGTTCGGATCGGAAAGCGGAAGTGCCATCGTATTGTCCTTGTCGTGAAGCGTGATGCGTGATGCGGATGAGTGGAAAGCCGTCGCCGCACGTCGTCGCGTGCGTGCGCGGCGGGAAACGCGGCGCGCCGTGCGCACCGCGGCGGATGTCGTCGCGGCGAACGTGCCGCGCCGCGCATCGCCTGATTCGTTTTTGCTTCGCCGAAAGCCGCTTCGCCGCGCGTGGCGGCATCGCCCCGCGCCGCGCCGGCCGCGGCGTTCAGCCGCCGCTCATGCGTCGATCAGATCGTCGAGCCTGAAGCGCGCGATCCGATAGATCTGCTCGAGGTTCGCGCGCAATTCCTCGTCGCGCGAATGATCGATGCGCGCCTCGAAGTTCGCGATGATCCCGTGCCGGTCGTAGCCGCGCACCGCGAGGACGAACGGAAAGCCGAACTTCTCGCGATACGCGCGGTTCAGCCGCTGCAGCTTGTCGAACTCCTCCTGCGTGCAGCGATCGAGGCCCGCGCCGCTCTGCTCGCGCGTCGATTCGGCGGTCAGTTCGCCGTGCACCGCCGCCTTGCCGGCGAGCTCCGGGTGCGCGTTGACGAGCGCGAGCTGCCGCGCATCGCCCGCGGTCTCGACCGCGCGCCTCATCGTCCGATGCAGCGTGTCGATGCTGTCGAACGGGCGCGCCTGCGCGGCCGCCTCGGCGACCCACGGCGAATGCTCGAAGATGCCGGACAGCGCCGCGACGAACGCATCCGTCAACATCGCATTCAATTGATCGAGCGTGTAGCGCATCGCCTTTATCATGCGTTCCCCTCGTGTCGAGCGGGCTGATACGGATGATGCTCGCGCCAGTGCCGCGCGATGTCGACGCGGCGCGTCACCCACACGCGATCGTGCCGCTCGACGTGATCGAGGAAGCGCTGCAGCGCGCGAAAACGGCCGGGGCGGCCGAGCAGCCGGCAGTGCATGCCGATCGACATCATCTTCGGCGCTTCGTCGCCCTCCTCGTACAGCACGTCGAAAGCGTCGCGCAGATAGTGGAAGAAATGATCGGCGGTATTGAAGCCTTGCGGCGTCGCGAAGCGCATGTCGTTCGTGTCGAGCGTATACGGGACGATCAGTTGCGGCGCCGTCGCGCCGCCCGGCATCTCGACGTCCATCCAGAACGGCAAGTCGTCGCCGTAGTAATCGGAGTCGTACAGGAAGCCGCCGTATTCGGCGACGAGCCGATGCGTGTTCGGGCTGTCGCGGCCCGTATACCAACCGAGCGGGCGCACGCCCGTCACGCGCTCGATCGCTTCCATCCCGAGCTTCATGTGCTCGGCCTCGCGCTCGGGCGTCATGTCCTGATAATGGATCCAGCGCCAGCCGTGGCACGCGATCTCGTGGCCGAGCTCGACGAACGCGCGCGCGAGCTCCGGATGCCGCTCGATCGCCATGCCGACGCCGAACACGGTGAGCGGCAGCCCGCGCTTCTCGAACTCGCGCAGGATGCGCCACACGCCCGCGCGCGCGCCGTATTCGTAGATCGACTCCATGCTCATGTGGCGCGCCGGATACGCGGCCGCGCCGACGATCTCGGACAGGAACTGCTCGGATGCGGGATCGCCGTGCAGCACGCAGTTTTCGCCACCTTCCTCGTAGTTGAGCACGAACTGCACCGCGACGCGCGCGCGGCCCGGCCAGTTCGCCTGCACCGGATGTCGGCCGTAGCCGATCAGATCGCGTGGATAGTTGGGATCGAATGCCATGATTGGATGCGAAGTGATGCCCCGTCAGCAAGTTCGCGCCGGCCGCGCCGCGCCTGGAAACTGGCGCTGCTCGGCCGGTGCGAAGGATGGCCCAGTGTAGCGAAAACGCCCGGGACCGCCCATACGGGCGCACGGATAGTGCATGTCAGACGGAATGTATGTGCGGTTGCGGAAAAACGTCGGAGGTCGCCGCGGTGGGTTCCACCGCGGCGGGCGTCGCAGCGCCTGCGGACGCAGACACAGACGCGGCATGCGCGGGCGCGCCGCCGGGGCTGAAGCGCGCGAACTCGCCGTCGTAGCGTTTCGTGAGCGGCCGCGCGAAGTCGCCGCGCTTCGCGGTCGAGAGCTTGAGCGCAATCAGCGCCTCTGCCCATTTGACGGCGGCCGTCACGCCCTCGACCACAGGCGCGCCGATCGCCGCCTCGATCTCGTGCGCGAATTCCGCCATCCCCGCGCAGCCGAGCACGATCGCATCCGCGCCGTCCTCGGCGAGCGCGCACCGGCATTCGTCGACGATCACGCGGCGCGCGGCCGAGCCGGGCTTGTCGAGATCGAGCACCGCGACGTCGGTCGCGCGCACGTTGCGGCAAAAGCGCTTCATCCCGTACCGGAATCACTTCGGCGCCGTGATACCTGACGCCGCCGAGATTGAGGCCGATGTTGCGCCAGCCCGCGCGCCACACCATATAGCCCGCAGGCGGTCGAAGTAGGCGATCGGCATGACGCGGTTCATCAGCAGGCGGCTGTTGCGCCACCATCGCCGACTGTTCGCGGCCACCCGGCGGGCACCCTTCCGCAGTTGCGCCTCACTTCGCTCGCTGTGGTCAGCTCGCGGCGGGACTTTCGTCCATATAAGTGCGCCCATGCTGGGCGCACATGAAAAAAGGCGCCCGAAGGCTAATGCCGTTCAGTTAAGATCAAAAAGGCTGCTCCGATTAATACCGGAGCGGCCTTTTTCCTTGGTTCTGCAAGGCTAGGCCGCTGCGAACCGCGCTTAACTGAACGGCATTAGCGCCCGAAGGCGCCTTTTCGTTCCGCATCCGCATGCGCACGACGCGACGTTCACGCCGCGAGGCACGGATAGTCAGACATCGTGAGTCTGAAGCCGTGCTCGTTCGCGACAAGCTCCGCGCGCGCGCCGAACGGCAGCGTCAACAGATCGGGCACGTGGCCGAACTGCAGCCCCGTGACGACCGGAATGCCGATCACGCCGCGCACCTGATCGATCATCGTCTGCATGTCGTAGCCGTTGTCGTACTCGAACGGGCGCGCGCCCGTGAACTGGCCGAGCACGAGCGCCTGCTGGCGCGCGAGGATGCCCGCGAGATGAAGCTGGTAGATCATCCGCTCGATCCGAAACGGCTGCTCGTTGACGTCCTCGACGAACAGGATCCCGCCTTCGATCTGCGGCATGTACGGCGTGCCGACAAGCGACGAGACGATCGCCAGATTGCCGCCCCACAGCGTGCCCGACGCGTTGACGACTTGCGTCTGCGGCACGTCGGAGACGATCGTCGTCGACGGCTGCGTGAGCGTCTGCCAGAAATGCGCGAGCGTGAACTCGCTCGGCGCCTCCGCACCGAAATCGGCGGACAGCATCGGCCCGCCGAACGTCTTCACGCGCGCCTTCGCGTAGAGCGCGAGCTGGATGGCAGTGAAGTCGCTGTGGCCGACGAGCGCGATCGGCCTGTCGCGCAGCCGGCTTTCAAGCCCGCGGTAATCGAGCCCGTGCAGGATCCGCGCGGCACCGTAGCCGCCGCGCACCGCGAGGCCGATGTCGGGCAGCGGCAGCGACGGGTCGGCGAGCCGGTTCAGATCGCCCGCGCGCTCGCCGTCGGTGCCGGCGAAGCGCTGATAGCGACGCTGCGTTGCATCGAGATTCTCGATGCGATGCTGCCCGACGCTCAGACGTTCGAGCGCACGGTCGATGGCGGCGGGGTCGTGCGGATAACCGGAGGGAGCGAGGAGACGGATGGTGCGCGGCGTGCGGGACGTGGAAATCATGAATTCGCTGGGAAGAATCGATCAGACGTATTTAGAGGCGCCCCGCGCCGCTCGGTTCATTCGTCGCGCGGCGGCGCGTCGGGCGCCTGCTGCGCGCGGCGGGCCTCGCGGATCGCCTGCCGCCGCTCCGCGAAAAACGATCTGAGCGCCGCGCCGCATTCGTCGGCGAGCACGCCGCCTTCCACCGTCGTGTGATGGTTCAGGCGCGCATCGGCGAACGCGTCGACGACGCTGCCGCACGCGCCCGTCTTCGGATCGGTCGCACCGTACACGACGCGCGCGATCCGCGCGTGCATGATCGCGCCCGAGCACATCAGGCAAGGCTCGAGCGTCACGTACAGTTCGCAGCCCGGCATCCGGTAATTGCGCAGCGCGCGCGCGGCGGCGCGCAGCGCGGCCATCTCGGCATGAGCGGACGGATCGTGGCCGCCGATCGGGTGGTTGAAGCCGCGGGCGATTACCTCGTCGCCGCGCACGATCACCGCGCCGACCGGCACTTCGCCTGCCGAGCGCGCTTCCTCGGCGGCTTCGAGCGCCAGGCGCATGTAGCGGCGATCGCGCTCGGCGTCGGCCGACGCGAGCGGCGATTGCGGTTCGTCGGGCGGAACCGGCAGAACGCCGACTGCTGGCGCGTCGGCGGGCCTCACATCGGCCCCGCTTCGCCCTGCGCGTCGCCGAGCACGCGCTCGGACAGACGCTCGGCGATGCGGCGGCAGTATTCGCGCGGCACGACCATCGGGCCGCCGCGCAGCGACTCCAGCGCCATGTCGAGGGCGAGCATCTTCGCCTGCAGACGACAACGCGTCGCGCGATCGCTGACCGCGCGCAGTTCGTCCTGCAGGTTGCGCAGCGCCCGCAGTTGCTCGACCGCGGGCGGCACGAAGCCCGCGTTCTTCAGGATCCGATTCGCGACGCGCACCTCTTCCGGAACGAGCAGATCGTCGTCCAGTTCCATCGGCGCGCCGGCGCCCGGCAAATCGTCGAACGCCCCCCGCGCGGCGGCAGCGGCAATGCGTTGTTCGACTAGAGCGTCAAGCAGTTTCATCGGGGTTTCATAACAATGCGGCATGCGGATTTTAGCAGGCGGCGCGCCGAGGTCCAGCCCGTCCGAGCAAATGCTCGATATCCGGACCCGGACGCGGGGAAAGGCGCTATTCTTGCTGCGGCCTCTCCAACCGCGCGGCGCTTGCCGCTCCGCGCTCGCTCAGGGCAACGAAGCAATGTCGATCGCCGCTCGGCGCCGTGTTCGCGCCCTCGTTTTTGCCGCTTCGCTCGTCGCCGCCGGGCTGTCGTCGGGCTGCGGCGCGATGTGCGGAGGCGTCGGCGGCAATGGCGGGTTTGCGGGCGGGTGTGCGACCGGAGTGAGGTTCTAAGGTTTCAGGCGCAACGGAACCCGCGGCAAAAGCGGATTCGGGCGGCGAGACACCGGCCGCTCGCGGTATGGCCGACGACGGGCGGCTGTCAATGACGGTTTTTCGCTCGTTCGGCTTGCGAAGACTAGACTAGCGGTCGCCATCGCTCGTCCTTGCCTTCCGCTACCTGCTTCTTGCGCCTCGCCGGTGCCCCGGCTCGTTTCGTGCGCCGCAATCCGACAGCCGACGCTTCGCCATACATACGCGCTTCGCGACCGGCTCGGTCAACCCCATCTTTCGGGCCAGATACGCCGACGACATGCCCGTCGCCTCATCGTCGACGAACATAGCCCTGGTATAGTGTTTTACGCTATTTGAAACGTACGAAGCCCAATGCGCACAAGGTTTTCATAGCGATTTTAAGTTCCATCGAGAGCGAAACCCTACACTAGCGCCTTCCGGACTCTGCCCCAGCAAGTTTTTCCCTGTTCTGGCATCACCCTCATTCCCGGTCAGTGAGTCGCCGGGTCACCGAATCGCCCCAGAATCACCGCCCACAGACGCCGCCGACGACAGCGTCTGCGCGCCGGCCGCGCGTCAGCGCCCGCCGAGATAATCCATCTTGCCGAGCGGCACGCCCTTGTAGCGCAGGATGTCGTACGCGGTCGTCGTATGAAAATAGAAATTCGGCAGCGCGAAACCGAGCAGGTACGATTTGCCGTCGAACGTCATCACGCCGTCCCGCAGCGGCAGCTCGATCGTGCGCGTTTCGCTGCCGTCGAGCTGCACCGGCTGGATCGTCTTCAGGAAATCGATCGTTTTGCCCACGCGCGCGCGCAGTTCGGCAAACGTCGTTTCCGTATCGGCGAACGACGGCACCGCAATGCCCGCGAGCCGCGCGCCGCATCCCTTCGCGGTATCGCTCGCCCGCTGGACCTGCGCATCGAGCGAGTACATGTCGTCGCGAAGCCGCGCACGAACCAGTTCGGCCGGATCGATGCCCTGCGAGCGCGCGTGCGCATCGCCCTTGTCGAGCACGGCCGATAGGTTGTTCAAGCCGCGAATCAGCGCGGGAATCGAGACGTCGTACATCGACAGTGCCATGGCTTCTCCTTGACGGGTTCGTTGATCGTTCGCGGGACGGCCGGCTACGGCCGACATCGGCTCCGTAGCATAGACCGGATCGGCCCGCCCACGCTCGCCGTCGCACGGCGGCATTCGGCGGCATTCGGCGGCATTCGGCGGCATTCGGCGGCATTCGGCGGCATTCGGCGGCATTCGGCGGCACGCGGGGTGCGCGGGGTTGCGGGTCGCGCGGCGTGCGATACGCACGGGACGACTTGGAAGACTCACGGCTTCGAACCCGCTTTCCTGCTGACGCGCCGTTCGCCGCGTTCACGATCCCGCCTCCGCATCGAGCCTTGCACCAACATCTTGCATCATCTAGTTGCATTTTAAAACCATCAGATTTACTCTACTAAATAGTTTCATTTTGCAACCATAAAAACGGAACGCCTGCATGCAAGCTCCCCGAGCGGCGCCTGCCGCCTCTTCGATTCGCACGATCGATTCCCCGGCGGCGTCTGCGACGCTGCCGCGCGGCGCTGCCGCGCTGTTCGCTTGCGCGGGCGGCCTGAGCGTCGCCAACGTCTATTACGCGCAGCCGCTCCTCGACGCGCTCTCCGCCGAGCAAGGCTCCCATGCGGCCAATATCGGCCTGGTTCTCGAACAACGGCCTCAGCCTTGGGCAGGTGGGTACAGCCGATAAGAGCAACGAAATTACGGCGATTCTGGAGCTGCTGGCCACCCGTAACATGGCCAGCCTACGCAAGATCACGCTCAATCTTGCCCGGCTGGCTCAGAACCGCCAGCCGAAAAAAGCTCAGCTTGAAGAACATCCGTAACCTCGCGGCTTGGGACACCGTCATGCGCGACGCCATCCTCGGCCTTGCCTGACGCACGTCTTCATGCGGAAGCCCTGGTAGGATAATGGCTTTTCGAGCCACCACAGTCGGCGATCTTCCCATGGGTGCCGCACCCATCATCTTGTACCGATGCCCCTCGACTACCCTACCCTCGATGCGCTACGCACGCGGCACCCCGCCTGGCGCCTGTTACGCTCCGATCATGCGCCGCTCGCGGTCAGTTTCCTGCATCGAGTGTTCGTCGCACCAAACGTACGCGTCGTGGCGGCTCCTGTTCTTGCCGAAGCACTCGAGGACGAGCTTTATGGGTTGCGCGAACTGCTCGGCGAAGGCGCTTTCCCGAAGCCCGCGCTCGAATATCTGAACGACTGGGCTGGCCCCGAAAAGGGATGGTTGCGCAAGTTCTATCGCCCAGGTTCCGATGAACCGCAGTTCGACCTGACCCCCGCTGCGGAGAAAGCGATCGCGTGGCTCGGCACGCTGACGGAACGCAGCTTTGTCGGCACGGAATCGCGGCTCCTGACACTTTTCGAGCTGCTGCGGCAGATGGGCGAAGGCAGCGAGGCGGATCCGGAAAAGCGTCTTGCCGAGCTCCACGCGCGGCGCGGCCAGATCGACGAAGAAATCGCTCGTGTGGAGGCGGGTGACGTCCGGCTGCTCGACGATGCCGCGCTCAAGGATCGCTTTCAGCAATTCATGCAGATGGCGCGCGAACTGCTCACTGACTTCCGCGAAGTCGAACAAAATTTTCGGCTGCTGGACCGGCATGTACGCGAGCGAATCGCGCTCTGGGAAGGATCGAAGGGCGCGCTCATCGAGGAAATCATGGGCGAGCGCGACGCGATCGCCGATTCGGATCAGGGCAGCAGCTTCCGGGCGTTTTGGGACTTCCTGATGTCGAGCCGCCGTCAAGAGGAACTCTCGGAACGGCTCGAGCGCGTGCTCGAGTTGCCCGCGATCATGGAAATGCGGCCCGACGCGCGCATGCGGCGCGTTCACTATGACTGGCTGGAAGCGGGCGAACATACGCAACGCACCGTTGCTCAGCTCTCGCAGCAGCTTCGACGCTTCCTCGACGATCAAGCGTGGCTAGAAAACCGCCGCATCATGGACATTCTGCGTGGTATCGAAACGAAAGCGCTTGCGCTGCGCGAAGCGCCTCCACCAGGCGCCGTCACGGAGATCGAGACCGCATCCGCTGATATCGAACTGCCAATGGAGCGCCCGCTTTACGTGCCGGCGCTGCGCCCTCTCATCACCAACGTCGCACTCGAGACCGGCGAGACGGACCTCGATCCCTCTGCACTCTACACGCAGATCGTCGTCGATCGCGCGCGCCTCGCAGGCCACATCCGCCGATGCCTCCAAGATCGGCCGCAAGTGACGCTTGCCGAATTGGCCGCGTCACAGCCGCTCGCGCATGGGCTCGCCGAGCTCGTCGCCTATATGCAACTGGGCGCCGAAGCGGGATCATTTCGGGCGACTGTCGACGAAACCATCTCCGATACCATCGAATGGCAGGCGAACGACGCCAACGGAACAGTAATCGTCAAGCGTGCGACCATGCCGCGCGTGATTTTCACAAGGTAGAGATGACGGAAGAACAGCAAGCCTCGTCGCTTGGTCGAGGTGATTTGCCGGCGGTTGCCATCGCGTTGCTCAAGGGCGTGGTTTATCGCGATGGAAACGAGCGCCTCTGGGCCGCGCTGCTCGAATTGCAGACACACGTGCGCGACTACGTCGCCGTGCTCGGCCTCGAACTGGTCGTGGACGAGGCGGAAGGCTACGCCTTCGTAAAAAGCCGCGCCGAGCACGACGCCGAAGCCGGCGTCGACCAGACCAAGCTACCCCGGCTCGTTGTCCGGCGCCCACTCTCGTTCCCCGTGAGCCTGTTGCTCGCACTGCTTCGAAAGAAACTGGCGGAATGGGATGCCGGCGGCGGCGACACACGGCTCGTTCTTGCACGCGAGGACATCGTCGAACTCGCACGCGTATTCCTTCCCGCGAGTACTAACGAGGCACGCCTGGTCGATCAGATCGATACACACGTGAACAAGATCGTCGAACTGGGCTTCCTGCGCCGGATGAAGGCCACGAGCGGGCCACCGACATTCGAGGTACGGCGTATTCTCAAAGCATTCGTCGATGCGCAATGGCTGCTCGATTTCGACGCGCGGCTCGCGGGCTATCGGGCGCACCTTCAAGATTCGACGGTTTCGGACCAACGGGAGAGTCGCGATGAATGAACCGCGCGCGCTCAGCTTCGATTTTGCCGCCGACGACATCCTGACGGGCTTTCGCCTCGAGCGGCTCGAAGTTTTCAACTGGGGAACTTTCGACGAGCGGGTCTGGGTGCTGCGGGCCGATGGCCGCAACGGCCTGCTGACAGGAGACATCGGTTCCGGCAAGTCGACGCTCGTCGACGCCGTCACCACGCTCCTCGTGCCCGCGCAGCGCATCGCCTACAACAAGGCGGCGGGCGCGGACAGCAAGGAACGCACGCTGCGCTCGTATGTGCTCGGCTACTACAAGTCGGAGCGCAACGAGGTCACTGGGACCGCCAAGCCCGTGAGTCTGCGAGATCACAACAACTATTCGGTGATCTTGGGGGTATTTCGTAACGCCGGATACGATGCCACGGTCACACTCGCACAGGTGTTCTGGATGAAAGACGCGCAGGCTCAACCCGCGCGATTCTTCGTCTGTGCCGAGCGCAATCTCTCGATCGCAGCCGACTTCTCGCGCTTCGGCACCGACATCGCACAACTGCGCAAAAAGCTGCGAGGATTGGGTGCCGAAATCGAGGACACGTTTCCGAAATACAGTGCCTGGTTCCGGCGGCGCTTCGGGATCGAAAGCGAGCAGGCGCTCGAGCTCTTTCATCAAACGGTATCGATGAAATCGGTGGGCAATCTCACCGACTTCGTACGCAGCCACATGCTCGAGCCGTTCGAGATCGCACCGCGCGTCGACGCATTGATCACTCACTTCGACGATCTGAATCGCGCGCACGAGGCGGTACTGAAAGCCAAACGCCAAGTGGAACTGCTGACACCGCTCGTAGACGACTGTGACCGCCACAGCGAGCAAGGACATGCTCTCGACGGCTGGCGAGCGTGCCGTGAAGCATTGAAGCCCTACTTCGCTGGACTCAAGCTCGGCCTCATCGAGCGCCGCCTTCAATTGCTCGATGAGGATCATGCGCGGGCGACCTCGCGAAAGGCCCGGCACGAAGAAGCGCGAGACCAGACGCGTCAGCGCGTGGACGATTTGCGCCGCGCCGTGGCCGAACAAGGAGGCGATCGTATCGCACAGCTCAATGTCGAAATGCGCGAGCAGGAGCGAGAAAGTGCGCGGCGCCGCGAACGCGCGCAACGCTATGCCGCCATCGTTACGTTGCTCGGCGAAACCGAGGCCACGGATGAGGCTGCATTCGTTTCCCAGCGCCAGCGTCTGGCCGAGCAGCGCGGCTCGCTCGTCGACGACGAAGCGCAAAAGCAAAATGCGATTACCGAATGGAGCGTGGCATTCCGCGAAGGGAAAGCGCGGCGTGATCTGCTAGAGGACGAAATAGCGAGCCTGAAAGCCCGACGCAACAACATCCCGAAGGAACAAGTCGCGATGCGATCGAGCCTATGCTCGGCGCTCGGTCTGGAGGAAGATGTCCTGCCGTTCGCGGGCGAACTCATTCAGGTGCGTAAGGACGCGCGCGATTGGGAGGGCGCCGCCGAGCGCGTACTACGCAACTTCGGCCTGTCGCTGCTCGTGCCCGACGAACATTATGCGAACGTCGCGGCGTGGGTCGATCACACTCATCTCCGGGGGCGGCTCGTCTACTTTCGCGTGCGCGCCGAACGCGCCGCGCGCGTAGTCGAGGCCATGGAGTTACACCGCGACTCGCTCGCGCACAAGCTCGCGATCAAGCCCGATTCGCTGTTCTATAGCTGGCTCGAGCGCGAAATCGGCCGCCGTTTCGACTATGCATGCTGCGATACGCAGGAACAGTTCCGGCGCGAGACGCGCGCGATCACGCACGCTGGCCAAGCGAAAGCGCCGGGGGAGCGCCACGAAAAAGACGATCGCCACGCGCTTGACGATCGCAGCCGCTACGTGCTCGGTTGGAGCAACACGGCCAAAATTGCGGCTCTCGAAGCACAACGGCGAGCGCTCGAGGTTCGGCTCGGCGAGATCGGGCAACGACTGGGAGAGGCCCAAAGCGAGCACGCCAAGGTGCGAGAGCAACTCGAAGCACTCGCGCGTGCCGGCGAGTTCGTCGAGTTTCGAGAAATCGATTGGCCGAGTTGCGCCGCTGCAATCGCGCGCCTTGCAGACGAAAAAGCGCGCCTCGAATCGGCAAGCGACGCCCTCGCGGAGCTAACGGCTCAATTGGACTCGGCGCAATTGGCGTTGAAGGGAAGTGAAGCGGCGATCTCGGAAACCGACTCGGAACTGGGCGGCATACTGGCCAAGCGGGAGGCAGCCCAAGCGTTGCTCAGCGAGACGCACGCGCTCGTTGAGCAAGTCAATGCCGAACTTGCAGGGCGAATCGAGGCCTTGCGAGCGGAGATTCTCGGCGAACACCAGCTTTCCGTCGAGTCGTGCGACAACCGCGAGCGGGACGTGCGCGAGGCATTGACAACCCGCATCGACAACGAAACGAAGTCGCTCGGCCGCCTTGCCGAACGAATCGTCAAGGCCATGGCGGCCTTCAAGGATGCCTACAAGCTCGAAACTGCCGACTTCGATGCGAGCCTCGACGCGAGCTCAGAGTACCGTGACATGCTCGCGCGGCTGCAAGCGGACGATCTGCCGCGCTTCGAGGCGCGTTTCAAAGAGCTGCTCAACGTCAATACGATCAACGAGATCGCCAACTTCCACGCCCAGCTCGCGCGCGAACGGGAGACGATCAAGGCACGCATCGAGCGCATCAACGAATCGTTGCGACAAATCGACTACAACGCGGGCCGATACATCGTCCTCGAGAGTCAGCCCAGCCCCGACGCCGAGATCCGCGAATTCCAGGGCGACCTGCGCGCTTGCACCGAGGGCGAACTCACCGGCTCGGACGATAGCCAATACTCGGAAGCCAAGTTCCTGCAAGTCAAACGGATCATTGACCGCTTCCGCGGCCGCGAAGGGTTGACCGAGCAGGACCGGCGATGGCGCGCCAAAGTGACCGACGTGCGCAACTGGTTTCTGTTCGCCGCCAGCGAGCGTTGGCGCGAAGACGACAGCGAATACGAGCACTACTCGGACTCCGGCGGTAAATCGGGTGGCCAGAAGGAAAAGCTCGCCTATACGATCCTTGCCGCGAGCCTCGCCTATCAGTTCGGCCTCGAATGGGGCGCCGTGCGTTCTCGATCGTTCCGCTTCGTCGTCATCGACGAAGCGTTTGGCCGAGGCTCCGACGAATCGGCGCAGTATGGTCTCACATTGTTTCAGAAGCTGAACCTGCAACTGCTGATCGTCACGCCACTGCAGAAGATTCACATCATCGAGCCGTTCGTTTCGAGCGTCGGATTCGTTCAGAACGAGGGCGGACGCGCGTCGAGGCTGCGCAACCTGTCGATCGAGGAGTACCGCGCGCGCAAGGCGGAGTTCGAGCAATGAATTGGACAACGGCCGCCGAACTGCGCGTCCGACTCCAACGCCTGTGGGAGCGCGGCGAATGGCTGCGAAGCCTCGTGGACGGCACCGAGGGGCTATTTCCGCTACGTCTGCCGATAAAAGGCCCGAGCTCGTCCGAATTGGCCGAACGCTTCGACGCGGTACGCGCATGGATCACGGAGATTGCCGCGACACCGCGCGTACGCATCGAATGGCGAGAAATCAATCATCGAATTCTCGGCCTGCAGCGCGTGCCACAAGCAGCTTGGGTCGACGGTCTGGACGATGCGCTCGCTGTCGCCGGCAAGCGCCGCGACGCAGCGCAGTTCGAGCGGCTGCTCGAAATCACACGCTCCCGCCAGCCGAAGCTCACCACGTGGCTTGCGCAGCGCCCGTTGCAAGCGCTCGAATTCGCCGGCGATTGGGAACGGCTGCTGGCAGTCGTCGATTGGCTGCAAGCCCATCCGCAGCCGGGCGTCTATCTTCGCCAAGCCGAAATCGCCGACGTCGACACGAAATTCATCGAGGCGCGGCGCGGCGTCCTCGCCCAATGGCTCGATCTCGTGCTGCCGTCCGAGGCAATCGACAGCAGCCGGACAGGCGCCGCCCAATTCGCTGCTCGCTACGGGTTCCGCGAGAAGCCGCCTCGGATTCGCTTTCGCGTGCTCGATGAGAGGCTCGCCGTTCTGCCCGGCATGGGCCGGCCCGACATCGCACTCGACGCCGACAGCTTCGCGCGCCTCGCGCTGCCGTGCCGCCATGTGTTCATTACCGAAAACGAGATAAATTTTTTGGCGTTTCCCGACGTTCCGCAGTCGATCGTGCTTTTCGGGGCGGGCTACGGTTGGGAAGCGCTAGAGTCGGCGCGATGGCTCACGGACTGTGCGCTCCACTACTGGGGCGACATCGACACGCACGGCTTTGCCATTCTCGATCAATTGCGCCGCCGATTCAGGCACGTCGGCTCGTTCTTGATGGACCGCGCGACACTGATGGCGCATGAAGCGTTCTGGGGAGACGAAGGCGATCAGGTCATACGCGATCTGCCGCGACTCACGGCGCAAGAGCGCGAACTCTTTGACGACCTGCGTGACAACCGGATTCGTCATGGATTGCGGCTCGAGCAAGAGCGCGTGGGATTCGGGTGGGTCAGGGCGGCGCTAGAGGAACGGGCTTGCGCTTAGCTCTTACCCAATCTCACCGCCACGCACGACTCGAATGCGCCCCGAAGAAGCCGCCTCGACGATACCTGCCCCCAACTCCCAGGTTCAGCGACTTCGGTTTGCGCTGCCGTTGAGCAAAGCATCCGAGATCGTCGACAGCATCTCGGTCAGCCGTCTTGCCGTCTCGGCCGATGGCAGCGGCAACCTGAGACTTCGCTCGCCCGTCACGGCATCGCGCTCGACCCACGGGTGTGCGGCAACCGCGCCATCACCTGGCTCACTCAACGCCGACGCCAGCACCGCGCCGAACTGCAGCAACCCTGACCACGGCTCGAAGGACGCGCCTCGTTGTGCAGTATCGACGGTCGAAGCTTGAGGCCGCTCTCCGGCACCGGCGAGCTCGGTTTCCACGACGCTCGCGTCACGCGCCACGATGCCGGACACGGCGGCGCCGCTCGCAGCTTCCTCTGCCGCGGCCATGACCCCGCTCTCCCCCATGCGCCCCGTGACATTTTCGACGTCCTTCATGAAACGGGTCAGGCGCGACCCGCCGAGCAGAATTTCGCTGGCGCCGCCGTCGAGGATGCCCTTCGCCAGCGAGCGCTTGAAAGCGAGCACCGACAGCATGCCCTCCTCGATCGTTCCCTTCGCGACGTAATTGACGACTCGTACCGGCTTTTTCTGGCCCAACCGATAGATGCGCGCGATGCGCTGCTCCAGCACCGCCGGGTTCCACGGCAGATCCATGTTCACGAGCGTCGACGCGTGCTGAAGGTTGAGCCCTGTGCTGCCTGCGTCCGTCGACAGAAACACCCGACAGTCCGAATCGTCCCGAAAGCGCTGCACCAGCGCGGGCCGATTTTCCGACGGCACGCCGCCATGGAAGCTGACGTAACCGATGCCGAGCTTCTCGAGCCGGCGAATGACGATCTCATGCGTGCGCGTCCATTGACTGAACACCACGACTTTCTCGTCCGGCTGCGTGAAAAGCGACTCGAACAGCGTCACCAGCTCGTCGGCCTTCACGCCATGATCGGTTTCCTGGTCCAGCAGATAGGTGCTGTTGCACGACATGCGCATGTTCTGCAAAGCACAGGTGAGGCGCCGCTGGTCTTGATCTGACAGAAACCTCGTATTACGCCAGCGCCGGACGATCTTGGCCACGATGTCCGCGTTTTCCATGTGATACGCCATCTGCATCTCGGTCATCGGCACCAGCAGATTCTGGTCGGTGCGCCCGGGCAACTGCAGCAGCACCTCGGACTTGCGGCGCCGTATCATGATCGGCGCCAGGGTCTGGCCGATCTCGTCGAGGCCCGTGTATCCCGTCACGCGTCCCGCCTCGTCCTTGACCTGATGTTCGTGCAGCAGCTTCCACGTGGGCCCGAGACGGTGCTGGTCGACGAACTGAACGATGGAAACGAGTTCCTCCAGCTTGTTCTCGAGAGGCGTACCCGTTAGCACGACGGCATAGGGGCTGTCGATTCGCTTGAGAGCTTTCGCCGCAATGGTGTTCCAGTTCTTGATACGCTGCGCCTCGTCGACGATGATCAGTTCCGGCGCCCACGCGGAAATCATGTCGAGGTCCGATTTCAGCTTCTCATAGTTGGTGATCTTGTAGAGATCCTGGCCCGCATATTCGCCCCGCCTCTGGGCAAGGCCGCCCGTGATCACCCTCGATGCGTGGCCGGAGAACCGCATGATTTCGCTCTGCCACTGATACTTGAGCGAAGTCGGGCAAATCACCAGCACTTTCGACACGCCAAAATGCCGGATCAGGATTTCCGCCGCCGCGACGGCCTGCACCGTCTTGCCGAGGCCCATTTCGTCGCCGATCAAGGCGCGCCCGGCACGCACGGCGAACAATGCGCCTTCGGCCTGGTAAGGGTAGAGCGGCACCTTGAGCAGCTTCCTCAGCGAGGGCGTCGCCGCTCCTTGCGGAAACTGCCCATCGAGCATCATGGCACGGCGCGCCGCGTCGTTACGGCCGGCGATGAAATCGAGAGCGTCGTCGTGGGCGCGCAATTCGTGCCCGGCCTTCGCCACACTGGAAAGAAAGCGCCCGAGATCTTCGAAACGGTCCTCCGGCAAATGCCATCGCCGAGACTCGTCGAACAAAGCGGCAGCCGCTTTGGCCACCTTTGCCGGACAATCCGTGCCGGCGCGAAAATGGACCGCTCGCCCTCCCTCGTTGCGTAAATATAGCTCCGAGAATGCGGGCTGATAACCACGGGCGAAGGCCGCCTTTGCGCCGCGCTTGCGCAGTAGTCGCGACAAGGCGAATTCAATGTGCTTGCAGGTGCCGAGTTCGTTGGTGGCGTAATCGGCACAGGCGCAGAAGTTGTCGCCCGGGCGGGCTCCACGAATCGACACGCGATAGCTGGAGTTCGACGCCGGATTGCCGACGCGGAATTCCGAGAAATACGTCTCCGTCCCGAGATTCTCCAGCGAGAACGTCTGTTCTTGCCCGAATTTCCGACGCAAGGCGCGCTGCCAGTCGGCGGGCGACATGTGATCGGGGGCGTGGGTGCGGGAAAGCTTCGGGGATCGATGTGACTTGGTGGAAGAGCGTTTGCTGGTCATGACTTGGTGTGATGTTCGCGCGACCGACCCACTCTATCAACGCGAAGTCCAGCGGGTCTCGGATTGCCTCCCACGCGGACAGCTCCAGATCAATCCGCCCAACGGCTGGATCCGCCACCGGAGTCCGTAACGCGTCCTTGATTACCTACCGGCTCGGTAGAACGGAGAGCGCTCACAGTATACCCGGACCCCGTCCTCCATCGCCACAGATTCGGTCCTCCGCCTGGCGACGGCGGGATTCGTTGTACAGTGAATATGACTGGCCCATTCATTCACCGACTTCCCCCAGAAGGCTGTGCCGATCGATCGCCAAACGTTGCGGCGCGCCCGCGATCTGGTCAAACAAGGCCTGCCGACCATGGTACTCAGCCGGCTCGTTGCGGCGGGTAAGCTGGAGCGCGTCGTCCGTGGCGTCGTAATCGGTAACTCCCCGGCGTTCTTGCGACCTCAGGCGATCCGATGCAAAGGCGAGCGCAGCGGATTACCCATCTTTCCTTCCTCCTTGCGTGGGCTTTACACACTCAGCAAGGGATCCATTTTTTTCGGGCAAGCTCACACGTCTTCGGAGGGGTTGTCCACCTTCTCGCCGTGCAGGATGGCGAAGGCATAGACCTGCTTCACGATGTCGCGGATGTGTACCGCGGTGGCGGGCGCACCGCGGGCCTTCACTTTGTTGCAGAGAGCGTGCAAGTCATCGGCGGTGATTTCGTTGAGCTGCCGGTTCTGGAAGGCCGAAGGATGTCCCGATCGACGATGCTCTTGCGCATCGCCTTCGTGCTGTCGGCCATCCGAGCCCCGGCCAGCCATTTCTCAGTCATGTCGCCGAAGGTCTTGGCGGCGGTCAGCCGGCGCTTCTCGCGTTGCTTCTCCAGCGCGGGGGACTGGCCCTGGGTGACGGTCTTCTTGGCGTCGATCAGCTTTTCGCGGGCCAAGGCCAACGAGACGCCAGCCGGCCCGTAGCGGCCGATGGTCAACGTCTCGCGGCGGCCGTTGAGACGGTAATCGTAGCGGAAGGTGACGGTACCGACGGGCGATACCGTCACATACATTCCGTCTCGGTCAAAAGCCTTGTAAGTCTTGGACTTAGGCTTGAGGTTACGCAGTGCAGTGTCGGTGAGCATCGAGGTTTTTTCTCCGCTTCGCAACGGCTTTTACCGTCAGGGGTCAGGAGACCTGCTGATGCTCGGAAAGCCGCATAAAACCAGCTTTCCCGAGAAGACTTTTACCGTCAAAGACGGCTTTGGTCTGGATAGTGATCGGGAGGGTCTTAATCCGGCCGTCGGTTCTTACCGCCAGCTCTACCGCCAACTTGTTCTGTTGGCCGGCGATAGCCACCGATAGCCATCGCGACGCATTTTTTACAAATCAATACGTTACGTTAGTTTTTCAATAGCTAGCGATAGTTCCCGAAGGATCTAATTTCACTCCCACTCGATCGTCGCCGGCGGCTTGCCCGACACGTCGTACACGACCCGGTTGATTCCGCGCACTTCATTGATGATCCGATTCGACACGCGGCCGAGCAGCGCATACGGCAGATGCGCCCAGTGCGCGGTCATGAAGTCGGTGGTCTGCACGGCGCGCAGTGCGGTCACGTAGTCGTACGTGCGGCCGTCGCCCATCACGCCTACCGACTTCACCGGCAGGAACACCGCGAACGCCTGGCTCGTCAGGTCGTACCAGCTCTTGCCGACCTGCGACGGCTCGCAGAGGCCCGCCGCCGCATCCTGCCCGGTCGCGCTCGTCGCGCGGAGTTCTTCGATGAAGATCGCGTCGGCGCGGCGCAGCAGTTCCGCATAGTCGCGCTTCACTTCGCCGAGGATCCGCACGCCGAGGCCCGGGCCCGGGAACGGATGGCGATACACCATCTCCGCCGGCAAGCCGAGCGCGACGCCCAGTTCGCGCACCTCATCCTTGAACAAGTCGCGCAGCGGCTCGAGCAGCTTCAGGCCGAGCGTCTCCGGCAGGCCGCCGACGTTGTGGTGGCTCTTGATCGTCGTCGCCTTCTTCGTCTTCGCGCCGCCCGATTCGATCACGTCCGGGTAGATCGTCCCTTGCGCGAGCCATTTCGCGTTCGTCAGCTTCTTCGCCTCGGCCTGGAACACCTCGACGAATTCGCGGCCGATGATCTTGCGCTTGGCCTCCGGATCGGTGACGCCCGCGAGATGGCCGAGGAACTGCTCGGACGCGTCGACGTGCACGACCTTCGCATGCAGGCGGCCTTCGAACATATCGAGCACCATCTTGCCTTCGTTCAGGCGCAACAGGCCATGATCGACGAACACGCAGGTCAGCTGATCGCCGATCGCGCGGTGGATCAGCGCAGCCGCGACGCTCGAATCGACGCCGCCCGACAGGCCGAGGATCACTTCCTCGTCGCCGACCTGTTCACGAATGCGCGCGACCGCCTCTTCGATATGATCGCGCATGATCCAGTCGGGCGCGGCGCCCGCGATGTCGAGCACGAAGCGCTCGAGCAGCTTGCGGCCCTGCAGCGTGTGCGTGACTTCCGGGTGGAACTGCACTGCGTAGTAACCGCGCGCCTCGTCGGCCATGCCGGCGATCGGGCAGCTCGGCGTCGACGCCATCAGCGCGAAGCCGGGCGGCAGCTCGGCGACCTTGTCGCCGTGGCTCATCCACACCTTCAGCATCCCGTGGCCTTCCGGCGTCGTGAAATCCCGGATGCCGTCGAGCAGGCGCGTGTGGCCCTGCGCGCGCACTTCCGCGTAGCCGAATTCGCGATGGTCGCTCCACTCGACCTTGCCGCCGAGCTGCACGGCCATCGTCTGCATCCCGTAGCAAATGCCGAGCACCGGCACGCCGAGGTCCCACACCGCCTGCGGCGCGCGAAGCTGCTGGTCCTCATAGGTGCTCGCGTAGCTGCCGGACAGGATCACGCCCTTCGGTGCGAATTCGCGGACGAAGTCGTCGGTGACGTCGTTCGGGTGGATCTCGCAGTAGACGTGCGCTTCGCGGACGCGCCGCGCGATCAGTTGGGTGACTTGCGAACCGAAGTCGAGAATCAGGATTTTGTCGTGCATGGCAGCGGACGGGAAAAAGAACAATTGAATAACAAAAGCAGCGCCCAAGGCGCTGCATCGAATACGTATTCGGGCGATCGTGCGGCCGCGAAGCGCGGCGGCCTGACAGTCGGGAGGACCGGGCCGCTCACGGTTGCGACGGCGGTCGCGCCGCGTCGCCGACGTCGCTCGTCACGGCGCCTGCGCGCTCGGCCGACACCGCGCTCGCCGCGCCCGCTCCCGCCGGCGGCGGCGCGCTCGCGGCCGTTGCCGATGCGGCGCTCGTCGCTCCGGTCGCAACGCCTGCGCGCGACACGCTCGGCTCGATTCGCGCGGCGGCGGACGGCGTCACGGCCGGTTCCGCGGCGCGCTTCGACGCGACGCGCGCATCGGCCGCCTGCGCCTTCTCGCGCCGCCGCACCACGGCCGCGAGCCGCACGCCGCCGAAACCGATCACGAGCAGCACGGCGCCCGCGACCACCGACACGAATTGCCCGAACGCCGACAACTGCGGCGAACGGATCGCGAGCAGCCAGACGAGCGTCACGACGCCCGTCAGCCAGTTCACGTGCCCGACCGCGCGCGCGACGCCCGCGGTCAGATCGCCGTTGAAGGCCGCGTGCATCGACAGCCACGCGAGCCCGAGGAGCGCGATGCCGAACGCCTGCCCGACCATCGCGGGATCGACGGTGACGAGTTGCAGCGCGTCGTACAGCGCTTTCCACGGCGTCAGCACGAACAGGAGGCCGAAGCCGGCAAGCAGTACGGCATCGATGAGAAGAACGGCGCGCAGCAACGGTTTCATCGGCGATCAGTCCACGTGATAGTTGGGGGCTTCCTTCGTGATCTGCACGTCGTGCACGTGCGACTCGCGCATGCCGGCTGCGGTGATCTGGACGAATTCGGCCTTGTCGTGCAGCTCGGCGATCGTCTTGCAGCCGCAGTAGCCCATGCTCGCGCGCACGCCGCCGATCAGTTGGAAGATGATCGCGTTGACCGAGCCCTTGTACGCGACGCGGCCTTCGATGCCCTCCGGCACAAGCTTGTCGATGTTCGCGGAGTTGTCCTGGAAGTAGCGGTCCGCCGCGCCGTCCTTCATCGCGCCGACGGAACCCATGCCGCGGTACGACTTGTACTGGCGGCCCTGATACAGGAACACGTCGCCCGGCGCTTCTTCGGTGCCGGCGAACATGCTGCCCATCATCACGGCGTTCGCGCCGGCGGCGAGCGCCTTCGACACGTCGCCCGAGAAGCGGACGCCGCCGTCGGCGACGCACGGCACGCCCGTGCCGCGCAGCGCGTCCGACACATTCGCGATCGCGCTGATCTGCGGCACGCCGACACCCGCGACGATCCGCGTCGTGCAGATCGAGCCCGGGCCGATGCCGACCTTCACCGCATCCGCGCCGTATTCGACGAGCGCCTTCGCGGCGGATGCCGTCGCGATGTTGCCGCCGATCACCTCGACCTTCGGGAAATTCTGCTTGACCCAGCGCACACGCTCGAGCACGCCCTTGCTGTGGCCGTGCGCGGTGTCGACGACGATCACGTCGACGCCCGCCTGCACGAGCAGCTCGACGCGCTCTTCGTTGTCCGGACCGACGCCGACCGCCGCGCCGACGCGCAGCTTGCCGTGTTCGTCCTTGCATGCTTCCGGGTGCTCGGTCTGCTTCGTGATGTCCTTGACCGTCATCAGGCCGCGCAGCTCGAACGCCGCGTTGACGACGAGCACGCGCTCGAGGCGGTGGCTGTGCATCAGCGCCTTCGCGTCCGCGAGCGGCGTGCCTTCGGCGACCGTCACGAGGCGCTCGCGCGGCGTCATGATCGACTTGACCGGCTCGTCGAGGCGGGTTTCGAAGCGCAGGTCGCGGTTCGTCACGATGCCGACGAGCTTCGGCCCCTCGACAACCGGGAAGCCCGAGATGCCATGCTGGCGCGACAGCGCGATCACGTCGCGCACCTTCATGCTCGGCGGAACCGTGATCGGATCGCGCACGACGCCGGATTCGAAGCGCTTGACCTTCGCGACTTCGCGGGCCTGCTCGACGGGGGTGAGATTCTTGTGGACGATGCCGACGCCGCCTTGCTGCGCCATCGCGATCGCGAGGCGACCTTCGGTGACCGTGTCCATCGCGGCGGACACGAGCGGCATGTTCAGGGAGATGTTGCGGGTCAGTTGGGTCTTGAGGCTGGTGTCGCGCGGCAGAACGTCGGAGAACGCCGGGACGAGGAGCACGTCATCGAACGTGAGTGCTTTTTGGATCAGACGCATGGCAAATCCTATAGGCGCAAAAGCGAATTATACGCGAAGCTCGGTTAATTTTCACAACACGAACAACAGCTTAGGCGTTTTCGGGCAGTTGGGGCCCCGAATCGTTCGGATCCCGGTTCGAGTCCTTTTCGATCCGGTTTCGTTTCGCGCGGGCGCGCGTCCGTTCGCGCCGGGCCCGGCCACGCGGGGACAGCGGCACGGCGGGCGGCGCGCGATGCGGCGCGAGTGTCCGTGTCGGCGGGCGGGCGGCGCGTCCTCGCCATGCTGTTGCCGGGCGCTCGCAAGCCCGTCGTGTGGCCCGATGACTCGGTGGTCCTGCAGTCCTAGTCCTTGCAGCCTCCGCGCCCCGTTGCCCCCGCAACCTCTGCCGACTCCCGAGCCTCGTCCGCGTCAGCCCCGCCGGCAACGCGCCGCGCAAGCGCCCTGCCCGCCCTCGCCCGGCGCCGCCCACATCGCATGGCGTCATCCGATCCCGACCGCTCGCGCAATCAAGATCACCCCCGCCCCGACGATGACGCTCCCGGCGGCTCGCGCAGCACGCTCGCCGGCCGGCGCGAGACGTTCGACGGCGATGGCAGCCGTCACGGCGGCCATCGCACGCAAATCCATGATCCCGATGACGAGCAGGCTCGCGGTGAGACCCGCGCTGCTGCAGCAGCAGTGAAAACCCAAACGCGCACCCTGTCGCCACGCCGCGCCGACGCGCTCAGGCAACGCGCCGCAGCGCCCCGGCGCCGCGCGACAGCACGCCAGATGGCGGGCCTTCCACGCGGTGAACTGAAACGCACCGGCGCTCAGCACGACCGCACCGGCCGCGACCGGAACGGCGCGCGAAAGCGCCGGCGCGCGCATCACGACCGCCGCCAATGCGGCGCCGATCGCGTAGACGACGATGCCCGCCGCGGTCCACACGAAGCCATACCCGGCCGCGACCGACGCGGCCCGCGGCCAGGCGCGCGCTTCGCGCATCCAGCCGGCCGCCCGCGCGCAGCGCCACAGCATCGGCGCGACCGACGGCAGCATCATCGCCGTCATCATCGCGATCCACATGCCGACGAACGACGCCGCCGCGCCGGCCCACGTCCGCCCGCACATCCGCGTCCACACCGCCGACATCGTCCAGCCGCCCGGCATCGGCATCTCGCCCATCGCGGGCATCGACGCAAGCCATGCGACCGCCACCGCGGCACCGGCCGCGAAGACGAGCGCCAACGCGCCCCCAAGGGCTCCCCGCGCACCGCGCGCGGAAATCGCATGCAGCGCGATCCCGCGTTCGTGGCCGCGCCGGCGCCGGCCGCGCGCAGGCTCAGCGCCCGCCGTACTCGTCATGGCGGCGCCACCAGACGCCCGTTTCGTTGCGCCCCTTCGGCGCGCGATCGAGCCACTGGTACATGCCCCAGAGCCCATCGAGCCCGCGCGCGTACGTCGAATACGTGTGATAGACGACACCGTCCTCGAGCACGAACGCGCTCATGCCCGGCCGATCGCGTACGTACGTACGTGCGTCGGTCCCGCAAGCGGCAGCGAACTCGGCGACGGGTGCAGGCGCGGACGTCAAGTCCATCGCATGGCCGCTGCGCCGGTAGTTGTATTCGACGCTCCCGTCGCGCTGCTGCGCGTCGGTGAACGACACGTTGAAGTCGTAGTTGAAATCGCTGTCGAGCGACGATGCCCACGGAAACGTCCATCCCATCCGCTTCCTGTACGTCTGCAGCTTCGCGAGCGGCGCGCGCGACACCGCCGACAGCGTGGCGTCGTGATGCGCGAGATGAACGACGAAGCCGTCGAAGCCGTCCGCGATCGCCGAGCACGACGGGCATCCCGCCGTGTAGTCGGGTCCGAACATGAAGTGGTAGACGAGCAGTTGCGAGCGGCCGCGGAAAAGGTCCGCGAGCGACGCGCTTCCTTCGTCCATCTCGAATCGATACGCCTTGTCGACGCGCACCCAAGGCAGCGCCTGACGTCGCCGCGCGAGCTCGTCGCCGCGCCGCGTGTGCGCTTTCTCCGCATCGAGCAGTTCGAGCCGCGCAGCGAGCCATTCTTCGCGCGTCCCGGTCATATGTGTCGCCATCGCCCGTCCCTCCTTTCCGTGTCGCACGCCGGTCGCTCGATCTCCGATCCCGCGCGCGGGTTGCGTGATCGTGGTGGTAGATTAGTGCCGGGTTTCGAACGGTGGGAGTGACAAGTGTGGCGGGATTCCGATGGACTCGCTGATCACCGCCGCGGCGCGCGCGCTCGCGGCAGGTGATCCGCTCGGCGCGCTGAACCGGGTCGCGCTGCGCGACGACGCGCCCGCGCTCGCGCTGCGCGGCATCGCGATGGCGCAGCTCGGCGATTTCGTCCGCGCGAAGGCGCTCGTGAGGCGCGCCGCGCGCGCGTTCGGTGCGAAGGAAGCCGTCGCCCGCGCGCGATGCGTCGTCGCCGAGGCCGAGATCGCGCTCGCGTCGCGCGAACTCGGCTGGCCCGAAAAGGCGCTCGACGCCGCGCGCACGACGCTCGAAGCGCACGGCGACCGCATCAACGCCGCGCATGCGCGATATCTCGAAGTACGGCGCCTGCTGCTGATCGGCCGCCTCGACGAAGCCGAGCGCGCGCTCCCCGCGCTCGACCCCGACGCGCTCCCGCCCGCATTGCAGGCCGCGCACGAGCTGATCGTCGCGGGGATCGCGCTGCGGCGCCTCCGGACGCAGACCGCACGCGCGTCGCTCGCGCGCGCCGAACGCGCCGCGCGCGCGGCCGGCATCCCCGCGCTGACGGCCGAAGTCGAACACGCGTCCCGCATCCTCGACGCGCCTGCGGCGCGCCTGATCGCGCGCAGCCAAGAACGGCTGCTGCGGCTCGACGACGTCGAAGCATGGCGCGCGTCGGAATCGCTCGTCGTCGATGCGTGCCGCCACGTCGTGCGCGACGCGCGCACGGCGGTCTCGCTCGCGAAGCGCCCGGTGCTGTTCGCCCTTGCGCGCGCGCTCGGCGAAGCGTGGCCGGACGACGTGCCGCGCGACGCGCTCGTCGCGCGTGCGTTTCGCGCGAAGCATGCCGACGAATCGCATCGCGCGCGCCTGCGCGTCGAAATCGGGCGGCTGCGCGCGATGCTCGGAACGCTTGTCGATATCCACGCGACGAAGCGCGGTTTCGCGCTGACGCCGCGCCACGCACGCGACGTGGCCGTGCTCGCGCGCCCGGTCGAGGACGCGCATGCGGCGGTGCTCGCCCTCCTCGCCGACGGCGAGTCGTGGTCGAGCTCGGCGCTGGCGCTCGCGCTCGGCGCGAGCCAGCGCACCGTGCAGCGCTCGCTCGACGCGCTCTCGACCGCGGGCAAGGCGCAGTCGTTCGGCCGCGGGCGCGCGCGGCGCTGGACGAGCCCGCCCGTCCCCGGATTCGCGACGACCTTGTTACTCCCGGCCCCGCTGCCGGGCGATTAGGATGGCACCATCGAGCCACCGGGAGACGAAGACATGAAACGAACCGCAGCCGACATCATTCAGGAATACGGCCCGTTTCCGGGCGTCGACGGCGTGCACGGCGTCACGTACGACGGCCGGCAAGTATGGTTCGCCTCGGGCGACAAGCTGAACGCGCTCGATCCGGCGAGCGGGACGACACTGCGGTCGATCGACATCGCCGCGCACGCGGGAACCGCCTATGACGGCCGACATCTGTATCAGATCGCCGAGAACCGCATCCACAAGATCGACCCGGACACGGGCCGCGTGCTGTCGACCATCCCGGCGCCCGGCGGCGGCGCGGACTCCGGGCTCGCGTGGGCCGAGGGCACGCTGTGGGTCGGACAGTATCGCGACCGCAAGATCCGTCAGGTCGATCCCGAAACGGGCGCGATTCTTCGGACGATCGAGTCGAATCGCTTCGTCACCGGCGTCACGTGGGTCGACGGCGAACTCTGGCACGGCACCTGGGAAAGCGACGAGAGCGAATTGCGCCGCATCGATCCCCGGACGGGCGACGTGCTGGAGGCGCTCGCGATGCCGGCCGGCGTCGGCGTGTCGGGGCTCGAGTCCGACGGCGGCGACCGGTTCTTCTGCGGCGGCGGAAACAGCGGGAAAGTGAGAACCGTCCGCCGCCCCGCGCGAAGCGCCGCGGCGCAAGACGGCATCGGGCGCGCAGCCGGTTCCTCCGACGAGTAGCCGCGGGCGGCCCGCGCCCGCCGAAAGGACCCGCGGCGCGTTGCGCGAGGACGCGAAGACGCTCCGCGCCGCCCGCCGTCGAACGACGGCGCCGCAGCATCGATACGAAACGAGCACCCGCCCTGCCGAACAAGCTCGACGCGCGTGCCGGCCGTGCATTTGCCGCCGCCCGCGCCCCTTTCCGACCCAGTGCAGGAATGAACAAGACAAACGCCGCCGTACGTCGCTAAGATGCGCGCTCGTCAGTGAAATAAACGGTCGGAGAACGCGATGCAGCGCGGTGTAGCGTACGGAGTGTTGGCAGGCGCCCTATGGGGCATGGTGTTTCTCGTGCCGCGGGTTCTGACCGACTTCTCGCCGTTGTTGCTGAGCGTCGGCCGCTATGCGATGTACGGCCTCGTGTCGCTCGCGGCCGCGTTGCCGGCCGCCCGCTCGCTCGCCGCGCGCCTCACGCGCGAAGATCTCGTCGCGCTCGTCAAGCTCGCGCTCGTCGGCAACGTCGCCTACTACATGCTGCTGTCGAGCGCGGTGCACCTGATCGGCATCGCGCCCAGCTCGCTGATCGTCGGCGTACTGCCCGTCACGGTCACGCTCGCCGGCCTCGGCGATCACGGCGCGGTGCCGCTCAAGCGGCTCGCGGGCCCGCTCGCGCTCGTCGTCGCCGGCATCGCATGCATCAACGTCGATCTGTTCACGTCCGAGGCCGCGCATGCGACGACGCTCGCCCAGAAGCTCGTCGGCATCGCGTGCGCGACGGCCGCGCTCGCGAGCTGGACGTGGTACGCGGTCGCGAACGCCCGCTACCTGCAGCGCCATCACCGGTTCGACGGCAACGAATGGTCGGTGCTGTGGGGCGTCGTCACGGGCCTGATCGGCGGGCTGTGCTGGATCGGCATCGCCGCGCTCCCGGCAGGCACGCTGCAGCCGGCGCTGCCCGCGTCGCGCTGGCAGTTGTTCTGGCTGCTGAATCTCGGCCTCGCGATCGGCGCGTCGTGGCTCGGCAACGGGCTGTGGAACGCGGCGTCGAAGCGGCTGCCGCTCACGCTGTCGGGCCAGTTGATCGTGTTCGAAACCGTGTTCGCGCTGCTGTACGGCTTCGTCTTCGATCATCGGCTGCCGCGCGCGCTCGAGATCGCGGCGCTCGTGCTGCTGCTTGCTGGCGTGTACGGATCGGTGCGCCGGCACGGTGGCGACAAGCGCGCGGCCGACGATCCGCTCAACGCGAACCTCGGCGCGCACTGAGCGCGGCGTTTCGTCGGATGAATCGTGCGCGGCCCGCGCCGCTCAGCGCGAATCCTTCGGCAGCCACTTGCGGCCTTCGATCGAGCCCTCGCGGCGGGTCTTGTCGACGCGGCGTTGCCGCGCGACCTTCGGATCGACGATGAGCGGACGGTAGATCTCGACGCGATCGCCGTCGGCGACGGCCGCGTCGAGCGCCGCGAGCTTGCCGAAGATGCCCGTCTTGAGCTTCGCGAGGTCGATGTCCGGATAAAGCGCGAGCACGCCGCTCGCGTCGATCGCGTCGCGCACGGTCGCGCCAGCCGGCACGTCGACGGCGACGAGCGTCTGCCGCTCCGGCAGCGCATAGCAGACCTGGACCTTCGGCATGTGCATCACCCCTTGCCGTAGCGCTGGTCGGCGCGCTTCACGAACGATTCGACGAACGTGTTCGCGATGTGCGTGAATACGGGCCCGATGATCTTCTCGAGGATCACGCTCGAGAACTCGTAGTGCAGCGCAAATTCGATCTTGCACGCGTCCGCGCGCAGCGGCGTGAAGCGCCAGTAGCCGGTAAACTTGCGAAACGGCCCATCGGTGAACTCCATGTCGATCCGGGTCGGGCGCTGCTGCGTGTTGCGGGTCGCGAAATGCTGCCTGATGCCCTTGAAGTTGATGTCGATCCGCGCCTCCATCCCGGTTTCGTCGCGACGGCGAATCTCGACGCCGCCGCACCACGGCAGGAAGTTCGGGTAATCGGCCACGTCGGTGACGAGGTCGAACATCTGTTCCGCCGAGTGGCGGATCAATACGGTTTTCTGGACATCTGCCATAAATCGCGCGGCATCGCAAAGGTAAACGAGCAAGCCGGGCCAACGCCGCCCCGCTTTGCTAAAATTGTGATTTTAAACGAGTTGGCCATTTCCCTTCATGAGCATCATCGACAATAGAAAAGCGTTCTTCGATTACCACATCGAAGAACGCTACGAAGCGGGGCTCGTGCTCGAGGGGTGGGAGGTCAAGGCGCTGCGCGCCGGGCGCGGACAGATCAAGGAAGGCTACGTCGTCGTGAAGAACGCGGAGATCTACCTGATCGGCACGCACATCAGCCCGCTGCCCGAAGCCTCGACGCACATCAAGCCCGATCCGGTCCGCACCCGCAAGCTGCTGCTGCACCGCGACGAAATCAAGAAACTGATCGGCAAGGTCGAGCAGCGCGGCTATACGCTCGTGCCGCTGAACTTCCACTACAAGGGCGGTCGCGTGAAATGCGAGATCGGTCTCGCGAAAGGCAAGAAGCTCCACGACAAGCGCGAAACCGAAAAGAAGCGCGATTGGGAACGCGAGAAAGCGCGAATCATGCGTTCTGCAACATAACGCGCGGCGCTTTGCCGCACGCCGTCAGCGCATGCCGCGCCCGATGCGCCGCAATCGAAACGGCCCGCTTCGAACGATTCGGAGCGGGCCGTTTCTTCATCGGGCGACGCGTGACGCTCAGCCCTTGCTCGCGCCCGAGGCGACGCCCCCCGGCGCGGCGCGGTTGACGATCGTCAGGGCCGACGCGATCGCGGTGCTCAAGTCCGACATGTTCGACGGCACGATCAGCGTGTTGCCCGCCTTCGCGAGATTGCCGAACGCGCCGACGTACTGCTCGGCCACCTTCAGGTTCACCGCATCCATCCCGCCCTGCGACTGGATCGCCTGCGCGATCTTCTGGATTGCCTGCGCGTTCGCCTCGGCCACCGCGAGGATCGCGGCCGCCTCGCCCTGCGCCTGGTTGATCGCCGCCTGTCGCTCGCCTTCCGACTTCTGGATCGCCGCCTCACGCGCGCCCGACGCGAGGTTGATCTGCTCCTGCTTGCGGCCTTCCGATGCGGCGATGAGCGCCCGCTTCTCCCGCTCCGCGGTGATCTGCGCCTGCATCGCATGCAGGATTTCCTTCGGCGGCGTCAGATCCTTGATCTCGTAGCGCAGCACCTTGACACCCCAGTTCGCGGCCGCTTCGTCGAGCGCCGACACGATGCTGTGGTTGATGAAGTCGCGCTCCTCGAAGGTCTTGTCGAGCTCGAGCTTGCCGATCACCGAACGCAGCATCGTCTGCGAGAGTTGGGTAATCGCGAGCACGAAGTTGCTCGAGCCGTACGACGCCTTCATCGGGTCCATCACCTGGAAGTACAGCACGCCGTCCACCTGCAACTGCGTATTGTCACGCGTGATGCAGATCTGGCTCGGCACGTCGAGCGGAATCTCCTTCAGCACGTGCCGGTACGCGATCCGGTCGATGAACGGCAGCACGATGTTCAAGCCCGGCGACAGCGTCGCGTGATAGCGGCCGAACCGCTCGAGCACCCACGCATGCTGCTGCGGCACGATCTTCACGGTCTGCGACACGAGCACGAACACGATGATGAGCAGCACCGCCCAGACGATCAATGAATCCATGAAGCTGGTCCTCTTGGTTGGAATTTGAAGACAAACGCGCCGAGGGCGGTCACTTCGCGGATTTCGCCGCGACGACGAGACAATTGCCGCGCACCGCACGCACTTCGTACAGATGCGCGTCCTCGCGCTCGCCGGCGGCGAGCTCGACGTCCCACTGCGCGCCGCGATACTGCGCGCGCGCCCGGCGGTCGTGCCAATGCTTGACCGCGATCGTCGCGCCGATGTCGAGGTTGATGTCGGGATTCGCCGACGCGTCGCGTTTCTGCTTGCGGCCGAGCCCCGAGCGCCTGAGCGCGATCACGGCGACGATCGCGACGAGCGCGGCAGCGGCAAACTGCCAGGCGGCGGGCGCGCCCGCGAGATGCACGAGGCCGCCCGCGAGGAAGCCGAGCGCGATCATCAGCAGGTAGAACGTCCCCGTCAGCAGTTCCGCGACGACGAACACGCCGACGCCGATCCACCAGAAAAACTGCCCTGACACCATCGCCCCTCCCGTTGCACAAAGAAAAACACCCCGGCGTTACCGGGGTGTTTATAGCACGAACCTTGCAATTTGCCTTCATTTGGACGGCGATTCGACGACCGCCGTCCGAACGGGCGATTACCGCCGATTACTGCTTCGACGCGAGCGCCTGCCACGTGGCGATGACCGTGTCCGGGTTCAGCGAGATCGACGCGATGCCTTCGTCGGCGAGCCACTTCGCGAAGTCCGGGTGATCGGACGGGCCCTGGCCGCAGATGCCGACATACTTGTCGAGCTTGCGGCAGGTGTCGATCGCACGCTTCAGCATGAACTTCACGGCCGGATCGCGCTCGTCGAAATCGACGGCGAGCAGTTCCATGCCCGAGTCGCGGTCGAGGCCGAGCGTCAGCTGCGTCAGGTCGTTCGAGCCGATCGAGAAGCCGTCGAAGTGCTGCAGAAATTCTTCGGCGAGGATCGCGTTCGACGGCACTTCGCACATCATGATGAGGCGCAGGTCGTTGTCGCCGCGCTTCAGTCCGAACTTCGCGAGCAGGCCGACGACACGCTCCGCCTGCTTCACGGTGCGCACGAACGGCACCATGATCTCGACGTTCGTGAGACCCATCTCGTCGCGCACGCGCTTGAGCGCGATGCACTCCATCTCGAACGCCTGAGCGAAGTCCTCGGCGATGTAGCGCGACGCGCCACGGAAGCCGAGCATCGGATTTTCCTCGTCCGGCTCGTAGCGCGAACCGCCGATCAGCTTCTTGTACTCGTTCGACTTGAAGTCGGACAGACGCACGATCACGGGCTTCGGATAGAACGCCGCCGCGATCGTCGCGATGCCTTCCGTCAGCTTGTCGACGTAGAACGCTCGCGGCGACGCGTGGCCGCGCGCGACGCTCTCGACCGCCTTCTTCAGATCCGGATCGACGTTCGGATACTCGAGGATCGCCTTCGGATGCACGCCGATGTTGTTGTTGATGATGAACTCGAGGCGCGCGAGACCGACGCCCGCGTTCGGCAGCTGCGAGAAGTCGAATGCGAGCTGCGGGTTGCCGACGTTCATCATGATCTTGACCGGCACGGGCGGCAGCTCGCCGCGCTGCACCTCGGACACTTCGGTCTCGAGCAGGCCGTCGTAGATCTTGCCTTCGTCGCCTTCCGCGCACGACACGGTGACGAGCGCGCCGTCCTTCAGCACGTCGGTCGCGTCGCCGCAGCCGACGACGGCCGGCACGCCGAGCTCGCGCGCGATGATCGCCGCGTGGCAGGTGCGGCCGCCGCGGTTCGTGACGATCGCGGACGCGCGCTTCATCACCGGCTCCCAGTTCGGATCGGTCATGTCGGCGACGAGCACGTCGCCCGGCTGCACGCGTTCCATTTCCGACGGGTCGTGGATCACGCGCACGGGGCCCGCGCCGATCTTCTGGCCGATCGCGCGGCCGGTCGCGAGCACCTGCGACTGGCCCTTCAGCTTGAAGCGCTGCTCGACCTTGCCGTGCGCCTGGCTCTTCACCGTCTCGGGACGCGCCTGCAGGATGAAGATCTTGCCGTCGCGGCCGTCCTTGCCCCATTCGATGTCCATCGGACGCTGGTAGTGCTTCTCGATGATGACCGCGTACTTCGCGAGCTCGATCGCGTCTTCGTCGGTGATCGAGTAGCGGTTGCGCTGCTCGTGCGGCACGTCGACCGTCTTCACGCGGCCCGGCTCGCCCGGCTGCGTGAACTCCATCTTGATCAGCTTCGAGCCGATTGAGCGGCGGATGATCGGGTACTTGTCCTGCGCGAGCGTCGTCTTGAACACGTAGAACTCGTCGGGGTTCACGGCGCCCTGCACGACCGTTTCACCCAGGCCGTAGCTCGCCGTGATGAAGACGGCGTCCTTGAAGCCCGATTCGGTGTCGATCGTGAACATCACGCCGGCCGCGCCGACGTCCGAGCGGACCATCCGCTGCACGCCGGCCGACAGCGCGACTTCGGCGTGCGTGAAGCCCTTGTGCACGCGGTACGATATCGCGCGATCGTTGTAGAGCGACGCGAACACGTGCTTCATCCGGTCGAGCACCTCTTCGATGCCGACGACGTTCAGATACGACTCCTGCTGGCCGGCGAACGATGCGTCGGGCAAGTCTTCGGCGGTCGCCGACGAGCGCACGGCGAACGACAGCTCGCCGGGCGAGCCGTTCTTCAGGATCTCGAACTGCGCGCGGATTTCCTGCTCGAGGCGCGACTGCATCGGCGCGTCGACGATCCACTGGCGGATCTCGGCGCCGGCTTCGGCGAGCGCCTTCACGTCGTCGATGTCGAGCGACTCGAGACGCTGCGCGATGCGTTCGGTGAGCTTGTTGTGTTGGAGGAAGTCGCGGAAGGCAAGCGCAGTCGTCGCGAAACCGGTGGGCACGCGTACGCCTGCCTCAGCCAGCTGACTAATCATTTCGCCAAGCGACGCATTCTTGCCGCCGACGATTTCGACATCGCTCATTCGCAACTGCTCGAACGGAATTACATACGCCTGATCCTTTGCGACGTTTGCTGCGTTAGTCATACAAGCCCCTAAGTGTGAAAAAAATGCTCGATCGTGCAACGGGCTCGAGCGCGGCCGCTTGCAAAAAGCGGGCGCGCATTGCACAACCTGTCGGATAAGCCTTCGCGGGAGCCGGACGATTCCGGCGCGCTTGCAAAAATCCCGGCAGAAAGGCGAATAAAGCAGACAAATCGCCGAACTTGCCGGGAATCCGTAGCGCATCGCGATCAAAGGCGCGGCCGCGCCGCGCTTCTGCCGCAAGGGCTTATCCAACAGGTTGCCGCTATTCTACCGTGCCGGCCAGCGGATGTGGCGCAACCCGCTCGCAATGGGGCTCTAGCGCGCGGTTTCGACGCGGTGGGCGGGCCGTGATGCCTTGCCCGTACGGGCTTGCCGATCTGTCGCTTTCTGCCGGGGCGTTCCGGCACTCCGACACTCCCGCGGCGCCCCGAGCGTCCGGCGGCTATCCTGCCGCGCGATCTCGCGTCGTCGGTCCGGCGTCTTCGTGAACGCATGCCGGGCACGCAGGCCCGCGCCGGGCCGGAATGCCGATGCCCCGCGCGTCAGCGCCCTCCCGCCGGCCCGTCGATCAGCACGTAGCCGCGGCTGCGGCCGCCGTTGTCCGCGTCGGCCGTGTTCATCGCCGCGTACAGATCGGCCGTCTTCACCCAGACAGGCGGATATTTGTAACGGGACACGTCGAGGATCAGGAAGCTGTCGGCCGCGGCGTCGTACGCGCCGAGCGGCGAGATGTGGCCGCCCGTCTGCTGGCCGAGCCGGCTGCGCAGGTAGTTGACGAGCACGTAGCGCCCCGGACGGCCGAGATGCGCGGCCGCGTCCGCGCGAAACGCGTCGACCGACACGTCCGACGCATGGCGCACGTCTCCGCTCGCGCCGAGCGCGTTCGCGAGCGCGCCGAGCTGATCGAGCGTCATTCCGCGCTGCTCGATCTGCGCCCGCGGGCGAATCTGCTCGGTCGTGTCGTTGAGCACGTTGTCCTGCGTGAAATAGTGGAACGGCGGATATTGCGCGGCGGCGGGCGCCGGCACGCGCAGCGCGTTCAGCACCATCACGAGCGACGCGACGCCGCAATAGCTCTCGGTCTTCTGCGTGACGAAATGACTGCCGAGCGGCACGTATGCGCTGTACGCGCCGCTCTCGGCGAGCATGCGTTCGCCGGCGCCGCTGCCGAGGTCGATCAGGCTGCCGGGCAACGGCAGGCTTTGCGCGGCCGCGCGGCCGATCAGCGCGAGCGCGACGAGCACGACGCCAACGAGTCTTTTTGTCACGATCGTTCCTTGGTCGTTTGACGAGCGGAGCGCCGCGTGCGGGCGCCCGCACGAGCATAGCGCGAAGCCGGCGGCGACGCCGCGCGAGGTGAACGACGCGAACGAGGTGCGCGAGGCGGCACGAAGAGGCACGTCCCGCCCGCGCCGCCGCCCTACGACGCGCGCGTCGCGCCGCCGCCCACTCGCCGCGACTCAACGGGCGAAGTCCGCCGTTTTCTTGACGAATGCGGCCAGATTCCCGATGTCGAAGCTGCCGAAGCCCGCTACCGGATCCCAGCCGGCACCCGCCTTGTAGCCGTAGCCGCCCGAGCCGTTGTTGCCGGATTTCACGTCGTGCACCAGTGCACCGTTGGACGGAACGTAGCGATAGAGACTCGCGAGCGGAAAGCCGAGCCGGTTGCCGTTGTCGGATTGCATGCGCGCCCAGATGCCGGCGAAGATCGGCGCCGCGAGGCTCGTGCCGCCCCACTGCTCGGTCTCGCCGTTCACGTAGACGTGCGCGCCGCTGCGGCCGTCCGCATCGAACGCGACGTCGGGCACCGCGCGCGTCTTGCTCGACGTGCCGAGCACGCCTCGCTGCCAGGCCGGCACCGCTTCGTTCTTGCTGTAGCCACCGCCCGTCGCCCACAGGCGCTGCGTGCCGTCGTAGCTGCCATACGGGTCGTACACGCCGATCGGCTGCAAGCCCTCATTCCACGCGACTTCGCCGGCGTACGCGCCCGTCGACTTGTCTGTCGACAGCGTCGTGCCGCCAACCGCGACGACGTACGGCGACGTCGCAGGCTCGCTCACCGAATAGTCCGACCGCGCCGGCACGCCCTGCCCACCGGAAATGCGGCTCACGCTGCACTCGTACGCACCGGCGTCGCCCGCCGCGACGACGAACGTCTGCCCCTGCGCGACGGCGCTCTTGAAGATCCGGTCATCGGCCGCCTGCGTGCCGGACGAGCGCGCACCCGCCTCGCATACGCCGAGCGACACGTTGATCACCTTCGCGACGTTGTCGACGACCGCGCGGTTGTACGCCTCGGTGATGTCGGTCAACAGCATCGACGGCGCCGCGTAGAACACGAGCCCCTTCACTTCGCCGCCCGCCGCGCCGACGATCGCCTGGCTGTCCATGTCCCACTCGCTCAGGCCCGCGTTGTCGCTGTAGTCGCTGCCGGGGGGCCCGGTGCGCGTGACGGTCGCCGCCACGCGCGCGAGCCCCGCTTTCGCCGTGAACGCATCCAGATCTCGCACCACGGGCCTCGCGTCGCCCGCCATGATGACGCCGACCGTCGTCTGCGACGCCGTCGGCGTCGAGCCCGCGCGATAGATCCGCGAGAACTCGAGCGGATCGTGGCCCGTCAAGACGGGCGTGCCGCTCGCAGCGGCGGTCGCTTCGCTCGCGCGCGCGGCGAGCGACGCCTTCGCGCCGCCGACGGCGCCCGTCACGGCCGCCTGGCGGTTGTACGTGTGTGCGAGCGTCGCGCTGTCGAGCCCGAGCACGGCGCCGACGATGCCGCCGAGTTCGGCCGGCACCTGAGCCGCGTCCTGGTTCGCATACACGCGCCGGCCTTCGAGCGTGAAACTCTTGAGCCGCGTGTTGAACGCCGTCCGGACCGCCTCGGCGGTTCCCGTCGCCGAGATCAGCAGCCGATTCGGCGACACCTGGATGTCGCGAAACCCGGATTTGCGCAAATGCGCTTCGACGAGCGCGACCTGCCGTTGCGTCGGTGCATACTGCGCGGCGAATTCGGCCGGCGTCAGATGCTTGCCGTACGCAGCGCTGCTGGGCGTATGCAGATCGCGCAGAAAGCGGTCGAGCTTCGCCTCGTCGTTGAGATTGAGACTGACGACGACCCGCACCGGCTGGCCGGGCGCCGTATCGATCGCCTTTCCGGCCGCGGACGTTGCCGCGAACGCCTGCGAAGCGGCGAGCGCCTGCTGCGGAAAAGCCGGATACGCGCGGGTCTGCGTGTCGACCCACGCCGACGCCGCGGCGTGCGCCGTCAGCGTCGTCGCGGCTAAAAACGTCGCCGCGTAAATCGCATGCTTCGATTGCGAAGCGCGAGGATTGGCCCATCTTCTTGACGTCATTTCGTCGTTCCTCATTTGATTTGAATAAAGTCAAAACACAATGAAATCGAACCGCCGAACTGCCCGAGCATCACTGCCGCCACGACTGCTGTCCGCACGCAGGAAGGCCCGCTCTCCCGGCCCTGCCTGCGCGACGGCAAGCGAACGCACGCGCCCGACCCTCGGCACTCGCTCCGGACCGATCCGTCGATTCGCTCATTAAGAAGGATTCCGAATCGATTAACGCAATTGAAACGATTCGTTTCACTGAACACCGATACGAGAACAATCGCTTGACGATACGAATCCGGTCAGCGCCGCCGTCTTTCGAACAACATTACGGAATATTACAGATCATTTCAATGAATGCGCGCATCGACTATTGCTTAATCCGCAAATGCTTATCGTTCAATCCGGATTAATCGTTCGCCGCGAGCGCCGACGGCAGGACGTTTCGTCATCGGCCGCCCCGCGCCGTCATCGCGCCGAACGGCGCGCCCGCGCCTGCTAGAATGGCCGCTTCGGCCGCGCGCGGCCGCCACGCACACGCTCGACGCTTCGATTCATGCTTCCAACCGTATTCATCGTCTCCGACGGCACCGGGATCACCGCCGAAACCTTCGCGCATTCGATCCTGTCCCAGTTCGACCAGAAATTCCGGCTCGTGCGCGTGCCGTTCATCGATTCGCTCGAGAAGGCGTACGGCACCGTCCAGAAGATCAACGACGCCGCGCAGCACGACGGCCGCCGGCCGATCGTGTTCACGACGCTCGTCGACGGCGAATCGAACGAGATCGTCAAACGCTCGGATGCGCTCGTGCTCGACATGTTCCAGCGTTTCGTCGAACCGCTCGAGCAGGAACTACAGTTGAAGTCGAGCCATGCGATGGGGCGCGTCCACCAGAACGCGGACACCGAGGAATACAAGACGCGGATCGAAGCGATCAACTTCTCGCTCGCGCACGACGACGGTCAATCGAACCGCAATCTCGCCGACGCCGACGTGATCCTGATCGGCGTGTCGCGCAGCGGCAAGACGCCGACGAGCCTCTACCTCGCGATGCAGTACGGCGTGAAGGCGGCGAACTATCCGCTGATTCCGGAAGACTTCGAGCGCGGCAAGCTGCCGACGCCGCTGCACCCGCATCGCGACAAGCTGTTCGGGCTGTCGATCGATCCACTACGGCTCTCCGAGATCCGCAACGAGCGCCGCCCCGGCAGCAAATATGCGGCGCCGGAGAACTGCCGCTACGAAATCAACGAGGCAGAAGCGATGATGCGGCGCGAAGGAATCAAATGGCTGTCGTCGACGCACAAGTCGATCGAGGAGATCGCGACGACGATCCTGCAGGAAATCAAGCTCGAGCGGCAGTCGTATTGACGCCGGACCGCGATGCGCGTCACCCGCCGCACAGCCGATCAAAAGCGCGACACCGACTTCACCTGGCATTGCGCCCCGAGCCGTGCGCCGCGCCCACTCGAAACAAAGAAGGAAAATGAAGCGTGCGAGCGTCACGCGCCGTGCACGCGTTGCTGCCGGCACTGCTCGAAAAGACAAATTGCCGCCGCAGCAGCCACGTTCAACGATTCCATCCCGCCCGGCTGCGGAATCGTCACGCGATGCGTCGCCGCGTCGCGCCAGCGCGCGGACACGCCCGCCCCTTCGTTGCCGAACACCCACACGACCGGCCCGGAAAGGTCGCATTCGTAGATTGCGCGCGCGCCATGCGAATCGGTCAGCGCGACCGGAACCGCGAGCCGCTCGATTAGCGTATCGGCGTCGACGTTCTCGTGGATGTCGAGCAGGAAATGCGCGCCCATCGCCGAGCGCAACACCTTCGACGACCACGCGTACGCGGTCCCCGGCGCGCAGAACACCTGCTGCACGCCCGCCGCGGCCGCGCTGCGCAGGATCGAACCGACGTTGCCCGCATCCTGCACGCCATCGAGCACGACCGACGTGTCCGCGACGCGCTCGGGCAGCGCGGGCGCCGGCCGCTCGACGAGCAGCAGCAGGCCGACGCCGTTGACGACGTTCGACAGTTGTCCGAACAACGCATCGGGCAGCGTGACGAGCCGCGCCGGCTCGACGCGCCCGACGATCTCGCGCGCCTCCGCGTGCGCGAGCGCGCCGTCGGTGACGACGCACAGCTCAGGCTGCCCGGCCGCATCGAGGTACGCGCTCGCGAGATGAAGCCCCTCGAGGAGCGCCTGGCCGCCGCGGCGCTGCTGATGGGTCGAGCCCGCGAGCGCCTTCAGACGCTTGTACAGCGGATTGTCACGGGACGTGATCGCTTTCATCGAATCAGATCGAGTGCCTCGCGCACCGGCGCGAACGAACGGCGGTGATGCTCGCACGGACCGTGCTCGCGCAGCGCCGCGAGATGTCGCGGCGTGCCGTAGCCGGCGTGCACGTTGAACCCGTACATCGGGAATAGTTCATGCAGATCGACGAGCATCCGGTCGCGCGTGACCTTCGCGAGAATCGACGCGGCCGAGATGCTCGGCACGAGCGCGTCGCCGCCGACGATCGCCTCGCTGCGAATCGACAGCGTCGGGCAGCGGTTGCCGTCGATCTTCGCGAGCGTCGGCCGCACCGCGAGTCCTTCGACCGCGCGCTTCATCGCGAGCATCGTCGCGTGCAGGATGTTGAGCGTATCGATCTCGTCGACGCTCGCCGATGCGACGCAGTACGCGAGCGAATGCGCGACGATCTCGTCGAAGAGCCGCTCGCGCTTCTTCGCTGACAGCGCCTTCGAATCGTCGAGCCCTTCGATCGGCGCCGCCGGATCGAGCACGACCGCCGCCGCGACGACCGGCCCGGCAAGCGGGCCGCGCCCGGCTTCGTCGACGCCGCAGACGATCTCGCCCGGCGCGTCGAAATCGAGCGCCGGCTGGGCCGTCGCACCGGCCGCGGCCTCACGTGGCTTGCGAGTCGCGGCCATCAGCGCGGCTTCCTGGCTTCGATCACGCGCGCAACGGCCTCGGCCGCGCGCTGCGCGGTGTTCTGGCGCAACGCAAGATGCATGTCGGTGAAGATTTCGGTGAGCGTACGGCGGTTCGCATCGTCGCGCAGCTGGGTGAGCGTCGCGTCAGCGAGTGCGTCGGGCGTCGCGAAATGCTGCAGCAGCTCGGGCACGACGAAGCGGCCCGCGAGAATGTTCGGTAGTCCGACGTACGGCAGATAGCCCTGGCGGCGCATGATCTGCCCCGTCAGCCAGGGCACCTTGTACGAGATCACCATCGGCTTCTTGAGGAGCGCCGCCTCGAGCGTCACGGTGCCGCTCTTCACGAGAATCGCATCGGCCGCAGTCATCGCGACTTGCGCGCGGCCCTCGGTCAGCGTGACCGACAGTTTCGGATGCGCATCGACGAGCGGCTGCAGCAGCTCGCGCAGCGCGGGCGTCGCGGCCGGCACGATGAAGCGCACGCCTGGCTCGCGCTGCTGCATCAGCTCCATCGCCGCGAAGAACGTCGGGCCGATCAGCTCGATCTCCGAGCGGCGGCTGCCCGGCAGCACCGCGATCACGGAGCCGCTTTCCGGCAGGCCGAGCGCGATCCGCGCGCCGTGCATGTCGGGTTCGAGCGGAATCTCGTCGGCGAGTGGATGACCGACGAACGTCGCCGCGACGCCGGCCTTCTCGAGCAACTCGGGCTCGAACGGGAACAGGCACAGCATGTGGTCGACGGCCTTGACGATCTTCTTGATGCGTCCGCCGCGCCACGCCCAGATCGACGGGCACACGAAGTGGATCGTCGGAATGCCGGCGCCGCGCAGCGCCTGTTCGAGACCGAAGTTGAAATCGGGCGCGTCGATGCCGACGAACGCGTCGGGCGGCTCCGCGAGCAGTTGGCGCTTCAGCTCGCCGCGAATGCGCAGGATCTCGGGGATGTGCTTGAGCGCCTCGACGTAGCCGCGCACCGCGAGTTTTTCCATCGGCCAGTGCGCGTCGAACTCGACGGCGGTCATGCGCGGCCCGCCGATCCCGTAATAGCGGGACGATGCGGGCAGCTGCGCGTGCAGCCCGCCGAGGAGCGACGCGCCGAGCAGATCGCCCGACGGCTCGCCCGCGACGAGCGCGACGCGCAGCGGTGTGGGTTGGAACGCCATCGCGTCAGCGAATGATGCCGCGCTGCGACGTTTCGACGAAGTCGACGAGCGCCTTGACGGCCACATCGCCGTCGCCGCCCGCTTGTGCGAGCTCGCGCAACTGGACCTTCGCCTCTTCGAGCGACAGACTGTTCTTGTACAGGATCCGATACGCACTGCGCAGCGCGGAAATCGCATCCGGCGAGAAGCCGCGGCGGCGCAGCCCCTCGACGTTGATCCCGTGCGGCTCGGCCTTGTTGCCCGCAGCGATCACGAACGGCGGAATGTCCTGCACGAGCGCCGACGCGCCCCCCAGCATCGAATGCGCGCCGATCCGCACGAACTGATGGACCCCCGACATCCCGCCGACGATCGCCCAGTCGCCGATTTCGACGTGGCCCGCCATCTGCGCGTTGCTCGACAGGATCACGTGGCTGCCCACGCGGCAGTCGTGGCCGATGTGGACGTACGCCATGATCCAGTTGTCGTCGCCGAGCGTCGTGACGCCCGCGTCCTGCACGGTGCCCGTGTGGATCGTCGTGAATTCGCGAATCGTGTTGCGATCGCCGATCACGAGCTTCGTCGGCTCGCCCTGGTACTTCATGTCCTGCGGGCGGCCGCCCACCGACGCGTAATGGCCGATGCGATTGTCTTCGCCGATCGTCGTATGGCCTTCGATCACGCTGTGCGAACCGACCGTGGTCCGCGCGCCGATCGTCACGTTCGGACCGACGACCGCATACGGGCCGATCTCGGCCGTCTCGTGGAGCTGCGCGCCCGGCTCGATGACCGCCGTGGGGTGAATCCTGCTCATGCGCCGTTGCCTCTCAATGTGTGTGTCGCGTTGCGTAGCCGTTGCGTGCCGCGCACGCTCAGGGCGCCGCGTCGGCCGTCTTGACCGTGCACATCAGCTCGGCTTCCGCCGCGACCTTGCCGTCCACTTCCGCGACGGCCTTGAACTTCCAGATGCCGCGAATGTAACGCTCGAACGTCACGTTCAGGATCAGCTGGTCGCCCGGCTCGACGACGCGCTTGAAGCGCGCGTTGTCGATGCCGACGAAGTAATACAGCGTGTTCTCCGGATCCTTCGGTTCCGCCTCGGCGAACGTGAGGAGCGCGGCCGCCTGCGCGAGCGCCTCGATGATCAGCACGCCCGGCATCACCGGCCGCTTCGGAAAGTGGCCCGTGAAGAACGGCTCGTTGACCGTCACGTTCTTCAACGCTTTGATGGACTTGTGCGGTTCGAGTTCGAGCACGCGATCGACAAGCAGAATCGGGTAGCGATGCGGCAGCAGCGTGAGGATCTTGTGGATGTCGAAGTTGATTTTTTCAGTGCTCATGATGGTTCGTCTCACGCAATGGCTGCGCGGTGATGACTGCAAATGCTGATGCGGGCCGCATCGGGGAAAGCGGCGCGCGGTTCGGTCGATCGGCGCGCCGGGCAGCCTGCGAGCGCTGCCCGGCGCTGCCCGGTCGACGTGAAATCATGCGCCGTCGGCGTCGCCTTCCCGTGCGGTCAGCGCAGTTTCGAGCGCCTTGATCCGATCGCGCAACTTGTCGAGGTTGCGCACGAGCGCCGCGCTCCTGTTCCAGTCGCCGTGCTCGACGGCCGGAAACGCGCTCGTATAGATACCCGCCTTCGGCAACGACTTCGATACGCCCGACTTCGCGGTGACGATCACGTCATCGCCGAGCGTCACGTGCCCGGCGATGCCGACCGCGCCGCCGATCATGCAATGCCTGCCGATCGTCGTGCTGCCCGCGATGCCCGCGCAGCCAGCGATCACGGTGTACGCGCCGATCCGGCAGTTGTGGCCGATCTGCACGAGGTTGTCGATCTTCACGCATTCCTCGATGACGGTGTCCGCCATCGCGCCGCGGTCGATCGTCGTGTTCGCGCCGATCTCGACGTCGGGACCGACCTTCACGCCGCCGACCTGCGGAATCTTGACCCAGGCGCCCGTGCGCGCGTCGCCTTCGCCGACGAAATCCGGCGCGAAGCCGAAGCCGTCGGAGCCGATCACGGCGCCCGAATGGACGATCGCGCGCGGCCCGAGCGTGCAGCCGTAATAGATCGTGACGTTCGGATACAGGTGCGAGTCGTCGCCGATCCGCGTGCCGCGGCCGACGAACGCGTTCGCGTCGAGCTGCACGCGTTCGCCGATCACGGCGCCCGCCTCGACGGTCACGTGCGGGCCGATCACGGCGCTCGCCGCGATTTGCGCGGCGGGATCGATCGTCGCGCTCGGATGCACGCCCGCGGCGCGCTGCGGCGCGGCGAGATCGATGAACATCTGCGCGACGCGCGCGAAATAAGCGTAGGGATTCGGCGTGACGATGAAATGGCGGCCGTTTGCGGCCGCGCCGAGCTTCTCGAGATCGCGCGGCGCGATCAGCACCGCGGCGGCGCGCGTCGTCTCGACCTGCGCCAGATACTTCGGATTCGCAAGGAACGCGAGCTGCTGCGGGCCCGCCTGATCGAGCGGCGCGAGACCGCCGACCTCGCGCCGGCCGTCGCCGACGATCTCGCCGCCGAACCGCGCGACGAGCGCCTCAAGCGTCAATGCCATTCGACGTTCGCTCCGTTCAGTTCGACAGGCTGGAAGGCGATGCGAGCGCCTTCAGCACCTTGTCGGTGATGTCGATGCGCGGACTCACGTACACTGCTTCCTGCACGATCAGATCGTAGTTCTGCTGCTCGGCGATCTGCTTGATCACCTTGTTCGCCTTGTCGAGCACCGCCGCGAGCTCTTCGTTGCGGCGCTGGTTCAGATCCTCGCGAAACTCGCGCTGCTTGCGCTGGAAATCAGTGTCGAGCTGCGAGAGATCGCGCTGCTTCTGTGCGCGGTCGGCGGCCGACATCGTCTGGCCGTTCTTGTCGAGCGAATCGGACAACGACTTCAGGCGCGCGGCCATGTCCTGCAGATCCTTGTCGCGCTTCGCGAACTCGGCCTCGAGTTTCGTTTGCGCGGCCTTCGCGGGCGCCGACTCGCGCAGGATCCGGTCCGAATTGACGGCCGCGATGCGCGCGACGTCCTGCGCATGCGCGACCGTCGCGCCGAGCGCGGTGGCAAGCGCCAGCGCGCACATCACTCGTTTCGAAAACTTACCGGTTAGCAAGATTACCCTCTCGATGCTGTAGTCAGTGCCTGATCGATCAGAACGCCGTCCCGATCTGGAACTGGAATTTTTGATATTGATCGCCTTCGTGCTTCTGCAGCGGGAAACCCAAGCTCAGCTTGAGCGGCCCGATCGGCGAAATCCACGCGAGACCGATACCGTAGCCGTAGCGCAGGCCGTTCGCGCCCGTGCTCGTGCCGCCCGGGGCATTGCCCCAGACGTTGCCGCCGTCGAGGAACGTGAACACGCGCAGCGTACGGTCGTAGCCCGTGCCCGGCAGCGGGAACGTCAGCTCGATGTTGCCGACGATCATCTTCGAGCCGCCGATCGGATCGTTCGTCTTGGTGTCGCGCGGGCCGAGCGAGCTCGGCTCGTAGCCGCGCACGGAGCCGATACCGCCCGCGTAGTAGTTCTTGAAGATCGGGTACGGATTGCCGATGCCGTTGCCGTAACCGCCTTGCAGGTTCAGGCCCAGGATGAAGCCGCGCGCGAACGAATAGTAGTACTGCGCCTGCACGTCCGCTTTGTAGTACTGGATCTTGCCGACCGGCACGCCATATTCGATGTTCGCCTGCGTGAAGTAGCCGCGGCTCGGGATCAGCGCGCTGTCGCGCGCGTCGCGCGACCACGCGACGGTCAGCGGCACCGTGTTCGACACGCGGCCGAACTGCTGCACGTAGTCCTGATACGACTGCGGCGTGTTCGAATCGACATCGAGACGGTTCTGCTCGAAGCCCGCGCCGAAGTACACGGTGTCGGTTTCCGAGAACGGGATGCCGAACTTCAGGTTGCCGCCCGCCGTGATGATCCGGAAGCTCGAATTCGTCGAGTAATAGAGCGGCTGGTACGTGCGGTAGAACACATCGGTGATCCGCTTGATGCCGTCGACCGTGAAGTACGGGTCGACCTGCGTGACGGTCAGCGTGCGGTAGCTCTTCGCGGTGTTCACGTTCACCGAGAGGCTCGTGCCCGAGCCGAACACGTTGTCCTGCGAGATGCCGGCCGACAGCACGACCTTGTCCGTCGACGAGAAGCCCGCGCCGAGCGTGATCGCACCTGTCGGCTTTTCGGCGACCTTCACGTTCACGTCGACCTGGTCGTTCGTGCCTTCGACGGGCACCGTCGTCACGTCGACGTCGGTGAAGTAGCCAAGACGATTGATCCGGTCCTTCGACAGCGCGAGGCGGCCCGAATCGAACCACGAGCTCTCGAGCTGACGCATTTCGCGGCGCACCACTTCGTCGCGCGTGCGCGTGTTGCCGACGATGTTGATCCGGCGCACGTACACGCGCCGGCTCGGATCGACGACGAGCGTGAGGCCCACCTTGTGCGTCGCCTGGTCGATCTCCGGCTGCGCGTTCACTGTCGCGAACGCATAGCCGTATTGACCGAGCTTGTCGACGATCGCCTTCGTCGTCTGCTGCAGTTTCTCCGCCGAGAAGCGGTCGCCCGGCTTGACCTTGACGAGCTTCTCGAGCTCCGCCTGGCGGTCCAGCAGATTGCCCGCGAGCTTCACGCTCGATACCGTGTACGGCTCGCCTTCGTGCAGCGTCACCGTCAGGTACATGTCCTTCTTGTCCGGCGAGATCGACACCTGAGTCGACTCGATGTTGAACTCCAGATACCCGCGGTTCAGGTAGTACGAGCGCACGTTCTCGAGGTCGCCCGTCAGCTTTTCCTTCGAGTACAGATCGTTCTTCGTGTACCACGAAAACCAGTTCGGCGTCGACAGCTGCATCTCGTCGCGCAGCGTACCCGTGCTGAACGTCTTGTTGCCGATGAAGTTGATCTGGCGGATCTTCGCGCTCGGGCCTTCGGCGACCGCGAACAGAATTGACACGCGGTTCGCGTCGACCGGCGTGACCGTCGTCGACACTTCCGCCGCGTAGAAGCCGCGCGTCAGGTACTGGCGCTTCAGCTCCTGCTCCGCCTTGTCGACGAGCGCCTTGTCGTAGTAGCGGCCCTGCGACAGGCCCACGGCCCTCAGCGCCTTGTTCAGGTTGTCCTTGTCGAATTCCTTGATGCCGGTGAAATCGATCGAGGCGATCGCAGGACGCTCCTGCACCTGGACGATCACGACGCCGCCCTGCGTCGCGATCCGCACGTCGTTGAAGAAACCCGTCGCGTACAGCGCGCGAATCGCTTCGGATGCCTTGTCGTCGGTGAACGTGTCACCCTGCTTGATCGGCAGGTACGCGAACACGGAACCCGCTTCGACGCGCTGCAAGCCTTCGATCTTGATGTCCTGCACCACGAAGGGCGCCGTTGCGTGTGCCGCGAGACCATGCGCGGCGAGCGCCGCGGCAGCAACCGTCTTAGGTACGAAGCGATGAGGTTTGAACAACATGCATCCCCAGTGTTTAAGCTTGCATCAGATCAGGCGGCCGCCCTTGCGGCTGCCGCCCGACGCGTCAAAAATGAATTAACCGAGCCAGATCGTTGAACAGCGCGATCGCCGACAATGCGACGATGCAGATCAATCCCGCTCTTTGCAGAATCAGTTGCCAGCGCTCCGATACAGCCTTGCCGGTCGCGGCTTCAACCAGATAATATAACAGATGCCCCCCGTCCAAAACGGGAATCGGCAGCAAGTTCAGCACGCCGAGGCTAATGCTGACAAGGGCGAGAAACGATAGGAACGCCGACCATCCGAGCCGCGCGCTCTTGCCTGCATAGTCCGCGATCGTCACCGGCCCGGACAGATTCTTCAGCGACGCTTCGCCCGTCACCATCCTGCCGAACATCTTCAGCGAGTACACCGCGATGTCCCACGTGCGCCGTGCGCCGAGCTCCACGCTCTCGAGCGCGCCGTAGCGCACGTCGACGGATGGCGTCCTCAATGCGAGCGCCGCGCCGATGCGGCCCACTTCCTTGCCCGTTTCGTCGTCGCGCTTCGCTTGCGGAACGATCGACACCGTGCGCTCGACGCCCGCGCGCTCGATCCGCAGCGACAGCGTGCGGCCCGCGTGCGCCTTCACGTCGTCGATGAAGCGCGTCGAGCCGCCGATGCGCGCGCCGTCCAGCGCGACGAGCTTGTCGCCCGGCTGCAGCCCCGCTTGCTGCGCGGCACCGCCCGGCAGCACCGACGTCACCGTCAGCGAACCGCCGCCCGGCTCGAAGCCGAGATGCGCCATGAAATCGTCGTCGACCTCGCGATCGGCGATGCCGCGCAGATCGACGCGGAAATCGTACGTCGCGCCGTCGGCGCGATTGCGCGCGCCGAGCACGATGTCCTTATGGTCGAATGCGGCGCCGAGCAGCTTCCAGCGCAGCTCGGACCATGAGCGCACCGGCTCCGCCTCGCCGCCACGCGCGTCGCGGATCGACACGATCGTTTCGCCGCCGTCGAGGCCCGCGACCGCAGCGGGCGTGCCGGCCGCGGGCGGCGCGACGATCGCCGCGGGCTCCGTCACGCCGGTCGCGAACACGAGCGAAAAGAGCGCGATCGCAAGCAGGAAATTCGCGATCGGCCCTGCCGCGACGATCGCGATGCGCTTGCCGACCGATTGCCGGTTGAATGCGCGCGGCAGCTCATCCGCGCGAATGCCGTCGCCGGGATCGCGCTCGTCGAGCATCTTCACGTAGCCGCCCAAGGGCAGCGCGGACAGCGTCCACTCGGTGCCCGTCTTCTTGCTGACCCAGCGCGCGACGGGCGCGCCGAAGCCGATCGAGAAGCGCAGCACCTTGACGCCGCACCAGCGCGCGACGCGGTAATGCCCGTACTCATGCACGACGACCAGCACGCCGATCGCCACTGCGAATGCGATCAGTTCGACCAGCACGTTCATGACAGCCCCATTCAGACGGTGCGCTCCACGCCGGGCGCGCTCAGCTTTTCGATGAACGCCATCGCCGCGCGGCGTGCGTCGGCGTCGGCCTCGACGACATCGTCGAGGCCGCTCGGCGTGCGGTTGGAGAGTCCGCTCAGCACGGCCTCGACCGTCTGCGCGATCGCCGTGAAGCGGATGCGGCACGACAGGAATGCGTCGACCGCGATCTCGTTCGCCGCATTGAGCGCCGCGCTCGCGACGCCGCCCGCCTCGAGCGCCTGGATCGCGAGCGCGAGACACGGGAAGCGAGCGTAGTCGGGCTTCTCGAACGTGAGCGACGCGATCTGCGCGAGATCGAGCTGCGCGACGCCCGCGTCGACGCGCTCGGGAAATGCGAGCGCGTGCGCGATCGGCGTGCGCATGTCGGGATTGCCGAGCTGCGCGAGCACCGAGCCGTCGCGATACGACACGAGCGAGTGGATCACGCTCTGCGGATGGATCAGCACGTCGATGCGCTCGCCCGGCAGGCCGAACAACCAATGCGCCTCGATCACCTCGAGGCCCTTGTTCATCATCGTCGCCGAGTCGACCGAAATCTTCCGGCCCATCACCCAGTTCGGATGCTTGCATGCCTCGTCGGGCGTCACGTCGGCGAGCGTCGCGGGCTCGCGCGTGCGGAACGGGCCGCCCGACGCGGTCACGATGATCTTCGCGATCCCGCCGTGCTCGGCCGCGTCGCGCGGCATGCACTGGAAGATCGCGTTGTGCTCGCTGTCGACGGGCAGCAGGATCGCGCCATGGTCGCGCACCGCGTCCATGAAGATCGCGCCCGACATCACGAGCGATTCCTTGTTCGCGAGCAGGACGCGCTTGCCCGCGCGTGCGGCGGCGAGGCTCGGCGCGAGCCCCGCCGCGCCGACGATCGCCGCGACGACCGTGTCGCAGCCGTCGCTCTTCGACACGTCGACGAGCGCCTGCCTGCCGTGCGCGACCTGCGTCTTGCTGCCCGCGGCGCGCAATTGCGCTTCGACCCGTGCAGCGGTTTCGGCGTCGCCGACCACCGCGACGTCGGGCGCAAAGCGCAGACACTGGGCGACGAGCTTGTCGCCGTTGCGGTGAGCCGTGAGCGCGTGAACCGCGAAGCGCTCCGGATGACGCGCGACAACGTCGAGCGTGCTGTCTCCGATCGAGCCCGTCGAACCGAGCAATGTCAGACGTTTTTGCATAATGGTGTCTAGTTTTAACCGAGCAGCAGCAGTGCGAGCGGCAGCACGGGCAGCAGCGCATCGACGCGGTCGAGCACGCCGCCGTGGCCCGGCAGCAGGCCGCTCGAGTCCTTCACGCCCGCCTGGCGCTTCAGCAGCGACTCGAACAAGTCGCCGATCACGCTGAACGCGACGAGGAGCGTCAGCGCCGCAAATGCGCCCGCCGCGCCGTAATGCGCGACGAACGCCGAATAAAGGGTCGGTTCAAAGGCGTGCGCCGCGACGGCCGCGCCAGCGACGATCATCACCGCGAGCCAGCCGCCCGCCGCGCCTTCCCAGGTCTTGCCGGGGCTGACGGACGGCGCGAGCTTGTGCTTGCCGAACCCCTTGCCGGCGAAGTATGCGCCGATATCGGCGAGCCACACCACCAGCAGCAGCGACAATACGAAGGGTACGCCTTCCGCGCGCGCCGCGACGAGTGCATGCCAGCATGCGGCAAAGACGACGAGGCCCGCCACGAGCAGGAACGGCTTCCACGCGCGTTCGGCGAGCGCCGGCTTGCGCCAGAGCGCATACGGGCCGGCCAGCAGCCAGAACACGCCCGCCGCCTCGAAGAGCGGCCGCGCGGCCTGCGCGCCGATGCCGAGCCGCGTGCTCGCCGCGAGCGCGAGCGCCGCGACGATCGCATAGACGACCGAGCCGACTCCGCCCAGCTTCAGCAACCGCCCCCATTCCCACGCGGCGAACACGAGCACGAGTGCGATCAGCGCGCCGAACGCGGAAAGCGGCGCGTACAGCGTCACGGGCAGCAGCACTGCCAGCAGCACGAGCGCCGTGATGACACGGGTCTTCAGCATGAAAGAGAGTCGGCGTCCTGAGCCTGGGGTTCGAGCTGCGCGCTCGTGCGGCCGAAGCGGCGTTCGCGGTGCGTGTACGACGCGAGCGCCTCGGCGAGCGCGTTTGCGTCGAAATCCGGCCAGAATTTGTCGGTGAAGTAGAACTCGGTGTACGCGAGCTGCCAGAGCAGGAAATTGCTGATCCGCTGTTCGCCGCCCGTGCGGATGAAGAGATCCGGCTCCGGCGCATAGGCCATCGCCAGATGGCGGGCGAACGCGTCCTCGTCGACTTCGGCCGCGCGCCCTTCTCGCGCCGCCTCGTCGACGAGCTTCTGCGTCGCCTGCAGGATGTCCCAACGGCCGCCGTAGTTCGCGGCGATCGTCAGCGTGAGGCGCGTGTTGCGCGCGGTCTTCGTTTCCGCGCGCCGGATCAGCGCCTGGATGCGCGGTTCGAACTTCGACAGATCGCCGATGACGCGCAGCCGGATGCCGTTCGCGTGCAGTTTGCCGACCTCGCGCTCGAGCGCGGTGATGAACAGGCGCATCAGGAACGACACCTCGTCGTTCGGCCGGCGCCAGTTCTCGGAGCTGAACGCGAAGAGCGTCAGGTATTCGACGCCCGCCCGCGCGCATCCTTCGACGACCGAGCGCACGGCGTCGACGCCGCGCGTGTGCCCTGCGACGCGCGGCAGGCGGCGCTCGGTCGCCCAACGGCCGTTGCCGTCCATGATGATCGCGATGTGACGCGGCACGGCGGCGGCGTCAGGCACGCGAACGGTAGAGCTGGTATAAGTCATGGCCGCTGAGACTGTGGCTGCAGGAAAAAGTGCGACAAGGCGGCGTCAGACCGTCATGATCTCCGCTTCCTTGCTCTGGACGAGCTTGTCGATCTCCGCGACGTGCTTGTCGGTCAGCTTCTGCACGTCGTCGCCCGCGCGGCGCTCGTCGTCCTCGGAGATTTCCTTGTCCTTCACGAGCTTCTTGAGCGCTTCGTTCGCGTCGCGGCGCAGATTGCGGATCGCGACCTTCGCGGTCTCGCCTTCGCTCTTGACGACCTTCGTCAGCTCGCGGCGGCGCTCTTCCGTCAGCGCCGGCATCGGCACGCGGATCAGGTCGCCCGCCGTCGCCGGGTTCAGGCCCAGGTCGGCTTCGCGGATCGCCTTCTCGACCTTCGCGACCATGTTCTTTTCCCACGGCTGCACACCGATCGTGCGCGCGTCGACGAGCGTCAGGTTCGCGACCTGCGAGATCGGCACCATCGAACCGTAGTAGTCGACCTGCACGTGATCGAGCAGACCGGTATGCGCACGGCCCGTGCGGATCTTCGCCAGATCGTTCTTGAACGCTTCGATCGAGCGCTGCATCTTCTGCTCGACGCCCTTCTTGATATCAGCGACACTCATTTCAACCTCCGAACCTTCCGAACTTCAAAACGATGCGGGCAATGGCCAAAGGCGGCGCACGGCGCCGCCGCTTCCCGCATCGGCGAGAGTTTACACGTGGACGAGCGTGCCCTCGTCCTCACCTTGCACGATACGTTTGAGCGCACCCGGCTTGTTGATCGAAAACACGCGAATCGGCAGCTTCTGGTCGCGGCAGAGCGCGAACGCCGTCGCGTCCATCACCTGCAGGTTGCGGCCGATCGCTTCGTCGAAGCTGATCGACGAGTAGCGCGTCGCGGACGAATCCTTTTTCGGATCGGCCGAATAGACGCCGTCGACCTTCGTCGCCTTCAGCACCACTTCGGCGCCGACTTCCGAGCCGCGCAGCGCGGCCGCCGTGTCCGTCGTGAAAAACGGGTTGCCCGTGCCCGCCGCGAAGATCACCACCTTGCCCTCCTCGAGCTGGCGGATCGCGCGCGGGCGGATGTACGGCTCGACCACCTGGTCCATCCGCAGCGCCGACTGCACGCGCGCCTCGATGCCCGCGTGGCGCATCGCGTCCTGCAGCGCGAGCGCGTTCATCATCGTCGCGAGCATCCCCATGTAGTCCGCGGTCGCGCGATCCATGCCGGCCGCACCGCCCGCGACGCCGCGGAAGATGTTGCCGCCGCCGATCACGACCGCGAGTTGCGTGCCGAGACGCACGACTTCCGCGATGTCGGCAACCATCCGCTCGATCGTCGCACGATTGATGCCGAAGGCATCGTCGCCCATCAGCGCTTCGCCGGAAAGTTTGAGGAGGACGCGTTTATAGGCATTGGGCATAGGGACTTCCGAGCGACGAGAGGATGACAAGCACGAACTGTAGGGGCGAAATGCTGATTCGAGCAAGCGCCGCCGGGCCGGGCTGGCTGAAAGCCCCGTCCGGCGGCGCTGCCGGCCGCAGCGGAACGGTCGTCCGCCGCGGGTCAAGCGTACTGCTGGTTACCGCTTTTACGACTGGTTACTGCTGCTTGGCCGCGGCGACCTGCGCGGCCACTTCCGCCGCGAAGTCGTCCTGACGCTTCTCGATGCCTTCGCCGACGACGAAGAGGGCGAACTTCTGCACCGCCGCATTCGCGGCCTTCAGCATCTGCTCGATCGTCTGCTTGTCGTTCTTCACGAACGGCTGGTTCAGCAGCGATACTTCCTTCAGGAACTTCTGGACGCTGCCGTCAACCATCTTCGCGACGATCTCGGCCGGCTTGCCCGATTCCGCGGCCTTCTGCTCGGCGACGCGGCGCTCCTTCTCGATCAGCTCGGCGGGGACTTCGTCAGCCGACAGCGAGACTGGCTTCATTGCCGCGACGTGCATCGCGACGTCCTTGCCGACCTGCTCTTCCGCGCCCGTGTACTCGACGATCACGCCGATGCGGCTGCCGTGCAGGTACGTCGCGAGCTTGTTCGACGTCTCGACGCGCACGAAGCGGCGGATCGAGATGTTCTCGCCGATCTTGCCGACGAGTGCGAGGCGCACTTCGTCGACCGTCTTGCCGTCGAGCGGCAGCGCCGACAACGCGGCGACGTCGGCCGGGTTCTGCGTCGCGACGAGTTCGGCGATGGTCTTCGCGAACGCGTTGAAGTCGTCGTTCTTCGCGACGAAGTCGGTTTCGCAGTTCAGTTCGACGAGCGCGCCCGCATGGGCGCCGACGAACGATGCGACGATGCCTTCCGCCGTCACGCGTGACGCGGCCTTGCTGGCCTTGTTGCCGAGCTTCACGCGCAGCAGCTCTTCAGCCTTGCCCATGTCGCCGTCGGCTTCCGTCAGCGCCTTCTTGCATTCCATCATCGGTGCGTCGGTCTTCGCGCGCAGTTCTGCCACCATGCTTGCGGTAATTGCCGCCATCATTCGCTCCTTGAGTCTGTATTCACAACGCCGCCCGCACTTCGACGCAGGCGGCAGGCATTCGTTTCCGGGCATTCGCGCATTTTTCGCTCGGCGTCGGCCCGGATCGGCCACCCGAAAAAAGCGGCTTAAAAAAAGGGGGCCTGTTGAGAGCCCCCTTTTTGCGCCGGCTCGGGGCCGGTTACGCGTTTTCCTCGACGTATTCGTCGTCGCCGCGCGCCGCCTGGACCACTTCGTTGACCGCGTTCGCACGGCCTTCGAGGATCGCGTCGGCCACGCCTTCGGCGTACAGCGCGACAGCCTTGCTCGAGTCGTCGTTACCCGGGATCACGTAATCCACGCCTTCCGGCGAGTGGTTCGTATCGACCACGGCGATGACCGGCACGCCGAGCTTGTTCGCTTCGGTCACGGCGATCTTGTGGTAGCCGACGTCGACGACGAAGATCGCATCCGGAATGCCGCCCATGTCCTTCACGCCGCCGATCGACTTCTGCAGCTTCGCGATTTCGCGTTCGAACAAGAGCGCTTCCTTCTTGCTCATCTTCTCGAGCTCGCCCGCCTCGACCGACGCTTCCATGTCCTTCAGGCGCTTGATCGATACCTTCAGCGTCTTGAAGTTGGTCAGCATGCCGCCGAGCCAGCGTGCGTTCACGTACGGCATGCCCGCGCGCAGCGCTTCCTGGGCGATCGTGTCGCGCGATTGGCGCTTCGTGCCGACGAAGAGGATCGTACCCCGATTCGCTGCGAGCTGACGCACGTACTTCAGCGCGTCGTTGTACATCGGCAGCGTCTTTTCGAGGTTGATGATGTGAATCTTGTTGCGGTGACCGAAGATGAAGGGGGCCATCTTCGGGTTCCAGAAGCGCGTTTGGTGACCGAAGTGGACACCGGCTTCCAGCATTTGGCGCATCGTGATTGCCATTTGTATATTTCTCCACGAGGGTTTGGGTCTTAAGCCGGCTGCCGTATCATGGCGCGACGGCGGGCACTGTCCCGCTCCGTTCGCGCCGCGACACCCTGGGTGCGCCGGCTTGCGATTCGGCGCGCGCCTCGAAAACCACTCGAAAGCTTCGCGCCGCCAGCCTTCGCCGCAACCGCCGCGCCTCGAACGAAAACGCCAACGAACTCCAACCGTTTCCGTGCCAGGCAAAAATAGCGATTTCAGCGCCGACTTAGCCAATAAGTATAGCACGCGGGTATGACGGCTCTCAAGTCGCCCGCCGCCTATCGCCCGCGGACGCCCGCACGGCCCGCCACGCAACGACTTCCGCGCGGCCCGCGCCACCGTGCCGGATTTCGCGCCGCGCCCGCCCGCAAAAGGCTGCGACAGCAGGAATAAGGTGCGATAATTATCAAATTCACCGCATTTCAGGCACCGACTCATGGCCATTACGCTCAAAAACGAACACGACATCGCACAGATGCGCATCGCCTGCCGTCTCGCGAGCGAAGTGCTCGACTACATCACGCCGCTCGTCGTCGCGGGCGTGACGACGGGCGAGCTCGATCGCCTCTGCCACGAGTACATGGTGAACGTGCAAGGCACGGTCCCCGCGCCGCTCAACTACCAGCCGCCCGGCTACCCGCCGTTCCCGAAGGCGGTCTGCACGTCGGTCAACGACGTGATCTGCCATGGCATCCCGGGCGACAAGACGCTCAAGAACGGCGACGCGCTCAACATCGACGTCACCGTCATCAAGAACGGCTATTTCGGCGACACGAGCCGGATGTTCATCATCGGCGAAGGCTCGATCCTCGCGAAGCGCCTCGTGCAGACCACCTACGAATGCATGTGGCTCGGCATCGATCAGGTGAAGCCCGGCGCGCATCTCGGCGACATCGGCCACGCGATCCAGAAGCACGCGGAGGCGCAGGGCTACAGCGTCGTGCGCGAATACTGCGGCCACGGGATCGGCACGGTGTTCCACGAGGATCCGCAGGTCGTCCACTACGGGCGGCCGGGCACCGGCATCGAACTGAAGCCCGGCATGATCTTCACGATCGAGCCGATGATCAACGCCGGCAAGCGCGACATCCGCACGATGCCCGACCAGTGGACCGTCAAGACCCGCGACCGCAGCCTGTCCGCGCAGTGGGAGCATACGATCCTCGTGACGGACACGGGCTACGACGTGCTGACGGTGTCGGCCGGCACGCCCGCGCGGCCGACGTTCGCTGCGCCGGCCGCCGCGGTCTGAGCGCCGCCGCGCGCCGCGTCCCGTTCCGTCCGCTTCGCCCAATTAATTAGCCAGGTAGCCGCCCGCGTCGCCGCGCGCCCCCCGTTCAACCGCCCAATCTGATCGCCGTCCATGAGCGCCTCCGTCGCCGCGCCGCCTCCCGCGCTGTCGCGCAAAGCCGAATTCAAGGCCGCGAAGGCCGGGTTGCTCGCGCGCTTCAAGACCGCGGCCAACGTCACGCCGCTGATGCATGCGCTGTCGCGCGCGACCGACGACGCGCTGCGCCACCTCTGGCAAGCGTGCGGGCTGCCCGCGACGCTCGCGCTCGTCGCGGTCGGCGGCTACGGGCGCGGCGAGCTGTCGCCGCATTCGGACGTCGACATTCTCGTGCTCCTGCCCGACTCGCACGCGAGCGAGCTCGACGAGCGGATCGAGCGCTTCATCGGGATGGCGTGGGATCTCGGGCTCGAGATCGGCAGCAGCGTGCGCACCGTCGATCAATGCATCGAAGAAGCGTCGCAGGACGTCACCGTGCAGACGTCGCTGCTGGAAGCGCGCCGCATCGTCGGCAGCACCGCGCTCTTCGAGCGCTTCACGCTGCGCTATCGCGAGGCGCTCGACGCGCGCGCGTTCTTCCAGGCGAAGGTGCTCGAGATGCGCCAGCGCCACGCGAAGTTCCAGGACACGCCGTACAGCCTCGAGCCGAACGTGAAGGAAAGCCCCGGCGGCCTGCGCGATCTGCAGACGATCCTCTGGATCGCCCGCGCGGCGGGCTTCGGCAGCAGTTGGCGCGAGCTCGACACGCGCGGGCTCATCACCGATCGCGAGGCGCGCGAGCTGCGCCGCAACGAAGGTTTCCTGAAGACGCTGCGCGCCCGGCTGCACGTGATCGCCGGGCGCCGGCAGGACATCCTCGTGTTCGATCTGCAAACGCAGGCGGCCGAGAGCTTCGGCTACCGGCCGACGCACGCGAAGCGCGCGAGCGAGCAGCTGATGCGGCGCTATTACTGGGCCGCGAAGGCGGTCACGCAGCTCGCGACGATCCTGATCCAGAACATCGAGGCGCAGCTCTTCCCGGCGACGAGCGGCGTCACGCGCGTGCTGTCGCCCGGGCGCTTCGTCGAGAAGCAGGGGATGCTCGAGATCGCCGCGGACGACGTGTTCGAGCGCCACCCGGACGCGATCCTCGAAGCGTTCCTGCTGTACGAGGCGACGCGTGGCGTGAAGGGCCTGTCCGCACGCACGCTGCGCGCGCTCTACAACTCGCGCGACGTGATGAACAACGCGTGGCGGCGCGATCCGCGCAACCGCCGCACGTTCATGCAGATCCTTCAGCAGCCGGAAGGCATCACGCACGCGTTCCGCCTGATGAACCAGACGAGCGTGCTCGGCCGCTATCTGCTGAACTTCCGGCGAATCGTCGGCCAGATGCAGCACGACCTGTACCACGTGTATACGGTCGATCAGCACATCCTGATGGTGCTGCGCAACATCCGCCGCTTCGCGGTCGCCGAGCATGCGCACGAATATCCGTTCTGCAGTCAGCTGATCGTGAACTTCGAGCGGCCGTGGGTGCTGTACGTCGCCGCCCTCTTCCACGACATCGCGAAAGGCCGCGGCGGCGACCACTCGACGCTCGGGATGGCCGATGCGCGGCGCTTCTGCCGCGAGCATGGGATCGCTGGCGACGACGCGGCGCTCGTCGCGTGGCTCGTCCAGCATCACCTGACGATGAGCCAGGTCGCGCAAAAGCAGGACACGAGCGATCCGGATGTGATCAAGCGCTTCGCCGATCTCGTCGGCAGCGAGCGGCGCCTGACCGCGCTCTACCTGCTGACCGTCGCCGACATCCGCGGCACGAGTCCGAAGGTGTGGAATACGTGGAAAGGCAAGCTGCTCGAGGATCTCTATCGCTCGACGCTCGCGGTGCTGGGCGGCGCGCAGCCCGACGCGCATTCCGAGCTGAAGACGCGGCAGGAAGAGGCGCTCGCGCTGCTGCGCCTCGAAACCGTGGCGCCCGATGCGCACCGCGCGCTGTGGGATCAACTCGACGTCGGCTACTTCCTGCGCCACGACGCGGCCGACATCGCGTGGCAGACCCGCGTGCTGTACCGGCACGTCGAAGCCGACACGGCGATCGTCCGCGCGCGGCCGTCGCCCGTCGGCGACGCGCTGCAGGTGCTCGTCTACGTAAAGGACCGCTCGGACCTGTTCGCGGGAATCTGCGCGTACTTCGACCGCAACGGGCTGTCGGTGCTCGACGCGCGCGTGAACACGACGCGCCACGGCTACGCGCTCGACAACTTCATCGTCACGCAGACCGAGCACGACGTGCAGTACCGAGACATCGCGAACCTCGTCGAGCAGCAGCTCGCCGCGCGCCTCGCCGAATCGGCGCCGCTGCCCGAGCCGTCGAAGGGCCGGCTGTCTCGGCTGTCGCGCACGTTCCCGATCACGCCGCGCGTCGACCTGCGGGCCGACGAGCGCGGCCAATACTACATTCTGTCCGTGTCCGCCAACGACCGGCCGGGTCTTCTTTATTCGATCGCGCGCGTGCTGGCTGAGCACCGGGTCGGCGTCCATGCGGCGCGGATCAATACGCTCGGCGAACGCGTCGAGGACGTCTTCATGCTCGACGGTACCGGTTTGTCCGACAATCGTCTGCAGATCCAAGTCGAAACCGAGTTGCTGCGCGCGATCGCAGTGTGAGTGTGTTCCAGCGTTTATGCGCACAAAATTGACCGTCAAGAATCCGCGGCCGGCGACACCCGGCCGCGCCCCCGTCCGCTCCGGCAGCCTCACCGCGCGCAAGGTCGCGCGGCCCGACGCGAAAGCGGCGGGCGAGAAACCCATGGCGCCGAAGTCCGCGGCCAAATCCGCCGGGAAGCCCGCCGCGAAGCCGTCGGCACCGCGAGGCGCCGCGACCGCCGCGCCGAAGCGCGCGGGCGCGCCGTCGCGTCCGACTGCGGCGTCCGAAGGCAAACGCGTCACGAAGCCGCGCACTGCGGATGGCGCGGCCCGCCCGAGCGGCGAGCGTACGTCGGCGAAGCGCGCCGGCGCTCCCGGTGCCGCAGCCGGCGGACGCGCCCGCCGTACGGACACGAAGTCCGAGCGCCGCCCCGCCGATCGCGGCGGGCAACGCGACGAACGACCGTCGCGCAGCACGGACGCACGTTCGTTCGATCCGGGCGCGCGCGGCAAAGGCCGCGCGGAGCGCGACACGACGAAACCCGCCGGCACGCGCGGCGCGGCCGACGCCAAGTTCGGCGGCGCGTCCCGGCCCCCACCGCGCCAGTCCGACGACCGCGCGCCACGCGCGAACGGCCGCACCGCGCGCGATGCCGCACCCTCGTCGTTCGCGGGCAAAGGCGCGGCAGGCGGCAAGCGTGCGCCGCAGCGCGCCGACGATCGCTACGGCGCCCCCGCCAAACGCGCGCCTTCGCGCGCCGCGCACTCCGACGAACGCAAGGCGCCACGCGAGCGCACAGCCGACGATCGCCGCCCCGCCGCCCGGGCAACGACGGGTCCCGCGCTCAAAGTCGCTCAGCCGATCAAGCGTCGCGCGACCAGCTCCGGCGAATCCGCGGCACACGTCGACCGCGGCGACGAAACGGGCCTCGTGCGCCTGTCGAAGCGCATGTCGGAGCTCGGCCTCTGCTCGCGCCGCGAGGCGGACGAATGGATCGAGAAAGGCTGGGTGCTCGTCGACGGCGAGCGCATCGACACGCTCGGCTCGAAGGTGCGCGCCGACCAGCGCATCGAGATCGACTCGAACGCGCGCGCCGCGCAGGCGGCGCAAGTGACGATCCTGCTGCATAAACCGGTCGGCTATGTGTCGGGCCAGGCGGAAGACGGCTACGCGCCCGCCGCGACGCTCGTCACGCGCGAGAACCACTGGAGCGGCGACCGCTCCCCGCTGCGCTTCTCGCCGCTGCACCTGCGCGCGCTCGCGCCCGCAGGCCGGCTCGACATCGATTCGACGGGCCTGCTCGTGCTGACGCAAAACGGCCGTGTCGCGAAGCAGCTGATCGGCGAGCAATCCGACATCGACAAGGAATATCTGGTGCGCGTGCGCTTTGGCGAACGCATGGCCGACGTCGACCAGCACTTCCCCGCCGAGTCGCTCGCGAAGCTGCGCCACGGCCTCGAGCTCGACGGCGCGCCGCTCAAGCCCGCGATGGTCAGTTGGCAGAACGGCGAGCAGTTGCGCTTCGTGCTGCGAGAAGGCAAGAAGCGCCAGATTCGCCGGATGTGCGAGCTCGTCGGCCTCGAAGTGATCGGCCTGAAGCGCGTGCGGATGGGCCGCGTGATGCTGGGAGCGCTGCCGCAGGGCGAGTGGCGCTACCTCGGGCCGGACGAGTCGTTCTGAACGAAGCGGCCGCGCGGCGGGCGGCCGCGCGGTAGTTGCCCGGCTTTCGCCACGAGAAAACGCCCGCAACCGCAGCAATGCCGTTCAGTTGAGATCAAAAAGGCCGCTCCGATTGATACCGGAGCGGCCTTTTTCCGTGGTTCTGCAAGGCTAGGCCACTGCGAACCACGCTTAACTGAACGGCATTACCGCAACCGCGGGCGTTTTCGTTTCCGCTCTGCCATCGTCGCGACGCCCCGGCGCGCGCCGCTTTGCAGCCTCAGTCATCCGACTGCGCGTCGAGCCCCGGAAACAGCACGTCGGTGAAGCCGAACTTCGAGAAATCGGTGATCCGCATCGGATAAAGCTTCCCAATCAGGTGGTCGTACTCGTGCTGGACCACCCGTGCATGAAAGCCCTCCGCGATACGCTCGAGCTTCGCGCCGAACTGGTCGAAGCCGCTGTAGCGCACGCGCCGGTAGCGGCTCACGACGCCGCGCAGCCCCGGCACCGACAGGCAGCCCTCCCAGCCCTCTTCCATGTCGGGCGGCAGATATTCGACCGTCGGATTGACGAGCACGGTCTCCGGCACGGGCGGCGCCTCCGGATAGCGCTCGCTGCTGCCAAAGCCGAAGATGATCACCTGCAGCCCGACACCGAGCTGCGGCGCGGCGAGCCCCGCGCCGTTCGCATGATGCATCGTCTCGAACATGTCCGCGACGAGCGCGTGCAGCTCGGGCGTGTTGAATGCTTCGACCGGCTTGGCGACCTCCAGCAAACGCTGATCGCCCATCTTCAGAATCTCGCGAATCATCGCGCGTGGCCCTCCAGAAGTTTGTGCATGCCCTCTTCGTCCAGCACCGGAATGCCGAGTTCCTCGGCCTTCGCGAGCTTGCTGCCCGCATCGGCGCCGGCGACGACGTAATCGGTTTTCTTCGACACCGAGCCCGCAACCTTCGCGCCCGCCGCCTCGAGCATCTCCTTCGCCGCGTCGCGCGTGAGCGTCGGCAGCGTGCCCGTCAGCACGACGGTCTTGCCCGCGAGCACGCCTTGCGGCGCGCGCGGCGCGGGCGGCCCTTCGGGCCACGTGACGCGGCCCGGCGCGCGCAGTTGCTCGATCACCGTGCGATTGTGCTCCTCGGCGAAGAACTGATGGATCGATTCGGCGACGATCGGCCCGACGTCGTTGACCTCGAGCAACGCTTCGATCGACGCGTCCATGATCGGATCGAGCGAGCCGAAATGCTTCGCGAGATCCTTCGCCGTCGATTCGCCGACGTGCCGGATCCCGAGCGCGTAGACGAAGCGCGCGAGCGTCGTGTGCTTCGCCTTGTCGAGCGAATCGATCAGGTTCTGCGCGGACTTCTCCGCGAAGCGGTCGAGCTCGACGAGCGTCGAGAAACCGAGGTTGAACAGATCCGCCGGCGTGCGCACGAGGTTCTGCTCGACGAGCTGGTCGATGATCCTCTCGCCGAGCCCGTCGATGTCGAGCGCGCGGCGCTGCGCGAAGTGCCACAGCGCCTGCTTGCGCTGCGCGGGACAAAAGAGCCCGCCCGTGCAGCGCGCGATCGCCTCGTCCGGCAGCCGCTCGATCCGCGATCCGCATTCGGGACATGCCGTCGGCATCACGAATTCGCGTGCATCCGCCGGTCGGCGTTCGAGCACAGCCGACACCACCTCGGGAATCACGTCGCCCGCGCGGCGCACGATCACCGTGTCGCCGATCCGGATGTCCTTGCGGCGCACTTCGTCTTCGTTGTGCAGCGTCGCGTTCGTGACGGTCGCGCCGCCGACGAACACGGGCTCGAGGCGCGCGACCGGCGTGATCGCACCCGTGCGGCCGACCTGCACGTCGATCGCGACGAGCTTCGTCAGCGCCTCCTGCGCGGGGAACTTGTGCGCGAGCGCAAAACGCGGTGCGCGCGACACGAAGCCGAGCCGCTCCTGCTCATCGCGACGGTTCACCTTGTAGACGACGCCGTCGATGTCGTACGGCAGCGACTCGCGCCGCGCGCCGACCGCGTGGAAAAACTCGAGGAGACCCGCCGCGCCGCGCACGACCGCGCGCTCGCGGTTCACCGGCAGCCCGAGCGTCTCGTACCAGTCGAGGAGGCCGCCGTGCGTGTCGGGCATGTCGACGCCGTCGAGCATGCCGATCCCGTAAGCGAAGAACGACAGCGGCCGCGACGCGGTGATCTTCGAATCGAGCTGCCGGAGGCTTCCCGCCGCCGCGTTGCGCGGGTTCGCGAACTCGCGCTGGCCCGCCGCGCGCTGACGTTCGTTCAGGCGCGCGAAATCGCGCTTGAACATCAGCACTTCGCCGCGCACGTCGAGCACGCGCGGCACGTGCTTGCCCTTCAGCTTCAGCGGGATCGAGCGGATCGTGCGGATGTTCCGGGTGACGTCCTCGCCCGTCGTGCCGTCGCCGCGCGTCGACGCTTGCACGAAGCGGCCGTCCTCGAAGCGCAGCGAGACCGCGAGGCCGTCGAACTTCAACTCGCACGCGTACTCGACGGGATCGGTCACGGTGCCGGCGAGGTCGGCCGCCTTGTCGAGGCCGTCGGCCACGCGCTTGTCGAACGCGACGACGTCTTCGTCGGCAAAGCCGTTGTTGAGCGAGAGCATCGGCGTGTCGTGCATGACGGGCGTGAAGCCGCTCGCGACTTCGCCGCCGACCCGCTGCGTCGGCGATTCGGGCGTGACGAGATCGGGGTGCTCGGCCTCGATTTGCTGCAGCTCGACGAAGAGGCGATCGTACTCGGCGTCGGGCAGCTCCGGCTGGTCGAGCACGTAATAGGCGTAGTTCGCCCGCTCGAGCTCGGCGCGCAGCCACGCGGCACGCTTCGCCGGCTGGCTGGCGGGCGGTTCAACTGGGGATCGGGCCATGCTGGCGGCACTTTCTCGTGAGGATGATCAGGCGATGATTATCTCAGTTCGAGCCCTTTTCGGCATCGGCTGAATGGCCTGTCGAGCGCAGTGCACGAACGGCGATCGGGAGGTCGAGTCCCGCTGTCTTTGCCGGCCGCTTTGCGGCTTCGCGGGACGACCGGGCGAGGCGGGCTGGGGGATGGGCGGCAGCTCGATCGAATCGGCTGTGGCGGGGCGGCAATCGAAATCCGGCCGGCCGACGTCACGGCGCTTCACGCCCCAAAGCGAAAGCGCCGCAATTCGACCGCCTTGCGCCCGATCGATTCGGGCTACGCAGCGCAACGCGGCGACGCGACCGCAAGCTGCGATCGCGGCCAGCGTAACCGCCCCGCGCCGCAACGCAGCGAAGAAAAACGCTGCGCTTACTGGCTGAACAGCCGCCGCGTGACGGGTGAGCCGGCCGGAATGCCCGCCTCCTCGAGCCGAGCATACAGCTTCATCAACTGCTGCTCGATCGCAAGCAGCGTCGATTCCGGCAGCGGCCGGCGCTGGTCGTCGACGACGCGCGCGCCGATCCGCTCCGACAGCGACTTCGCGTAGTCGCACATCAGCCTGAACGGCAGGATGTCCTCGTCGGCAACGGGCACGTCGAGGACGAGCGTGATCAGATTGCCGCCCTTGTACGTGAGGTCGTCGCGCAGGAAATTCGTGTCGCCGAACTGCAGCATGAAGACGGGATTCTGCTTCGCGTCGAGCTTCACGAAGCGCGTGCCGTCGCGCGACAGCAGGAGTCCGTCCTGCGACGCGACCGCCTGCACGTAGTTCGCCGACCACGGCGCGCCGTCCGACATCACGTTGACCGACAGTTGCGCGTCGCACTGCGCGGCGAAGCCGTCGAGCTCGCGCGCCATCGACACCGTTTCCATCATGTCCGGGAATTCCGGCGCGCCGTCGATCGCATCCGCGAACTGCTGGACGCCCGTCACGAATTCGGAGAACTCGAGCTCGTTGAGCGGGCCGCTGCGGTTTGCGAGCTGCGCGGCCGCGCGCAGCTCTTCGTAGCGCACGCCGTTCTGCAGCAGCTCCCACGCGCCGCCGCCCTCCGGCTTGCCTTCGATGTGCACCGGCTTGCTGCCCGCGCGGCGCAGCCGTTGCGCGGCGGGCAGGATCTTGTCGCCCGCGAGCGCCCCCCCTAGGCGGATCGGCACGATGCAGTCGATCCGGCGATCGACGATCGCGGGCGTCGCCGCGGAGATCGTCGTCGCGGCGGGCAGCACCGGCTCGACCGGCTCGTCGTGCGCGTGGGCGGGCGCGGCCGCTTCGCCGCCGCTCGTCTCGACGGCGGGCTCGACCGCGCCGTTCGCAATCGTCGCCTCGGCCTGCAGGTCGGCCGGCGTGTCGGCGGGCGCCGCGCCGCCGAACGTCGGCTCGACGCGCGCCGCGCCGTCGCCCTGCTCACCCGCCGCGGTCTCGCGGCGCGCCGGCTGCCGCACCGGTTCGATGAAGGGCGCCTCGTCGTCGCGCTCGTGCCGCGCGGCGGCTTCGGCCGCCTCGGGCGGCATCGGGCGCGGCATCCTGCGACGCACCTTCGCCCCCTGCCATGCGTTGTAGACCACGACGCCGCCCACCACGACGGCGCCCGCGCCGATCAACCCGAGTGTCAACTCGTCCATGCACGCTCCATCAAATTCTTTTTCATTGGACTCGCGGACGGGCGCCCATGCGCCGCGCGCCCGCGGGCCATTCGTCAAACGTCAATTCTGCGCAAAACCCGCGGCGGTTTCCATGTCCACCGCGACGATCCGCGACACACCCTGCTCCTGCATCGTCACGCCGATCAGTTGCTGCGCCATCTCCATCGCGATCTTGTTGTGCGAGATGAAGAGGAACTGCGTCTTGTCCGACATCGCGCGCACGAGGTTCGCGAATCGCTCGGTGTTCGCGTCGTCGAGCGGCGCGTCGACCTCGTCGAGCAAACAGAACGGCGCCGGGTTCAGCTGGAACATCGCGAACACGAGCGCGGTCGCCGTCAGCGCCTTCTCGCCGCCCGACAGCAGGTGAATCGTCGCATTCTTCTTGCCGGGCGGCTGCGCCATCACCTGCACGCCGGCGTCGAGGATCTCGTCGCCCGTCATGATGAGCTTCGCCTGGCCGCCGCCGAAGAGGCGCGGGAACAGATCGCTGAAATGGCGGTTCACTTCGTCGAAGGTCGCCTGCAGCAGCGTGCGGGTTTCCTGGTCGATCTTGCGGATCGCATCCTCGAGCGTCTCGATCGCGTTCGTCAGGTCGGCCGATTGCGCGTCGAGGAACACCTTGCGCTCGCTCGCCGCCGCGAGCTCTTCGAGCGCCGCCATGTTGACGGGGCCGAGCGCGCCGACCGCGTTGTTGATCCGCGTGACCTCGCCCTGCAGGTACGACGGCTTCATGTCCGGCGTGAGCTTGTCCTTCAGCGCGGCCTCGTCGACCTCGGCCGCCGCGAGCTGCTCGGCGAACTGCTCGCCCGTCATCCGCGCCGCCTGTTCCTTCAGCTGCAGCTCGGTGATGCGCTCGCGCAGCGGCTGCAGCGAGCGCTCGGCCGCCAAGCGCGTCTCGTCGGCCGCGCGCAGCTTCGCGGTCAGGTCGTCGAGCTCCGCGCGCGCGGCGCCGAGCGCCTGCTCCTTCGCCGCGCGCACTTCGAGCGCGTCCTGCAGGCCGGTGTGCGCGGTCTGCTCGTTGATCGCCTCGAGCTCCGCGCGCGCGTCCTCGAGCGACGCAGCCACGCGCTCGCTCTGATCGTGCGCGACCTGGATCGTGCGCTTCAGCTCGTCGATCCGGTTCGCCGACTGGCGCGCCGCGAAGCGCGCATCGGTGGCCGCGCGCTCGAGCTCGCGCGCTTCCTGGCGCGCGTTCGTCAGCGCTTCGTCGAGCGCCTCAAACGCGAGCTGGTTGTCCTCGAAGCGCGCCTGCAGCTCGGCGAGCTCGGCGTCGTGACGCTCGAAGTTCGCCTCCGACTCCGCGCGCAGCGCGCGCTGCTCTTCGATCTGCGCGCCGATCTCCTCCAGCTCCTCGCGAATCTGCGTGCTGCGCTGCGAGTAACGCTCGTGCGCCTGCGCGAGCTTCAGCACGTCCATCTGCAGCGCGTGCACGCGCTGCGTCGCGCGCTCGGCCTGCGCGCGCACTTCGGTCAGCGCCTGCGACGCCTGCGTGTGCGCCGCTTCCGCGCGGATCGCCGCCGCCTTCGCTTCGTCCGCCAGGAGCGCCTGCGCGCGCACCTGGCGCACCAGGTTCTCGATTTCCTGCTGGCGCGCGAGCATCCCCGCCTGCTCGGAATCGGCCGCATACAGCTGCACGCCCGAGCGCGTGACGACGTGGCCCGCCTTCACGACGAACGCGCCGCCCTGCGGCAACTGCGTGCGCGCGGCGAGCGCCTGCGCGAGATCGTCGGCGATGAATACGGTGCCGAGCCAGTCGTTGAGCACCGCGCGCAGGCCCGCGTCGTCGATCCGCACGAGCGACAGGAGCGGCCGCTGCGCGCCCGGCGCGGCGAGCGGCTCGCCCGCGGGCGGCGGCGCGTAGAACGCGAGCTTCGCCGGCGGCGCGTCGGTCGCGAACGCCTTCACCCAGTCGAGATTCGACACTTCGAGCGCCGCGAGCCGCTCGCGCAGCACCGCTTCGAGCGCGGTCTCCCAGCCGGCCTCGACATGCAGCTTCTTCCACAGACGCGGCAGCGCGCCGAGCTCGTGCTTGTCGAGCCACGGCTGAATCTTGCCTTCCGTCTGCACGTTTTCCTGCAACTGCTTGAGCGCGGCCAGGCGCGCTTCGAGCTGATGAATCTGCGCGCTCTCGGCCTGCACGCGCTCGTGCGCGGCACGGCGCTCCGCGTCGAGGCGCGGCAGCGTCTCCTGCGCGTCGGCCAAGCGCGCCTGCGCCTCGGCAAGCATCTCTTCGTGCTCGGCGAGCTGCATCCGCAGCGCTTCGAGCTGCGCCTCGTCGGGCGCGTCGAGACCGCCCGCCTCGGTCTTCAGACGCTCGTGGCGCTGCTGGAGCTGCTGGAGCTGCTGATCGGCGTTGCGCTGGTGCGCGGCTTCGAGCTTGAGCGCCTGCTCGGTCTGCGCGATCCGGCCGCGCTCGTCGTTCAGCCCGGTCTGCGCGTCGCGCCAGCGCGCCTCGAGCGTGGGCAGCGCGTCGTGCTTCGCGGCCGCGTCGTCCTCGGCGAGCGCCGCCTTCTCGTCGGCGACCGCGCGCGCTTCTTCCGCTTCCTCGAGGTCGCCCTGCGCCTTGCCGGCCTGCGCGCGCCACTGCTCCTGCTGCGCGACGAGCGCCGCGATCTGCGACTGCACGCGGTTGCGCGACTCGACGATGAACTTGATCTCGGCCTCGAGGCGGCTCACCTCGGCGTTCGCTTCGTAGAGCGCCCCCTGCGCGCCCTGCATCGCGTCGCTCGCCGAATAGTGCGCGACGCGCAGCGTCTCCAGTTGCGCCTCGACTTCGCGCAGCCTCGCGGTCTGCGCGTCGAGCTCGATCTGCGCGTCGCCGATCGCACGGCGCTGCTTGTCCTGCTCGGCCGCCGCCTCGTTCTTGCGCAGCAGCCACAGCAGGCGCTGCTTCTCCTCGCCGTCGGCGACGAGCTCCTTGTACCTCGTCGCGACGACCGCCTGCGCTTCGAGCTTCTCGAGATTCGAGCCGAGCTCGCGGATGATGTCCTCGACGCGCGTCAGGTTTTCGCGCGTGTCGTGCAGGCGGTTCTCGGTTTCGCGGCGGCGCTCCTTGTACTTCGACACGCCCGCCGCCTCTTCGAGGAACACGCGCAGCTCTTCGGGCTTCGCCTCGATGATCCGCGCGATCATCCCCTGGCCGATGATCGCGTACGCGCGCGGACCGAGACCCGTGCCGAGGAAAATGTCCTGGATGTCGCGGCGGCGCGCGGGCAGGTTGTTGATGTAATAGCTCGACGTGCCGTCGCGCGTCAGCACGCGCTTCACGGCGATCTCACCGTACTGGCCCCACTGGCCGGCCGCGCGGCCGTCGGAGTTGTCGAACACGAGCTCGACACTCGCCCGGCTGCCGGGCTTGCGGGCCGTCGAGCCGTTGAAGATGACGTCCTGCATCGACTCGCCGCGCAGCTCGGACGCGCGCGATTCGCCGAGCACCCAGCGCACGGCGTCGATGATGTTGGATTTGCCGCACCCGTTCGGTCCCACCACGCCGACCAGTTGACCTGGGACCTGGAAGTGCGTGGGATCGACGAAAGATTTGAAGCCAGCGAGTTTGATCGAGCTCAGACGCACGGCGGTATCGGTGGTAAAGAGTGTGAAACGGTTGGGAACGTGTGTTGCGCGCCGCGATTCGACCGCGAGGCCCGCGCGCGCGCCGCACGCCCAAGATTCGAAAAACGGGGCCGTGCTGTCAAGCAGTCGGCCCCGCGAATGGGGCCAATCATACCATCGCGCGCGCGCTGTCCCGCGGCTTGCGCGGTTCGCCGTCAGCCGGCCGGGCGCGGTGCACGCGGCTCGACAGCAGGGTCGCGACGACGATGCAGAGGCCGCCCGCCCATTCGCGCGCGGTCGGCACTTCGTTGGCAAAAAGCCACGCCGACAGCGCTGTGACGACGATCTCGAACAGCATGATGATCGATGCGCGGTTCGCCGGCACGCGCGCCAAGCCGTGCTGGACGAGCATGTTGTTCGCCGCGACCGTCACGCCAATCCCGGCGACGAGGAGCGCCGCGAAGCCTAAGTCGTCGCCCACAGGCACCGGCGGCAGGCCCTCGACGAGCGACGCGACGACGCCGAGCGCGGCCGCGCCGCCGAAGAGCGTCGCCGTGCGCATCTCGGGCTTCATCTGCGGCAGCTCACGGCTCGCCTTGACGACGAGCACGTTGCTCATCGCGAAGCTCATCCCGGCCCCGAGCCCCGCCCATTCGGCCGGGTTCGACGGCAGCGGCACGCCGAGCCGCGGCGACCACAGCATCAGCATCGCGCCGGCGAGCGACAGCGCGGCGAGCGCCGCGCCCGCGAACGTGAGCCGCTCGCGCAGGATGAAGTGCGCGTAGATCGCGGTCCACGCGGGCGTCAGATAAAAGAGCAGCATCACGCGCAGCACTTCGCCGTGAATCGTGCCCCAGACGAAGCCGAGATTCGTCACGCCCGCCGCGATGCCGAGCGCGGGCAGCAGCCAGTGCCAGCGCACCGTCGCGATCGACCCGCGCCGCACGATCAGCACGAACGCGCAGGCGACGACGCTCGTCAGCGCGCTCGCCGCCGTGCCCGTCACGCCGAGCGCCGCCAGGAGGCGCAGCGGATACCAGATCAGGCCCCATACCGACGCGCCGATCAGAATCGCGAGCGTCGGCCCGCCGGCGCTCCCTCGTTCATTCATTTGCAAACCGAACCTCTTCTTCCTTCGTCGTACAGCGTCGCGGCGCGCTCGCCGCGCGTTCCGCCGTCCGATGTCACGCTATAATCGAGCGCCGTCGCCGCGCCCAACAGGGCAGGCACGGGCCGGCACGCCGGCATTCCGCGCCGCCATCCGCCGCGCCCCGCTTCGCCCGCGCCCGGCGGCGCCTGCCGCGCCCCTGTTTCGCGCCCGTTTCGCTTAAACCGGCCTGTCCGATCGGCCATCTACCGGCTCCGTCCGTCCAAGCCCGTGAATCCTCGTCTCGATACGCTTCAGCCCTATCCGTTCGAAAAGCTCCGCGCGCTCTTTGCCGGCGTGACGCCGCCCGCGCATCTGCCGCCGATCAGCTTCGGCATCGGCGAGCCGAAGCACGCGACGCCCGCGCTGATCCGCGACGCCGCCGCGGCCGCGCTGGACGGCCTCGCGTCGTATCCGGCGACAGCGGGCACCGACGCGCTCCGCGAGACGGTCGCCCGCTGGCTCGAGCGCCGCTACGGGCTGCCCGCGATCGACGCCGCGACGCAGGTGCTCGCCGCATCGGGCTCGCGCGAGGCGCTCTTCTCGCTCGCGCAGGCGGTGATCGATCCGACCGCCGGCAAGCGCGGCGAGAACGCCGGCCAAAACGGCGAAAGGCCGATCGTACTCTGTCCGAATCCTTTCTATCAAATTTACGAAGGCGCGGCGCTCCTCGCGGGCGCCGAGCCGTACTTCGTCAACAGCGACCCGGCGCGCAACTTCGCGCCCGACTACTCGGTCGTGCCGGACGACGTGTGGGCGCGCACGCAGCTCGTCTACGCATGCTCGCCCGGCAACCCGACGGGCGCCGTGCTGACGCTCGACGACTGGCGCGAGCTGTTCGCGCTATCGGACGAGCACGGCTTCGTGATCGCGTCCGACGAATGCTATTCGGAGATCTACTTCGACGAGTCGAAGCCGCCGATGGGCGGCCTCGAGGCCGCGCACCGGCTCGGCCGCGGCTTCGAACGCCTCGTGATGCTGTCGAGCCTGTCGAAGCGCTCGAACGTGCCGGGCATGCGCTCGGGCTTCGTCGCGGGCGACGCGGCGCTCTTGAAGCGCTTCCTGCTGTACCGCACGTACCACGGCGCGGCGCTGTCGCCCGTCTGGCAGAAGGCGAGCATCGCCGCCTGGGGCGACGAGGCGCACGTGCGCGAGAACCGCGCGCTCTACGCGCAGAAATTCGCGACCGTCACGCCGATGCTCGCCGACGTCGTCGACGTGCGCCCGCCCGACGCCGCGTTCTACCTGTGGGCGAACGTCGCGAGGACCGGCCTGTCGGATACCGAGTTCGCCCGGCGTCTCTTCGCCGACTATAATGTGACGGTCCTGCCCGGCTCGTATCTCGCCCGCGACGCGCATGGCGCGAATCCCGGCCGCGGCTTCATCCGGATCGCGCTCGTCGCCGGCACGGCCGAATGCGTCGAAGGCGCGCAGCGCATCGTCGATTTCTGCCGCGGCTTCGCCAGCTGAACGCGCTTCGAGCGCCCCCGATTCATCCATCATCCACGTCCAGCATAGCCACGAACATGTCGCAACAACTTCAGCAAATCATCGATAACGCCTGGGAAAAGCGCGCCGAACTGTCGCCGAAGGCCGCGTCCGCGGAGATCCGCGAAGCCGTCGCGCACGCGATCGAGCAGCTCGACAAAGGCGCGCTGCGCGTCGCCGAGAAGATCGACGGCGAATGGACCGTGCACCAGTGGCTGAAGAAGGCCGTGCTGCTGTCGTTCCGCCTGGAAGACAACGCGCCGATGCCGGCGGGCGGCTACTCGCAGTTCTACGACAAGGTGCCGTCGAAGTTCGCGAACTACACGGCCGAAGACTTCGCGGCGGGCGGCTTCCGCGTCGTGCCGCCCGCCATCGCGCGCCGCGGCTCGTTCATCGCAAAAAACGTCGTGCTGATGCCGTCGTACACGAACATCGGCGCGTACGTCGACGAAGGCACGATGGTCGATACCTGGGCGACGGTCGGCTCGTGCGCGCAGATCGGCAAGAACGTGCACCTGTCGGGCGGCGTCGGCATCGGCGGCGTGCTCGAGCCGCTGCAGGCGAACCCCGTCATCATCGAGGACAACTGCTTCATCGGCGCACGCTCGGAAGTCGTCGAAGGCGTGATCGTCGAGGAGAACTCGGTGATCTCGATGGGCGTGTACCTCGGCCAGAGCACGAAGATCTACGACCGCGAAACGGGCGAAGTGACGTATGGCCGCATTCCGGCCGGCTCGGTCGTCGTCGCGGGCAACCTGCCGTCGAAGGACGGCACGCACAGCCTGTACTGCGCGGTGATCGTGAAGAAGGTCGATGCGAAGACGCGCGCGAAGGTCGGCCTGAACGAACTGCTCCGAGGCGACTGATGGCGAAGCCTCGCACCGTGGTCGTGTACGGCATTCCGAACTGCGACACCGTGAAGAAGGCCCGCGTGTGGCTCGACGAGCACGGTGTCGAGTTCGAATTTCACGATTTCAAGAAAGCCGGCGTCAGCGCGCCGCTAGTCGAGGACTGGCTGAAGGACGTGCCGCTCGACGCGCTCCTGAACCGGCGCGGCACCACGTGGCGCGGCCTGGCCGACGACATGAAGGCGGCCGCCGAAACGCCGGCCGGCGCGATCGCGCTGATGATCCACAAGCCGTCGGTCATCAAGCGTCCGGTGCTGGTCGTCAACGGCCGCGTGAAGTCGCTCGGCTTCGCGGCCGACCAGTACACGGCGCTGTTTGCCGCGTAGCGCCCGCCTGCGCTGAACGCGCCACAAGCCTCATCGCTGCCGGCCACCGCGCCGGCATTTTTCATCGAAAGTGGTCCGAACCATGTCCGCCACCCTTGCCCTTACCGAACAACTGATCGCGCGCGCGTCCGTCACGCCCGACGATCAGCACTGCCAGCACCTGATGATCGAGCGCCTGACCGCGCTCGGCTTCGAGTGCGAAACGATCGCGTCGCACGGCGTGACGAATTTCTGGGCCGTCAAGCGCGGCGCGGCCGGCCGCAAAGGCAAGCTGCTCGCGTTCGCGGGCCATACCGACGTCGTGCCGACCGGCCCGCTCGAGCAGTGGAGCTCGCCGCCCTTCGTGCCGACGCATCGCGACGGCAAGCTGTACGGCCGCGGCGCGGCCGACATGAAGACCTCGCTGGCGGGCTTCGTCGTCGCGACGGAGGAGTTCGTCGCCGCGCATCCGCAGCATCGCGGCTCGATCGGCTTCCTGATCACGAGCGACGAGGAAGGCCCGGCAACGGACGGCACCGTGAAGATCGTCGAAGCGCTCCAGGCGCGCGGCGAGCGGCTCGATTACTGCATCGTCGGCGAGCCGACGTCGACGGCAACGCTCGGCGACGCCGTGAAGAACGGCCGGCGCGGCTCGATGTCGGGCGAGCTCGTCGTCAAGGGCGTGCAAGGCCACATCGCGTATCCGCATCTCGCGAAGAATCCGATCCACCTGCTCGCGCCAGCGCTCGCCGAGCTCGCGGCCGAGCAATGGGACGAAGGCAACGAGTATTTCCCGCCGACCACCTGGCAGGTGTCGAACCTGCGCGCGGGCACCGGCGCGACGAACGTGATCCCGGGCCACGCGGATCTGCTGTTCAACTTCCGCTTCTCGACGGCGAGCACCGTCGAAGGCCTGCAGGCGCGCGTGCACGCGATCCTCGACAAGCATCAGCTCGACTACGATCTGAACTGGTCGATCAGCGGCCTGCCGTTCCTCACGCCGCGCGGCGAGCTGTCGACCGCGCTCGATGAAGCGATCCGCGCGGAAACCGGCATGTCGCCCGAGCTGTCGACGACGGGCGGCACGTCCGACGGCCGCTTCATCGCGCGCATCTGCCCGCAGGTGATCGAGTTCGGCCCGCCGAACGGCAGCATCCACAAGATCGACGAGCACATCGAAGTGCGTTTCGTCGATCCGCTGAAGAACGTGTACCGTCGCGTACTCGAACAACTGATCGCTTGACGAAGGCCGCTCGATGACGACATCCCCCTCCCCGTTCAAAACCGTCCGCGACCTCGTCCGCTACGCGGTGTCGCGCTTCTCGCAGGCGAAGCTCGCGTTCGGCCACGGCTCGGACAACGCATTCGACGAAGCCGTCTATCTCGTGCTGCACACGCTGCACCTGCCGCTCGACACGCTCGAGCCGTTCCTCGACGCGCGCCTCGCGCCCGACGAGATCGACGCGGTGCTCGCCGTGATCGAGCGCCGCGCGGCCGAGCGCGTGCCTGCCGCATACCTCACGCGCGAAGCGTGGATGCACGGCCATCGCTTCTACGTCGACGAGCGCACGATCGTGCCGCGCTCGTTCATCGGCGAGCTGCTCGACGACGGCCTGCAGCCGTACATCGAGGACCCCGAGTTCGTCGGCTCGGTGCTCGAGCTGTGCACGGGCTCCGGCTGCCTCGCGATCCTCGCGGCGCTCGCGTTTCCGAACGCGAGCGTCGACGCGGTCGACCTGTCGGCCGACGCGCTCGAAGTGGCGAAGATCAATCGCGGCGACTATGGGCTCGACGAGCGGATCACGCTCTACCACGGCGATCTCTACGCGCCGCTGCCGCAGTTCAAATGGATCGATCCCGAGCAGCGCTACGACGTGATCATCACGAATCCGCCGTACGTGAACGCGGATTCGATGGCCGAGCTGCCCGCCGAATACCGGCACGAGCCGGAGATGGCGCTCGAGGGCGGCGCGGACGGGATGGACATCGTGCGCCGCATCATCGGCGAAGCGCGCCGGTGGCTGAAAGACGGAGGCGTGCTCGTCGTCGAGATCGGCAACGAGCGCGCGAACGTCGAGGCGGCGTTCGGCGGCCTCGATCTCGTGTGGCTGCCGACGAGCGCGGGCGACGACAGCGTGTTCCTGATCCACGCGAGCGACCTGCCTGCCGTTGCCGGCTGAAGCCGCGCTCGTCCGTGGGGGGCGGCCCGTCCGGTTCGTACGGAGTGGCCGCTCGCACGCACGCTTCGGTAAGATGCGCGTAAGCGGCGCCCGGTCGCGGCGCGCCGCGTGGCCTCCTTCAGGAATCCAACGCGCTCATGACCCTCGATTGGCTCCATCTCGGCACCTTCATCGGCCTCGCACACGTGCTCGGCGTGATCGCGGCCTGCCACGCGATCCTGAATACGCGCACGTCGCAAGGCGCGATCGCATGGGCGGTGTCGTTAACGGCGATGCCGTACCTGACGCTGATCCCGTATCTGTTCCTCGGCCGCAGCAAGTTCTCCGGATACGTCGACGCGCGCCGTCACGAGACCGAGGCGCTGCGCACCCGCGCGCATCCGGCGCCGTGGGACGCCGAGGGCTCGACGCTCGGCGCGCCAAAGGACGCGCTCGGCCTCGCGCGCGTGCGCGCGCTCACGCGCCTCGTCGGGATGCCGTTCGTCGCCGGCAACACGGTGCGCACGCTCGTCAACGGCGACGCGACGTTCTCCGCGATCCTCGCGGCGATCGACGCCGCGCACAGCTACGTGATCGTCCAGTTCTTCATCGTCCGCGACGACGCGCTCGGCGCGATGCTGCGCGATACGCTGATCGCGCGCGCGCAAGCGGGCGTGCGCTGCTATCTGCTGTACGACAGCATCGGCAGCTTCGATCTGCCGTCGAGCTACGTGCATGCGCTGCGCGAAGGCGGCGTCGAAGTGCATCCGTTCGCGACCAACAAGCAGTTCGTCAACCGCTTCCAGCTCAACTTCCGCAATCACCGCAAGATCGTCGTGGTCGACGGCGAGCGCGCGTTCGTCGGCGGACACAACGTCGGCGTCGAATATCTCGGCGGCAATCCGCGCCTTACGCCATGGCGCGACACGCACATCGAGGTGCGCGGTCCCGCCGTCGCGAACATTCAGTACGTGTTCGCCGAGGACTGGCACTGGGCGACGCAGTCGCTGCCGCCGCAGGCGCTGCCGCCCGCGCCCGTTCCCGACGCCGACATGCACTGCCTCGTCGTGCCGATGGGTCCCGCCGACAAGCAGGAGACGGGTTCGCTCTTCTTCGCGGAGGCGATCAACGCGGCGCGCGAGCGCGTGTGGATCACGACGCCCTACCTCGTGCCCGACGAGGCGGTGATCTCCGCGCTGAAGCTCGCGGTGATGCGCGGCGTCGACGTGCGGGTGCTGATCCCGAGCCGGCGCGATCACTACGTCGTGTTCGAAGCGTCGAAGCTCTATGCGCGCGATCTCGTCGACGCGGGCGTGCGGATCTTTCGCTACCGGCCCGGCTTCCTGCATCAGAAGGTCGTGCTGATCGACCGCGCGGCGGCTGCCGTCGGCAGCGCGAACCTCGACAACCGGTCGTTCCGGCTGAATTTCGAGATCATGGTGCTGACCGTCGACGAAGGTTTCGCGACCGAAGTCGAAGCGATGCTAGAACGCGACTTCAATGATGCGTTCGAAGTGGATCTGAGCGAGTACCGGCGCTCGCCCGCGTGGCGGCGCGTCGCGATGCATATCGCGCGGCTGTTCGCACCGATTCTCTGACGTCGGGCGCATCGCGCGCACGCGCGCGCCGTCGGCCCGAGCCGAAGCCTACCTCGCCGAATCGATTCTGGTCCGACAAATGACGGAGGCATCCCGATGAAATGCGTGATGTTCTATCAGATGGCGCCGGACGGCCTCGCGAAGGCCGCCACGCTCGGCGCCGCGCACGTCGCACGGCTGCGCGAATTCCACGCGCGCGGCGCGCTGCTGATGGCAGGACCGTTCGCCGATCCTGCGCAGGGCGCGCTCGGCATTTTCACGAGCCGCGAAGCTGCGGAAGAATTCGCGAGCGGCGATCCGTTCGTGACGGACGGCGCCGTGAGCAATTGGACGCTTCAGGATTGGAACGAAGTGCTGACGTAGCCGCCCGCCGCGGGTCGAACATGCACCGGCGCGCGTCGCGTCTAGGACTGCTCGGGCCTCGGCACCGGAACGCGTTCCATCATGGACGCGCCGCGCCGCTCGCCCACTTCGCAGCAATCGAGCGCGACATCGTCGGACGCAACGTCCGCGACGCCGCGCCGCCGAAGGTGCGCTCACCATGCGCCCCGCTCGGACGCCGCACCGCTACGCCCGCGCGCCGGGAAACGCAGCCGGCCTTCGATCAGCCAATCGGCCACTCGCCCTTTCAACCCCGGCGCATCCGACGCGCGCCGCCGCCCGGCTCAGAGCAGCATCTCGACGTCTTCGGCGATATCGTCGGGCTTCGTCGACGGCGCATAGCGTTTCACGATCTCGCCTTCGCGGTTCACGAGAAATTTTGTGAAATTCCACTTGATTGCCTTGAGGCCGAGAATGCCGGGCGCCTCTTCGGTCAGATAGCGGTACAGCGGATGCGCATTCGCGCCGTTCACGTCGATCTTCGCGAACATCGGAAACGTGACGCCGAAGTTCTTCTCGCAGAACGCGCCGATCTGCGACGCGTCGCCCGGCTCCTGCTTGCCGAACTGGTTGCACGGAAAGCCGAGCACGACGAGCCCGCGTTCGCGAAAGCGGTCGTACAGTTGCTGCAGCCCCCCGTATTGCGGCGTAAACCCGCACTCGCTCGCGGTGTTGACGATGAGGAGCACCTTGCCCCGGTACTGCTCGAGCGACACCTCGCCGCCCGTGAGCGCCTGCGCGCTGAATGAATAAAGTTCCGACATCGGTTCGTTCCTCCCTGTTTTGATAGGGTCATGCCGTCCGCGGAAGTCTAGGCGAATTCGGCGCCATGCGCACACTCTACCGTCCGGACGATCCCCCGCTTGCGGCTCGCAGTCTAGAATAGCGATTTTTCCAAGCATTTTTCGCCGTGATCCGTTTCAATCAGTTCAGCCTCGCCCGCGGCACGAAGCCGCTCTTCGACGCGACCTCGTTCACGCTGAATCCAGGCGAGAAGGCGGGCCTCGTCGGCGCGAACGGTGCCGGCAAATCGACGCTCTTCGCGGTGCTGCGCGGCGAGCTGCACGCGGATGCGGGCGACTTCGCGATGCCGCCGTCGTGGCGCATCGCGCATGTATCGCAGGAGACGCCCGCCGTCGACCGCAGCGCGCTCGACTACACGCTCGACGGCGACGCCGCGCTGCGCGCGATCGAGGCGCGCATCGCGCAAGCGTCCGCCGCGCACGACGGCGCAGCCGAAGCCGAAGCGCATGCGGCGTTCGCCGACGCCGACGGCTACACCGCCCCCGCGCGCGCCGAAGCGCTGCTGCTCGGGCTCGGCTTCACGCTCGCGCAGACACGCGAAAGCGTCTCGAGTTTCTCGGGCGGCTGGCGGATGCGTCTCAATCTTGCGCAGGCGCTGATGTGCCGCTCCGACCTGCTGCTCCTCGACGAACCGACGAACCACCTGGATCTCGACGCGATCGTCTGGCTCGAAGACTGGCTGCATCGCTATCCGGGCACGCTCGTCGTGATCTCGCACGACCGCGAATTCCTCGACGCCGTCTGCGGCGTGACGCTGCACCTGGAGAATCGCCAGGTGAAGCGCTACGGCGGCAATTACTCGCAATTCGAAGTGCTGCGCGCGCTGCAGCTCGAGCTGCAGCAAAGCGCTTACGAGAAGCAGCGGAAGACGATCGAACACCTGCAGAGCTTCATCGACCGCTTCAAGGCGAAGGCGACGAAGGCAAAGCAAGCGCAAAGCCGGATGAAGGCGCTCGAGAAGATGGAGTTGATCGCGCCGGCGCACATCGCGTCGCCGTTCACGTTCGAGTTCCGCACGCCCAACTCCGCGCCGAACCCGATGCTCGTGATGGAGGACGTGCGCTGCGGGTATCGTGCGGACGACGGCGGCGAGATTCCGATCGTCGAGCGCGTCGCGCTATCGATTCAGAACGGCCAGCGGATCGGCCTCCTCGGCGCGAACGGCCAGGGCAAGTCGACGCTCATCAAGACGCTCGCGAGCACGCTCGCGCCGCTCGCGGGCGACATGCGCACCGGAAAAGGCCTCACGATCGGATATTTCGCGCAGCATCAGCTCGAGACGCTGCGTCCCGACGATTCGGCGCTCGCGCATCTCGCGCGACTCGCGCCCGACACGCGCGAGCAGGAACTGCGCGATTTCCTCGGCGGATTCAACTTCTCGGGCGACATGGCGACCGCGCCGATCGCGCCGTTCTCGGGCGGCGAGAAGGCGCGACTCGCGCTCGCGCTCATCATCTGGCAGAAGCCGAACCTGCTGCTCCTCGACGAGCCGACCAACCACCTTGATCTCGAGACGCGCCACGCGCTCACGATGGCGCTCGCGCAATTCGAAGGCACGCTGATCCTCGTGTCGCACGACCGCCACTTGCTGCGCGCGACGACCGACCAGTTCATGCTCGTCGCAAAGCACCGGCTGCAGCCGTTCGACGGCGATCTCGACGACTATCGCGACTGGCTGCTGCAGCACGCGGCCGAACAGCGCGCGGCGGCAAAGGGCGATTCGGGCTCGGCGAGCGACGACAACGGCGCGACCGCGTTCAACCGCAGGGATCAGAAGCGCCAGGAAGCGGAAGCGCGCCAACGGCTGTCGCAATTGAAGAAGCCGCTGCAGACGCGCATTGCGAAGATCGAGAAGGAAATGGAGCGGCTCCACGCCGAAAAGGCGGAGCTCGATGCGTTCGTCGCCGATCCGGCGAGCTACGCGGCGGAACAGAAGGTGCAACTCACCGATGCGATCCGCAAGCTGGGCGACGTCAATGGCCGCATCGAAGCGCTCGAAGCCGACTGGCTCGGCACGCAGGACGAACTGGAGAAAATCGGGTAGCGCGAGCGGCGCGCCGATGTCGGATCGCGCCGACGCCCTGTAGCGGGAAATCAGCGCCGCGGCAGCGTATCGCGCGGCATCTGCTCGTCGTCGACCATCAGATAGCGACGGCCTTCGAGCGGCCGGCGGATCATCGCGTAGACTTCCGCCTCGGTCACGTTGACGGCGGCGACGCGGCGGGCGATCCGCCCGTCTCCGCCAACCCATTCGACGATCCGGCAACCACCGCCCCACGGCGCGCCGATCGGCTCGGACACGCGGCAACCCCGCACGTTGTACGTGCGCTTTTGCGCACCTGAATGATGAGATCGTTTCAACACGCTTCCCTTTTCCGCATCATGCGGTAGACAACCTGGGCAAGCATAGAAAAAAACAGGCTGCAAAAGGGTTACATCAGCGTACCAAAACGTTACATGGTTTTACACCCCCGATCGGCGCGCAAAAGGCGCGGGGCCAGAACCCGCCGGCTCACCTCCGCGCTCATTCGAGCACGCGAATCTGATCGATCGCCTGCTCGATCCGCTCGACCGCATGCACGCGAAGCCCGTCAATCGGTTGTTTCGGCGCGTTCGCCTTCGGAATCAGCGCGGTCGTGAAGCCGAGCTTCGCCGCTTCGCGCAGGCGTTCCTGCCCGCGCGGCGACGGCCGGATCTCGCCCGCGAGCCCGACTTCGCCGAATACGATCAGGCCCTTTGGCAACGGTTTGTTACGCATCGACGAATGAATCGCGAGCAGCACCGCGAGGTCGGCGGCCGGCTCGGTAATCTTGACGCCGCCGACGGCGTTCAGGAACACGTCCTGATCGAAGCACGCGATCCCCGCGTGCCGGTGCAGCACGGCGAGCAGCATCGCGAGCCGGTTCTGCTCGAGGCCGACCGCGAGCCGGCGCGGATTCGGCACGTTCGCGGTGTCGACGAGCGCCTGGACCTCGACGAGGAGCGGCCGCGTGCCTTCCTGCGTGACGAGCACGCACGAACCCGGCACGACCGCCGTGTGCTGCGACAGGAACAGCGCGGACGGATTCGCGACGCCGCGCAGGCCGCGCTCCGTCATCGCGAACACGCCAAGCTCGTTGACCGCGCCGAAGCGGTTCTTGAACGCGCGCACGAGACGGAACGACGAATGCGTATCGCCTTCGAAATACAGCACGGTGTCGACGATGTGCTCGAGCACGCGCGGGCCCGCGAGGTTGCCCTCCTTCGTCACGTGCCCGACCATGATGATCGCGGTGCCCGATTGTTTCGCGATGCGCGTCAATTGCGCCGCGCATTCGCGCACCTGCGCGACCGAGCCGGGCGCCGACGTCAGCGCTTCCGAATAGATCGTCTGGATCGAGTCGATGACCGCGACGTCGGGCCGCTCGGCGTCGATCGTCGCCTGGATCTTCTCGAGCTGGATTTCGGCAAGGAGCTTCAGATCGGCCGCGCTCGCGCCGCTGCCGTCGAGGAGCGCAAGCCGCTGAGCACGCAGTGCGATCTGCGCGCCCGATTCCTCACCGCTGATATAAAGTGCCGGCCGCTCGTTCGCGATCTGCGCGAGCGACTGCAACAGCAGCGTCGACTTGCCGATCCCCGGATCGCCGCCGATCAGCACGACGCCGCCCGCGACGAGTCCGCCGCCCAGCACCCGGTCGAATTCGCCGATCCCGGTCGAAAAGCGCGGCACGTCGGCCGCCTCGATGTCCGCGAGCCGCTGCACCGGCGCCTGCTTCGCGAGCGACTGGAAGCGGTGCGCGGACGGCGAACTCTCGACCGACTCGACGAGGGTGTTCCATGCCTGGCACGACGGGCATTGCCCCTGCCACTTCGGCGTCTGCCCGCCGCACTCGGCGCAGACGAATACCGTCTTCTGCTTCGCCACGCGCGCCCCCTTATTCAGCGCGCACCGGCACGCGCGGGGCGACCGCGCACATCAGCTCGTAGCCGACCGTCCCGCATTGCGCGGCGACGTCGTCGATGGGGAGCGTCTCGCCCCACAGTTCGACCCGCGAGCCGACGCCCGCCTGCGGCACGGGCGTGAGATCGACGGTGATCATGTCCATCGACACGCGGCCGACGAGCCGAGTGCGCACGCCGTCGACGACGACGGGCGTGCCCTCGGGCGCGACTCGCGGATAGCCGTCCGCGTAGCCGCACGCGACGACGCCGATTCGCATCGTGTCCTGCGCGGCGAACACGGAGCCGTAGCCGACCGTCTGTCCCTTCGCGAGCGTCTGCACGGCGATCAGCTCGGACGAGAGCGTCATCGTCGGCTTCAGGCCCTTGTCGGCAATGTCCGCCGAGCGCCCGGACGGCGACGCGCCGTACAGCATGATGCCGGGCCGCACCCAGTCGAAGTGCGTCGACGGGTGCCAGAGCACGGCGGCCGAGTTCGCGAGGCTGCGCGCGCCGGCGATCCCTTCCGCGCCGCGCTCGAACGTGGCCATCTGCTCGGCCACGCCGCGTTCGCTGTCGGCGTCCGAAAAATGGGTCATCAACGTGATCTGGCCGATGCCGGGGCATGCGCGCGCCCGCTCCCACGCCGAGCGGAACTTCTCCGGCGTGTAGCCGAGCCGGTTCATCCCGCTGTTCATCTTGAGCTGGACGTTAACGGGCTTCGACAGCCGCGCGGTTTCGAGCATCCGCATCTGCTCGTCGTTGTGCACCGCCGTCGTCAGGCTGTAGCGGTCGATCACGTCGATGTCGGTCGACCGGAAGTAGCCTTCGAGCAGCAGGATCGGACCCGCCCAGCCGAGCTCGCGCAGCTTCACGGCCTCGTCGAGGTCGAGGAGGCCGAAACCGTCGGTGCCGCGCAGCCCGGGAAAGACCCGCGCGAGGCCGTGCCCGTAAGCGTTCGCCTTGACGATCGCCCACACCTTCGAGCGGGCGGCGTGGCGGCGCACGACGGTAAGATTGTTCGCGAGGGCTGCGGTGTGGATCGTGGCGGAAATCGGGCGCGGCATAGGAAATTTCAGTAAAGACGCTTGCGAATCATCAGCTTATCGCGCCTTTTGGGCGCGACGCGAACCATGCGCGGAACGTTCGGGGAATGTTGCTAGTCCGAATTGACGTATTTTCATGATATAAAGCCGTGCGCACAACCCATTTCGAACGGAATAAGTCCGATTGCACGGCCCGCGCGGCCGAGCCGCCGCGAGGAAAGCATCGCTTCAGATGAAAAAAGGTTTTTACTCCATCATGGCCGCGCAGTTTTTCTCGTCGTTGGCCGACAGCGCTCTTCTCATCGCCGCAATCGCCCTGCTCAAAGATCTCCACGCGCCGAACTGGATGATACCGCTCCTGAAGCTGTTCTTCGTCCTGTCGTACGTGGTGCTCGCCGCCTTCGTCGGCGCATTCGCCGATTCTCGCCCGAAAGGGCGCGTGATGTTCATCACCAATTCGATCAAGGTCGTCGGCTGCCTCATCATGCTGTTCGGCGCGCACCCGCTCGTCGCGTACGGAATCGTCGGCTTCGGCGCCGCCGCCTATTCGCCCGCGAAGTACGGCATTCTGACCGAACTCCTGCCGCCCGAGCGGCTCGTCGCCGCGAACGGCTGGATCGAAGGCACGACGGTCGGCTCGATCATCCTCGGCACGGTGCTGGGCGGCGCGCTCATCAGCCCGAAGATCGCATCGCACGTGATCGCGCATACGCCGCCTTCGATCAACACGCCCGCCGAAGCGGCGATGCTCGTCATCATGGCGATCTACGTCACGGCCGCGCTCTTCAATCTGCGCATCCCCGACACGGGCGCGCGCTATCCGAGGCAGCAGCACGGTCCGCTCAAGCTCGTCACCGATTTCGCCGACTGTTTCACGGCGCTCTGGCGCGACAAGCTCGGCCAGATCTCGCTCGCCGTCACGACACTCTTCTGGGGCGCGGGCGCGACGCTGCAGTTCATCGTCCTCAAGTGGGCGGAAGTGTCGCTCGGCATGTCGCTGTCCGAAGGCGCGATCCTGCAGGCGGTGGTCGCACTCGGCGTCGCGGCGGGCGCGATGATCGCGGCGAGCCGGATTCCGCTGCGCAAGTCGCTGACCGTGCTGCCGGTGGGCATCATCATGGGCATCGCGGTGATGCTGATGGCGTTCTACACGCGCGACCTGTTCCCCGCGCACTGGGCGCTGCACATCGGGCGCATGCACACGCCCGTCTACCTGCTCGTCGCGTACGTGTTCCTGATGTTCGTCGGCGCGCTGTCGGGCTTCTTCGTCGTGCCGATGAACGCGCTCCTCCAGCATCGCGGCCACGTGCTGCTGTCGGCCGGACATTCGATCGCGGTGCAGAACTTCAACGAGAACCTATCCGTACTCGTGATGCTCTGCCTGTACGCTGCGCTCGTGTGGCTCGACGTGCCGGTCGGCGTCGTGATCGTGCTGTTCGGCACGTTCGTCTGCCTGACGATGTGGCTCGTGATGCGGCTGCACGTCGCGAATCAGCGCCGCTTCGATTCGGTCGCCCTCATCGGCGAATCGAAACACTGATGCGCGGTGCGGGCGCGCATTCGCCGCGCCGCCGCCCGCGCCTTCTCCCCGCGTTTTTCATCGACGCATCCCGCCCATGACCCGACCGATTCCCAACGCGCTCACGATCGCCGGCTCCGACTCCAGCGGCGGCGCAGGCATTCAGGCCGACCTGAAGACCTTTTCCGCGCTCGGCGCGTACGGCGCGAGCGTGATCACCGCGCTCACCGCGCAGAACACGCGCGGCGTGACGGACGTGCACGCGCCCGACGCTGGCTTCGTCGCCGCGCAGCTTGATGCCGTGTTCGACGACATTCGCATCGACGCGGTGAAGATCGGCATGCTCGCGAACGCGTCGATCGTGCGCGCGGTCGCGGCGGCGCTCGCGCGCTACGCGCCGCGTCACGTCGTGCTCGACACGGTGATGATCTCGAAGAGTTCGCACGCGCTCCTCGCGCCCGACGCGATCGACGCGCTGCGCAACGCGTTGCTGCCGCTCGCCGATCTCGTCACGCCGAATCTGCCGGAAGCGGCCGAGCTGCTCGGCGTCGCGATCGCGACGACCGAGGACGAGATGGTGCATCAGGGCAAAGCGCTCGTCGCGCGCGGCGCGAAGGCGGTGCTGATGAAGGGCGGTCATCTCGGCACCGAGCATGAGAGCCCGGACTGGCTGATTCACACGGGCGGCGCGCAGCGCTTCCCGGGCACGCGGCTGCCGGTCGCGAACACGCACGGCACGGGGTGCACGCTGTCGTCGGCGATCGCCGCGCTGCTGCCGCAGCGGCCGACACTCGCGGATGCGATCGCCGACGCGAAAACCTATCTGACGGGTGCGATCGGCGCGAGCGGGCAACTCGACGTCGGGCATGGCGTCGGGCCGGTCCATCATTTCTATCGATGGTGGTGAGCGGGCCGAGATCGGTGCGGGGGTTCGAGAGACTCAGGAAGCACGGCTTTCGCATCGTCCGGTCGCCGGTTCTCGCCGACCCCGCGCTTCTCACGCGCCGCACTGTGCCGACGCGATAACGCGCGTGTCGCGCTCGGGCATCATGCCCGGATCGATTGCTTCGTGCGCCGATGCGAGCGCATTGCGTGCGCTGTGCGTCGCGACGCACGAGCGCCTCGTCGAGCGCGGCTTCAACGCGCACAAACAAGCGAACGAGCGTCGGGCATCTAGCACCCGACAACAAGCGCAAGCGGATTCCGCATGAAACGCTCCTGCAGCCCAAAACCCTCGCCATCCGAACCGTGCATCAACGCGCAGCAAACGCCGCCGCACGTTCCGGCCAATCGTCAGGCACGATGAAGCCGCGCACGGTTTCGCGCCACACCGCGTCGTCATCGCGCGCGAGCGCCGCGACGAGCGACGGCCCCGGCTGCCCCGCGACCTGCGCGAGAACCGCATCCGCCGCGAGCAGCGCGCCAGGGCCCTGCGTCGCCGTCGCATCGTCGATCGCGCGCGGCGCGAGCCACGCGAGACGCGGCAGCGCCGCCCACGCGACGTCGCGCCCCCGCTGCGCGTCGGCGAACGCCGGCCACGCGTCGCGCGTGACCCAGAAGCCGCGCGGATGATCGACGTCGATTTCGGGCGGATCGGCGATCGCGCCGTTTGCCTTCGCGTCGCCCACGCGATGGAACAGCCACCCTTTCACGAGCATCTGCGCACGCCACGGCCCCGCGTGACCGAGCGACGCGAACTCGTCGCGCCGCGTCAGCAGCAGTTGATGATCGACGAGCCGCGCGCGCTTCAGATCGAAGCGGTCGGCAAGATTTGGTCCGACGAAGTCGGCAAGCGACGCAGCACCCGACATCGCGACGCATAGATAGCACTTGACCGCGAGCTCCCAATGCAGGCGCTCGCCGCGCGCGGTCTCGATCAGGAAATCGCACTCGCCGAGCGTGCGGCCGTTGAGGCGCAGCGGCAGATTCGCGGCGACGAGGCGCAGCGACGGCGCATGCCCGACGAAATAGCCGAGCAGGCATTCGGCGTAGCGGCCGAGTCGCACCGGCCGCATCTGTGCAAGCGCGTCGTGCAGCGGCGCGGGCTGCGCGTCGAGCGCGACGAGCCACGCCGCCGTCTGCGCCGCATCGGCGACGCTCGCCCAAGGCTGCGCAAGCGGCGCGCCCGCCGACGGCGCGAGCAGGCTCGCGCTCGACAGCAGCCATGCGAGATCGCGCACGGCCGCATCGCGCAATGCGCTCAGCGGCACGGGCGACGCCGCGGCATTCATTGCGGGTCGGCGGCGGGCGCGGCGTTCCGGTAGGTATCGTTCGCGAGGCACAGATCGGACCAGGCCTTCGCCTTGTCCTGCAGGCTGCGCAGCAGATACGCCGGATGGTACGTGACGATCACGGGCACGCCTTCGTACTGATGCACGCGCCCGCGCATCGACGCGATGCTCGCGTCGGTCTTGAGGAGCGTCTGCGCGGCGAAGCGGCCGAGCGCGACGATCAGCTTCGGTTTCACGAGCGCGACCTGCCGCTGCAGATACGGCTCGCAGCGCGCGACTTCATCCGGCTCCGGATTACGGTTGCCAGGCGGGCGGCACTTGATCACGTTCGCGATGTAGACATCCTCGCCGCGTTTGAGCGCGAGCGCGCGCAGCATGTTGTCGAGCAGCTTGCCCGCCTGGCCGACGAACGGCTCGCCCTGCTTGTCCTCGTTCTCGCCCGGCGCCTCGCCGACCAGCATCCAGTCGGCGTTTTCGTCGCCGACGCCGAACACCGTGTTCGTGCGCTTCTCGCAGAGGCGGCAGCGCTGGCAGTCGGCGACGCGCGCGCGCAGTTCGTCCCAGCCGAGCTCGGCGGCGACGGACGGCGCAGGCGCAGCCGCGCGCTTCGCGGCCACGTCCGGCAGCGCGGGCTCGAACACCGGCTCGAGATCGAACCACGACGTGTCGTCGTCGGGTTCCGCCGCGCCCGGACCATCGGCTCGCGCGGACGGCGCGTGTGCCGATGCGGCGCTCGCGTTCGCCGCTGCGCTCGGCGCGCCGGCGTCTTGCGGGAAGCCGGCGGAATCGGGCGAGCCGCCGCGCGTCGGCTCGCGACGCGCGGCGCGCGCGGCCGGCTGCTCGACCGGCGCTGCATGCTCGGCCATCGAATTTTGTGCGCCCTGCGCACTCTGCCCGGATGACGCGGCCATCGCCCGCGCGTCAGCATCGGTCGCGACCTCTTGCACGTGCGCATCGGCCGCCAGCGGCGCGCGTACCGAGCGACCGCCGACCGCCGACGCCGGCTCGGCCGCATCCGATGTGTGCGCCGCGGCACGCGTCGGCTCGGCGGCAGGCACCGTCGCGGCACCTGCGGCGCGCGCGACGTCGCGCGCCTTCTCACGCGGCGCGCTTTCGCGGGCCGCGCCATGCGCGGCGTCGGACACCGCTTGCGTAGCCGCTGCCGCGCCGTGTTCCGCCGTCGCCGCGTCCTGCTGCACGCCCTCGACACGCGCGAACCCGCGCCGCACCCATGCGGGCGCAAGCCCCAGCTCTTCGAGCGCCGCTTCAACCAACGCCATGCACGCCTCCTTCCTTCGTCAATGCGAGACGCATCACGATTGCGTCCTCCCGGCTCCGATGCTTGGCCGGATAGTAATTCCTGCGCCGCCCGATCGACATGAAGCCGAAGCGCTCGTACAGATGAATCGCACGCGGATTCGACGGCCGCACTTCGAGCAGCACGCCGTCGAGACGCTCGGCGCGCGCGATCCGCACCGCCTCGCGCAGCAGCGCGAGGCCGACGCCCGAGCACTGCGCGGCGGGCGCGACGCACAGATTCAGCAGATGCATCTCGTCGACGACGGGCATCAGCACGCAATAGCCGACGAGCACGCCCGTCACGTGACGCATGCAGACGCCGAAGTAGCCGTTGCGCAGCGAGTCCTCGAAGTTGCCGCGCGACCACGGGAATTCGTACGCGGCGCGCTCGATCTCGACGACTTCGTCGAGATCGGCGTCCGTCATCGGCGTCAGACAACGATCGGTCATCAGCACGCCGCTCATCGGCTGCCTCCGTCCGCGCGCGCGGCGAGCCGCTCGGCGGTGGTCTGCGCAACCTTGTCGCGCACGTATTCGGGCGCCGCGCGATCGGCCGGCACGACGCGGCCCGCGCGGTAGGCGCGCAGCGCGACGTGCGCGATCGGCAGCGCATGCGGGAGCGCGTCCGGATCGATCGCCTGCGCGCGCGCGCAGGCGGGCAGGCGATCGCCGAACGCGTGCGCCGCATTGCCGGCAAGCACGAACGGCGCGTCAGGCACCCGCACGTCGGCGGGCGCGGCGAGCGACGCCGGCGCGATCTCGCGCCATTCGCCCGCCGCCTCGTCCCACGCATAGTCGGCCCAATAGACCTCGTCCATCCGCGCATCGAGCGCGGCGAGCACGCGCGTCACGCGGCCCGCCGCGCCGCCCGCGTTGAGCCGTGCCGCCTCCGCGCACGCGACGAGCGTGCCGACCGGCACGACGGGCAGCGCGCGCCCGAACGCGAGCCCTTGCACGACGCCCGTCGCGGTGCGCAGCCCGGTAAACGAGCCCGGTCCCGCGCCGAACGCGATCGCGTCGCAGTCGACGAACGCGAGTCCCGCTTCGTCGAGCACCTCGCGCACGGCAGGCAGCACGCGCGTGCTCGACACGGCGCCCGTCCGCTCGTGGCGGACCCAGGTTCGGATGGAAGGAGCGTCGTCGGCCGCGGCGGCCGCGACGAGCAGCGCGACCGAGCAGAACTCGGTCGACGTGTCGATGGCGAGGAGCACTGTTTGCGTCATGGCCGACATTGTAATGCGACGCCCAGCCCGCACGGGCGATCCGGTCCGATTCGCGCGCGCTTTCGTGCGCGGATCAGTTTGGAAGGAACGCTCGACCCGCCGCCCGCCCGCGCTTGCTAAGATCGTCGGCCTGGAAAAGCCAGCCTGGAAACCTTACGGAGACACCCATGAGCGACATCACCGCCCAATTCGAGCAAGCGCAGATCGACGTGAAGCAGCTGACCGAGCGCCCCGGCAACCTGACGCTGCTGCGCCTCTACGCGCTCTTCAAGCAGGCGACCGACGGCGACGTGCACGGCGACAAGCCGGGCTTCACCGACATCGTCGGCAAGTACAAGTACGACGCATGGGACGCGCTGAAGGGCACGGCGAAGGACGATGCGAAGAAGCAATACGTCGAGCTCGTCGAATCGCTGAAAAACGGCACCGCGTCCTGACGCGGCGCACGCGGCGGGGCCGGTTCGCGCCGGTCGCGCCCGGCCGGCGGACGCGATGCGCATCGTCCGCAACGGGCGAAATCGATGCTGGCGCAGCGCAGCAAAAAAATGTACAATGCGCGCTGCGCGTCGCGACGGGCGGTCTTTCCGGTCCATGCCGGCAGTCCTCTTCGCCAGCGTTCCATAGCGTTTCGCTCCAATCCAGTTTAGAACCTGTCCCTTCCTGCGTAGCCCCTTGCGGGCTGTCAAGTCTCAGGCTGGCGGCATGTGCATCGATTGCACGCCGCACCCAAAACAGCTTCTAACGAAATTGTTGTCCGCACGTCCACGACATGCGGACAATCGCCACGTTTCCCGAATTGCTCGATGAATCCGTCGACTTGGGTATGCGCGATTGGCGCGGCGTTCAACCCACTGTGTTTCAAGGATTGACATGACTTCGAGCAATTCCCTCAGCCCGCTCACCGCGATCGCCGACCAGGCGCTCGGCCTCGACGACGCCGCACCGCAGCCTGCCGGCGACGACCGCCGCGAACCCGCCTCGGACGAGCCGACCTTCGCATCGCTCGGCCTGTCGCCCGAGATCGTCTCGGCGCTGCAGGCGGCCGGCTACGCGAAGCCGACGCCCGTCCAGCAACGCGCGATTCCGGCCGGCATCGCGGGCCGCGACCTTCTCGTGTCGAGCCCGACGGGCTCGGGCAAGACGGCCGCGTTCATGCTGCCCGCGATCGAGCGTTTCGCGCAGCTTCAAAAGACGCAGGCGCGGCCGCCGCGCGAACCGCAGGAAGGCGAGCGCCGCGGCCGCCGTCCGCAGCCCGTCGCGCGCCCCGGCCTCCTCGTCCTCACGCCGACGCGCGAACTCGCGATGCAGGTGACGACGGCCGCCTCGACGTACGGCAAGCACCTGCGCCGCCTGCGCACCGTCAGCATCCTCGGCGGCGTCGCGTACGGCCAGCAATTGATGCTGCTCGCGAAGAACCCCGAGATCCTCGTCGCGACGCCGGGGCGCCTGCTCGACCACCTCGAGCGCGGCCGCATCGATTTGTCCGAACTGAAGATGCTCGTCCTCGACGAAGCCGACCGCATGCTCGACATGGGCTTCATCGACGACATCGAAACGATCGTCGCCGCGACGCCCGCGACGCGCCAGACGATGCTGTTCTCGGCGACGCTCGACGGCAAGATCGGCTCGCTGACGAGCCGTCTGCTGAAGGACCCGGAGCGCATTGAAATCACCCAGCGCCTCGAGTCGCGCGCGAACATCGCGCAAACCGTGCACTACGTCGACGACCGCGATCACAAGGATCGTCTGCTCGATCACCTGCTGCGCGACACCGCGCTCGACCAGGCGATCATCTTCACGGCAACCAAGATCGACGCCGACCAGCTCGCCGGCCGCCTCGCGGACGCGGGCTTCGAATCGGCCGCGCTGCACGGCGACCTGCCGCAAGGCGCGCGCAACCGCACGATCCGTGCGCTGCGCGAGCGCCGCGTGCGCGTGCTCGTCGCGACCGACGTCGCCGCGCGCGGCATCGACATCCCCGGCATCACGCACGTGTTCAATTACGACCTGCCGAAGTTCGCCGAGGATTACGTGCACCGGATCGGCCGCACGGGCCGCGCGGGCCGCTCGGGCACCGCAGTGAGCCTCGTCCATCACGCCGAGCAAGGCGCGCTCAAGCGGATCGAGCGCTTCGTGCGCGCACCGCTGCCGGTGAACGTCGTCGAAGGCTTCGAGCCGCGCAAGGCGCCGCCGCGCAACGATCGCGGCAATGGAAACGGCCGCGGCCGTCCGGGCGGTAACGGTAACGGCGGCCGCCGGTTCGGCGGCAAGCCGGGCAGCGGCAACGGCGGCGGTCGCTCGGGCGGCTGGAGCGGCAAGCCGAGCGGCGGCAGCCGCGAAGGCTACGGCGCGCGCCGCAGTGACGGCCAGCGCGGCGGCCCGCGACGCGGCAATTCGGCAGCGTAAGCGGCTGCCCGGAGGCATGCCCGCGACGCGGGCATCGCCCCCTTCCCCTCATCGAGAACCGGCGCATCTGCGCCGGTTTTTGTTTGCGCCCGAGATTTCACGATGTGAAAAAATCTTTTGCGTCGTAAAAAAACATGTTGCGTGGCACAACCGAGGCCGTTGCAGCATAGAAAACCGCATTCCATAATGAGAAATTAAAAGTACAAGCATTTGATTTTTATAGGATATATTTTTTACAGTTTCGTGAAAAAGCCCCTGTTTTGATGCAGTCGATTTGCCTAGACTCTTATACAAGACTTCACGAACCGAATCGCCGAATCCGAACCGTGCCGTGCGTTTCGTGAAGTCAAAGATTTCATCTCTTCAGGCAACGACCACTCAAGGAGTACGCATCATGTCGCGTCAACAACAGGCTCAGGAACTGCAAAAGCAATGGGAAACCGATCCGCGCTGGAACGGCATCAAGCGCGCGTACGCGGCTGAAGACGTCGTGCGCCTGCGCGGCTCGATCCAGATCGAGCACACGCTCGCGAAGCGCGGCGCGGAAAAGCTGTGGAACCTCGTGAACAACGAGCCGTTCGTCAACGCACTCGGCGCGCTGACGGGCAACCAGGCGATGCAGCAGGTGAAGGCCGGCCTCAAGGCGATCTATCTGTCGGGCTGGCAAGTCGCGGGCGACGCGAACGTCGCGGGCGAAATGTACCCGGACCAGTCGCTGTACCCGGCGAACTCGGTGCCGCTCGTCGTCAAGCGCATCAACAACACGCTGACGCGCGCCGACCAGATCCAGTGGTCTGAAGGCAAGAACGAAGGCGACGAAGGCTACGTCGACTTCTTCGCGCCGATCGTCGCTGATGCGGAAGCCGGCTTCGGCGGCGTGCTGAACGCGTTCGAGCTGATGAAGGCGATGATCGAAGCGGGCGCGTCGGGCGTTCACTTCGAAGATCAGCTCGCGTCGGTGAAGAAGTGCGGCCACATGGGCGGCAAGGTGCTCGTGCCGACGCGCGAAGCGGTCGCGAAGCTCTCGGCCGCGCGTCTCGCGGCGGACGTGATGGGCACGCCGACCGTGCTGGTCGCCCGCACCGACGCGGAAGCAGCCGACCTGATCACGTCCGACGTCGATGACAACGACAAACCGTTCCTGACGGGCGAGCGCACGGTGGAAGGCTTCTTCCGCACGAAGCCGGGCCTCGAGCAGGCGATCTCGCGCGGCCTCGCGTATGCGCCGTACGCCGACCTGATCTGGTGCGAAACAGGCAAGCCGGACCTCGAGTACGCGAAGAAGTTCGCGGAAGCGATCCACAAGCAGTTCCCGGGCAAGCTGCTGTCGTACAACTGCTCGCCGTCGTTCAATTGGAAGAAGAACCTCGACGACGCGACGATCGCGAAGTTCCAGAAGGAACTCGGCGCGATGGGCTACAAGTTCCAGTTCATCACGCTGGCCGGCTTCCACGCGCTCAACTACTCGATGTTCAACCTCGCGCACGGCTATGCCCGCACGCAGATGAGCGCGTTCGTCGAGTTGCAGCAAGCGGAATTCGCGGCGGCCGACAAGGGCTTCACAGCGGTCAAGCATCAGCGCGAAGTCGGTACGGGCTACTTCGACGCAGTGACGCAGACGGTCGAACGCGAAGCGTCGACGACCGCGCTGCATGGTTCGACCGAAGACGAACAGTTCTTCGACGGCCAGAAAGTCGCCTGACCTCCGGCGGGCGCAGGCGCGCCGCGCGCGGCCACGAGCCGCCGCGGCGCGTATCCAGCAAGACCAAGACCATATCAGGGAGAATTCACCCGTCGCGCGCATGGTTGCGCCATGCCTGCCCAGGGTGCGCGGCGTCTCGCGACGTCGCTGACATTGAAGCGCGCCGGTCCCTGCCCGGCGCGCCTATTTTTTGGCTCATCGAGGAATTCCGGGGAACGCGGCGCGGATTTTGAGGAAGAAATATTCCTCGTCGCGGTACCCGTAAGCGCGACGCTTGATGACCTTGATGGTGTTGTTGATGCCTTCGACGACGCTGGT
>NZ_LOWC01000045.1:0-170128 GCF_001522845.1 Burkholderia sp. BDU5 | reverse complement strand
GCGTGGCCCCTTTGTCGTTGACTGTTTCGCTCAACCTTGTGCCGTCGTTTAACGGCGCTTTTACACCGGCGCTAACACGTGCCAATGATCCCGGAGAACATGGTGAATTGCGCGCTCTACAACGGGCTGCTGTTTCCGTACCCGCGGACGCGTTTGCGAATTCGATCGCAAGATCGCAGTCGACCAGCATGCCCCAATTGCGGCGATGCAGGCGCGTCTTCAGGCTCGCTTCCCCGATCCAAATATCATCCACACCTATCGCCCTGCGCAGCGGGAACGTGCCGCCTCGATTTCGACGGGCTGTCAATCTATCGGTACCGCGATTATCACCATCTGAGCCTTGCTGGCAGCATGAAGTACTACGCTGAATATCGACGAAAGCACCCCGGTGAGCTGGAACAACTCGGGCTGTAAGCTTGTGACAAATCGCGTGCGAATTGTGCATCCAGGGCCGTGTCAATTTCAGCGCTAACAAGGAACAAATCGCACGCGACGTTACAATTAGAGGCTGTCTAATATCGAAGGACTGGAAAAAGAAAAAAGGACCTAGCATCGCTGCTAAGTCCTTGAATTCTTTGGTAGGCCGTACTGGATTCGAACCAGTGACCAACGGATTAAAAGTCCGCTGCTCTACCAGCTGAGCTAACGACCCAAAGAGGGAAAATTATATCGACCGCTCGGCGGGCTTGTCAACCTGTAGCCTTATCACCCGTCGATGAGTCGTGCCGTTCGCCGTTACTTGATCGCGTCCAGCTTGCTCTGCGCCGTTTCCGCCGCATTCGAGCCGGGGAACTGCGACACGACCTGCTCGAACGTCTTCTTCGCGGCCGCCTTCTGGCCTTGCTCGAGCTGGTTCGTGCCTATCGCGATCAGCGCATCCGCCGCACGAGGATGCTGCGGATAGCTTTTCACGAGGCCTTGCCATGTCGCCGTCGACCCCTTGTAGTCGCGCAGCGCGTACTGCGCGTTGCCGAGCCAGTATTGCGCGGTCGGCTGATACGGGCTTTGCGGATACTTCGCGATGAACGCGCGGAACGAAGCCGCGGCACCCTTGAAGTTGCCGTTGCGGAACTGCTGCGACGCCGCGTTGAACGCGTCCGTTTCACCCGGCTGCACCGTGCCTTCGACGCCGTCCACCGTCGTCTTCTGCGGCTCGAACTTCTTGAGACGCGCATCGAGATCGGTGTAGTACTCCTTCTGCTGACGCTCGAGCGTCGTCAGACGATTCGTCAGATCCTCGTTCTCGCCACGCAGCGTCGCGACCTGCTGGTTGAGCTGGTCGAGGCGGCTGGTCTGGTCGAGGATCGTCCGCTGAGCGGCGGCGAGCTGGTTCGACAGGCTGTCGGACTTGCTGCGCAAGTCGAGCACTGCACGGCGCGCCTCGTCGTCATCGAAGAGGCCCGCGTGCGCCGGCGCGGCCGCGAGGGCCGCACCTGCCACGCACAGCGCGGCGGCCGTGCGTAGCCAGAAAAAACGGTGCGTCATACAGCGATTCTTCCGTTACTTACTGTTGATAGACGAGATCCGCGCGGCGGTTCTGCGCCCACGACGCTTCGTCGTGGCCGAGCGCGACCGGCTTTTCCTTGCCGAGGCTCACGGCTTCCATTTGCGAATCCGTGACGCCGAGCAACGACAGCGCGCGCCGCACGGCTTCCGCACGCTTCTGACCGAGCGCGAGGTTGTACTCGCTCGTGCCGCGTTCGTCGGTGTTGCCCTGGATCAGGATGTGGCGCTGCGGATGGCTCTTCAGGTACTGCGCGTGTTGCTGCAGCAGCGCCTGGTATTGATCCTGCACCGAGTAGCTGTCGAAATCGAAGTAGACGCTGCGCTTCGCGAGCGGGCTGTTCGGGTCGTTCAGCGGATCGACTGTCACTTGCGCGACGTTTTCGGGATTCGGCTGCGTGCCGACCGCGCCGCCCTGGTTCGCATGCTCGTCGAGCTTCACGCCCGACTTACATGCGGCGAGCGCACCGATCATCAACACTGCGAACGCCAGACGAAGTTTCTTCGACATCATGGTTACTCTCCTTGTGGTCATTGCATGAAGGGCCCCCAGGACGGCTCGCGAATCGCGCCGCCCTGAACGGACAGGATCTGCGGCGGCGCGCTGCCGTCGGACGGAACGGCAGCCAGCACGCCGCGGCCCCCCGATTGCGTAGCGTACAGAATGTACTGACCGTTCGCCGCGAAGCTCGGCGATTCGTCGCGCGTCGTGTTGGTGACGGCGTTTGCCGCACCCGTTTGCAGATCCTGAACATACAGCTTGAAGCCCCCGCCCGTGCGCGAGATGTACGCGAGCAGCTTGCCGTCCGGGCTGATGCGCGGACTCGTATTGTAGCTGCCGGTAAACGTTACGCGCTGAGCTGCGCCGGCGCTCTCGCCTTCGGCTGGCATCCGGTAGATTTGCGGCGCACCGCCTCGATCGCTCGTGAAATAGATCCACTTGCCGTCAGGGGAGTAGAACGGTTCGGTGTCGATCGAGCTGCTGCGCGTGAGGCGACGCAGCCCGGTGCCCGTCGAACTGACGGAATAAATCTGCGTATTGCCCGTGAGCGACAGCGCGACGGAGAGCGTCTGGCCGTCGGGCGACCATGCGGGCGCGCTGTTGTTGCCTTTCTGATTCGAAATCACGTAGCGGCGGCCCGTCGGCAGATCGTGGATGTACACGACCGGCTTCTTCAGCTCGAACGACACGTACGCAACCTTCGTTCCGCTCGGCGACCATGCGGGCGAAATGATCGGCTCCTTGCTCGTCAGCGCGGGAATTGCGTTCTGGCCATCCGAATCGGAGATCAGCAGCTTGTACACATTGCCCGTGCGCTGCACGTACGACAGGCGCGTGTTGAAGACGCCGCGCACGCCGAGCAGCTTCTGGTAGATGTAGTCGGCGATCTTGTGACCGGTCTTGCGCATCCCCTCGTTGTCGTTCGACGTCGTGAGCGACAGGCCGCCCAGGCTTTGCTGCTTGACGGTGTCGTAGAGGATGAAGTTGACCTTGTATTGGCCGTTGGGCTCGCGGTTCACGCTGCCCGCGACGAACGCGTTCGCGCCTTTCGCTTTCCACGCGCCGAAATCGACCGACGCCGTCTCCGGCACGGGCGTGCTGCCCGCGTCGACGTTGGAGAACTTGCCGCTTCTCGCGAGGTCGCCGCGCACGACCGACGTGACCTGCTGGGGCAGGCTCGCTTCATTGACGAAATTCGCGGTGGCGATCGGAAACTGGGTGGAGCCGACGCCCGTGATCAGTACGTTCACCTGCGCGTGGGCGGCGCCGCCCACGGCAATCAGACACGAGGCCACGAGTGCCCTGAAACCTAGCTTCGTCATCAAACTCATGCTTCTTGTTCCCGTATGTACGCTGCGCAACGGCAGAGACTCAAAAATACCCGATTCGTTCCCGGTGCGACGGCGGGAGTGTAAGCGCAAATGCGCTCATTCCGCCGCCTTGAAGGTAATCGTAATCTCGGGCGGGGTACGGCCGTTGGTATCGGGCGGCAACGGCACCGATGCCTGGATCGCGCTGATCACCGTCTGATCCCACCCCGAATTGCCGCTCGACCGGCGGATCGACGTGCTCAGCACGTCGCCCGACGGCGTGCAGCGGATCGCGACGACGGTCACGAGGCTGTCGCGCTCACCCGCCCACACGATGTTCGGCTTCACGCGCCGACGGACTTTGTCGGCGTAGCCCGGCGACGCCGCGTTGCCGCCCGAGCCCGTGCCCGTGCCGCTCTTGGCGAGCCCTTCGCCGCTGCCCGAGCCGCCGCCTGCGATCCCCTGCAGTTGCGCGAGGCGGGCCTGGCGTTCCTTGTCGAGCTTCGCATTCGCGGCGGCGTTCGCCTTGGCGGCCGCGGCGGCCTTGGCCGCTTTCTCGGCCTTTTCGGCGTTGGCCTTCTTCTGAGCGGCGAGCTGTTCCTGTTTCTTCTGCTGTTCGAGCTTTTGTTGCTCGAGCTTCTGCTGTTCGAGTTTGTGCTGCTGCTCCGCGAGCTGCTGCTTGAGCTTCTCGGCCTGCTTCTGCTTTTCGCGCTCGGCGGCTTTTTGCGCGGCGAGCTGGGCGGCCTGCTGCGCGGCGAGTTGCTGCGCCTTCAACTGCTGCTGCCGGCGCTGCTCTTCGAGCTGCGCCTCGCGAGCGGCCGCGGCTTGCTGCTCGCGCCGCTTTTGTTGCAGCGCGATGTCCGCCTCCTCATTCTTGACGGGCGGCGGGGGAGGGGCCGCTTTCACGGGCGGCGTCGGCACCGGCTGCGGCGTCGACGTGTCCGGCACCGACGTCCACAGCTCGGCCTCCGCGCCTGCCGGCGTGCTGTTCTGCCAATGAACGCCGTGGTACAGGAAGAGCGCGAGCAGCACGTGCATCAGCGCGGCAAGCAGGAACGCGCGTCCTGTGCCGCGCTCGCGCGGCGGCCGAGGCGGATAGGCGGCGGTGCGCGACTGGCGAGGCTTCATTGCGATTTGACGAGGAGACCGACGCGCTTCACGCCGCGCGCCTTCAGATCGGACATCACGGTCATTACTGAGTCATATTGAACCGTCTTGTCGGCCGCGATCACGACCGGCTGATCCGGGTGGTCGGCCTGGCGCGCCGCGATGAAGCTGTCGAGCTCGGCCTTCGTCATCGTGTCTTCCTGCGACGCGCCCGAGTCCCCCTTGTAGCGGACACTGATCTTGCCGTCGGCCTGGATGTTGACGACTACGGGCGGCGTCTGCTCCTGCGGCGCGGCGTTGCCGACAGTCGGCAGATTGACGATCGACGGCGCGACGAGCGGCGCCGTCACCATGAAGATGACGAGCAGCACGAGCATCACGTCGATGTAGGGCACGACATTGATGTCGGCCATCGAGCGGCGCGAGCGGCCGCCGCGCATGCTGGAACGAATGGGGGTGCCGGCCATCGCGTGCTCCTTATTGCGCCTGGCGCTGCAGGATGTTCGAGAACTCTTCGATGAACGTTTCGAAGCGGATCGCGAGACGGTCGATGTCGTGCGCGTAGCGGTTGTATGCGACGACGGCAGGGATCGCGGCGAACAGGCCGATCGCGGTCGCGACGAGCGCTTCGGCGATGCCCGGCGCGACGTTTGCGAGCGTCGCCTGCTGGACGTTCGCGAGGCCGCGGAACGAGTTCATGATTCCCCAGACCGTGCCGAACAGACCGATATACGGGCTCACCGAGCCGACGGACGCGAGAAACGACAGATTCGATTCGAGGACGTCCATCTCACGCTGGAATGATGCGCGCATTGCGCGGCGCGCGCCATCGAGAAGCAGCGCCGGATCGTTCAGACGTTTTTCCTTCGCCTTCAGAAATTCACGCATTCCCGACTCGAAGATCCGTTCGAGCGCGCCGATCGTGTGGCGATTGTTAGCGGCGCTCTGGTACAGCGCCTGCAGGTCGCCGCCCGACCAGAAGTCGCGCTCGAAGCGCTCGGTTTGCGCGCGGGCGCGGCGGATCGCGAACCATTTGCGGAAGATGAACGTCCACGACATCAGCGACAGGATGAGAAGGAGCCCCATTACCGCCTGGGCGAGCACGCTCGCATTGAGGACAAGGGAAATGATCGACAGGTCTTGAGAAGTGTTCATAGAGGTTTGTGTAACGTCCCTTCGGGGTGGCCTGGCCAGGGGATGTGCCCGGCCGGCGCGCTCCGGCGGCGTCCGGCGGGCGTTCGGCCGAGCGCCGCACGCTCTGGCGGCGACCGCCGGAAGCTTTCCGCCGAACCTTGCTTAGTGGCGGATCATGGGGTCGAGTTCATCGGCTCTGTCTAAACGGCACTCATGCGTACGCCGTTGACACGGCTCGCCGGCCGGTCGTGGCCGGTCCGCGCTCGAGCGCGGCGAGGACGGAGGGCGGGATCGCGGTCGGCTTGAACGCCGAGCGGTCGACGCAGCCGATTCTGACGTCGGCCGCGACGAGCAGCGTACCGCCTCGCCGCGCCTGTTGTTCGAATTCCACCGTCGCGCGGCCGAGGCGGGCGATTCTGCAGACGATTTCCAGCGCGTCGTCGAGCCGCGCGGGTGCGCGGTAATCGAGCTCCGCGCGGCGGACGATGAAGATCGCGCCCGTCTCGTCGGCAACCCGGCTCTGGTCTATCCCGCACGCGCGCAGCCACTCGGTGCGCGCGCGCTCGAAGAACCTCAGGTAGTTCGCGTAGTAGACGACGCCGCCGGCGTCGGTATCTTCGTAGTACACGCGGACCGGCCACGCGAAATCGGGCGCCGCGTCGAGCTGTCGGCTGGGTTCAGTCATGGCGCGCATTCTACCGGAACGGACGACCCCGATTTTCCTGATTCGTAACGGAATGTTGCCTTTGCCGGGCCACCTGTCGAGCCGTGCGGGCGGCTCGGCGGCGGCACGCTCAGCCGCGGTGGACGGTCAGTCCGGCGGGCGCCTGCGCGACGGGCATCATCTCGATCGTGTTGATGTTCACGTGCGCGGGGCGGGTGGCGATCCAGTAGATCGTGTCGGCGATGTCCCCGGCGGTGAGCGGCTGGACGTTCGCGTAGACGCCCGCCGCCTTCGCGTCGTCGCCGCGGTAGCGCACGTTCGAGAATTCGGTGCCGCCGCAGAGGCCCGGCTCGATGTCGGTGACGCGCAGCGGCGTGCCAACGAGGTCCGCGCGCAGGTTCAGGCTGAACTGGCGCACGAACGCCTTGGTCGCGCCGTAGACGTTGCCGCCCGGGTACGGGTAGCTGCCCGCGACGGAGCCGAGGTTGAAGACGTGGCCGCGGCCGCGCTCGACCATGCCGGGCAGCAGCGTGCGCGTGATCGTGACGAGCCCCGAGCAGTTGGTGTCGATCATCGTTTGCCACTCGTCGAGGTTCGCCTTGTGCGCCGGCTCGACGCCGAGCGCGAGGCCCGCGTTGTTGACGAGCACGTCGATAGCGGCAAATTCCGCGGGCAGTGCGGCCGGCACGGCCTCGACGGCCGTGCGGTCGCGCACGTCGAGCTCGATCGGCAACAAGGCGCTGCCGAGTTCGGCGGCAAGTGCGTCGAGGCGGTCCTTGCGGCGCGCGGTGGCGACGACGCGGTGGCCGCCTTTCACGAAGACACGGGCGATGGCGGCGCCGAAACCTGCCGACGCGCCGGTGACGAACACGATCATTGCTGCTGCTCCTTAAACGATGCTTGCTGGAGAGAACTCGCTAGCCTACTGGCATTGCGGCGGTGCGGCAAGGCGCGGCGGCGCGCGCTTCCGATATCTGCGGTGGATGCCTGCGCCGGTGGTGTCGATAGATTTGGCCCTTAATATGCGGCGGGCTCCGGGCGCGGTTGCCTATTCATCGCGCATCCAATACACTAACGCGCTCAATATCCCCTGCGTGACTGGCGATAAGACCTTTCGGGGTCAAAGGTGGAGCGTCCCACCGTGAAGCGCAGGGCGTCGCTTTTGCCGTTCGCCTGGGCAGCCGTTGTGCGCCACGTTGCGTGCATTGCCGGTGGCTGTCCTGCCTCGCGTTCCACGGAATCCTCCGCCACGTCGAGCCGGCTGCGCCGCCGGCTGCGCGACGCACTCGGCCACTTCGGTCAACCTGTACACACTTAACGGAAACCGTATGTTTGACAGAGCCCAAAGCACCATTGCGAACGTCGATCCCGAGATCTGGCAAGCGATCCAGCAAGAAAATGTCCGTCAGGAAGAGCATATCGAGCTGATCGCGTCGGAAAACTACACGAGCCCGGCCGTTATGGCGGCGCAAGGCTCGCAGCTCACGAACAAATACGCGGAAGGCTATCCGGGCAAGCGCTATTACGGCGGCTGCGAGTATGTCGACATCGTCGAACAACTCGCGATCGACCGCGTCAAGGAACTGTTCGGCGCCGAAGCCGCGAACGTGCAGCCGAACTCGGGTTCGCAGGCGAACCAGGGCGTGTTCTTCGCGATGCTGAAGCCGGGCGACACGATCATGGGCATGAGCCTCGCGCACGGCGGCCACCTGACGCACGGCTCGCCCGTCAACATGTCGGGCAAGTGGTTCAACGTCGTCAGCTACGGCCTGGACGAAAACGAAGACATCGATTACGAAGCCGCCGAGAAGCTCGCGCACGAGCACAAGCCGAAGCTGATTGTCGCGGGCGCGTCGGCGTTCGCACTGAAGATCGATTTCGAGCGTCTCGCGAAGATCGCGAAGGCGGTCGGCGCGTACCTGATGGTCGATATGGCGCACTACGCGGGCCTCATCGCCGCGGGCGTCTATCCGAACCCGGTGCCGCACGCCGATTTCGTCACGACGACGACGCACAAGAGCCTGCGCGGCCCGCGCGGCGGCGTGATCCTGATGAAGGCCGAATACGAGAAGCCGATCAACTCGGCGATCTTCCCGGGCATCCAGGGCGGCCCGCTGATGCACGTGATCGCCGCGAAGGCGATTGCGTTCAAGGAAGCGCTGTCGCCAGAATTCAAGGAATACCAGCAGAAGGTCGTCGAGAACGCGCGCGTGCTGGCCGAGACGCTCGTCAAGCGCGGTCTGCGCATCGTGTCAGGCCGTACCGAGAGTCACGTGATGCTCGTCGACCTGCGCGCGAAGAACATCACCGGCAAGGCGGCGGAAGCGGCGCTCGGCAATGCGCACATCACCGTCAACAAGAACGCGATCCCGAACGATCCGGAAAAGCCGTTCGTGACGAGCGGCATCCGTCTCGGTTCGCCGGCAATGACGACGCGCGGCTTCGGCGTGCCGGAAGCCGAATTCGTCGGCAACCTGATTGCCGACGTGCTCGAGAATCCGGAAGACGCGGCGACGATCGAGCGCGTGCGCGCACAGGTCGCCGAGCTGACGAAGCGCTTCCCGGTCTATCGCTGATCGGCCATGCGCTGCCCGTTCTGCCGACACGACGATACGCAAGTGGTGGATTCGCGCGTGTCGGAAGACGGCGCCGCAATCCGCCGGCGCCGCCGCTGTTCGGCCTGCGACAAGCGTTTCACGACGTACGAGCGGGTCGAGCTGGCGTTGCCGGCCGTCGTGAAGAAGGACGGCAGCCGCACCGAATTCGACCGCCGCAAGATCGTCGCGAGCATGCAACTGGCGCTCCGCAAGCGCCCGGTTGCGGCCGATGCGATCGATGCGGCGGTCGCCCGCATCGAATATCAGTTGCTCGCATCCGGCGAGCGTGAAGTCCGCAGCGAAAAGCTCGGCGAACTCGTGATGAACGAGCTGCGCCAGCTCGACACGATCGCCTACGTGCGTTTCGCGTCCGTTTACCGCCGGTTCGAAGACGTGTCCGAATTCGCGGACGTGATCGAAGAGTTCCGCCGCGCGGTGCCCGCGAAGCCGCCGCGCAAGCGCTGAGCTTGCGCATTTCGTTTCCCGTTTCGTTTCATATTCCATTCGTTTCTCCCGCGTAGCGCGGTGCTCGTGCTCGCCTGGGCGATTGTCGTGCGTTCGGCTGCTGCGTGCGATTCGGCCGTTCGGCTGATGGTGCGCGTTCGTCCGCCCCGGTAGAGTCGGCGCATCAGGTCACGGAGATCGGCGATGCGAACCGAGTGCGGCAGGCAAGCGATGGCGGGCTTCATGCTCGTCGAATTGATGGTCGCGCTCGCGCTGGTCGCGCTTGCCGCGACGCTGGCCGCGCCGACGCTCTCAGGCGCACGAATGCGCGATCGGGTCGACGCGCGCGCGCGCGTGTTCGGAGCATCGCTGGCGTATGCACGTGGGGAGGCTGCCAGACTCGGCGCGCGCGTGACGCTGTGCCGCAGCGACGCGGCCGCCAGATGCATCGTCGCAGGGCGGCCCTGTGAAGGCGGCGCGACCGACTGGTCATGCGGCTGGGCGGTGGTCGTCGCAGACGGCGACCGCGGTACGCGAGTGTTGCGACGCGTTGCGCGCGATGCGCAAGTGGCCGTGACGGGCGCGGGCGGCGACGTGGTGTTTACGCCGCCAGCAGGTCAGGTGATCGGCGGCTTCCGAAGTTTCGAATTCGCGCCGAACGACGCGTCCGATGCGTGGCACGGCGAGCGCTGGCGACGTTGCCTGCGGATCGCGGCGGGTGGCCGCTTGCGTTTCGTCGAAGGCGGCTGCGGGGCGTCGACATGATGCGCGTTCGGTCGATACGAGGGAGCTCGTTGCTGGAGACGGCGGTCGCATGTGCGCTGCTCGCGGTCGCAGCGCTCGGCGTGATCGCCGCATTGCTCGCGACGATACGAGGCGAGCGCGATGCTGCGACGCGCGAGCAGGCGCTGCTCGCCGCAGATTCGTGGGCCGAGATGGCGCACGCTGGCGGGCCGGTAGGCGTTGATTGGAACGCGTCGATGTCCGGGTTGCGTCACGGAAAGCTCGTCGTGACGGGCGGAGACGCGGGCATTTCGACCGTGCGTATCGAATGGGAACAGGTCGGGGCGGCCGTTGCGAGCCCGTCGCGCTGCGAAGGCGCCATCTTGGCTGCGCGTGACGGCGACAAGCAATGCGTGACGCTCGCGTATGCGATAACGGACGGCCGATGACGCGAGCGATACACTGGCGCGCGCACACGCTGATCGAGGTGATGATCGCCATGGCGCTCGGCTTGCTGATCCTGCTTGCCGCGATCTCGCTCTATCGCGTACAGCGGGCGGCCTATTCGGCGGCGGCCGATGCCGCGCGCTTGCGCGACGCGGCGCAGGCGTCGCTCGCGCTGATCACGCAGCAAATCCAGATCGCAGGCTTCGTTCCTCTCGACGCGCACGATGCGCCCTCAGCGCCGGGTCTGTTCGGTTGTACAGCGGGACGACCCGTCGGAGCCGACGTGCAACTGGCATGCGATCCGCTGGCGAGCGGTTCCGACGGACTCGTCGTCCGCTACGTCGGCGATGGCGTTTCCACGTGGCCGACGACCAGCGGACAGGCGACGGATTGCCTCGGGCAGGGCGTCGGCGCGGCCGACGCGCAGCCGCGGATCGTCAATCGCTATTACGCTCGCGTCAGTGCGTCGACGGGCGAGCCGGAGCTGTATTGCGAAGGCAGCGGCAGACCTGGCATTGCGCAGCCTCTCGTCGAAGGCGTCGAGCGCGTGCGCTTGCGCTATCGGCTGCGCGGAGCCGTGCAGTGGAGCGATGCGTCGGCGTTGTCCGCATTGGACTGGGCGAGCGTCGCCGCCGTGGCAGTTTGCGTGCAAGTGCGAGGCATGCGGACGGGGCGCCCAGTGCGCTACGTCGACTGCGAAGGGCGAATGACGAGCGGCGCGGATACTCGCGCGCGGCTTGTGCTGCGACGGTATGTCGCGGTTCGCAATCGGGAGCGCGTATGACGCGTCGGGCAGCCGTGTTGGAAGCGGATCGAGCGCGGATAGTCCGAAAGCGTCCGGCGCTGCGCAAAGTGATGCGGCGACGCGAGCGGACGATGCCCGGTTCGCCCGGCGTCGCGCTGCCGGGCGTGCTTGCCGTAACGGCCTCACTGATCGTGATGTCGTCCGCGTGGTTCGAGATCGCGACGACGGAGATGCGGCGCATGACGAACGTAGCGAGCCGATCGGTCGCGTTTCGTGCAGCGGATGCCGCACTCGAAGCCTGTGCCGATGCATTGCTGAGCGGCGCGGCGTCCGACGCCGTGGCGGGCACCGCGGCGTCGGCGCGCGAGCCGGCCGGTTGGCGGCAACCGGGCGTGTTCGACGGCGGCGGCGCGTTCAGGCCGTATGCCGGATGGCCGGGCGCGGCACAAGGGCCGAGCTGCGTGATCGAAGCGTGGAAGCTGCCGGCGCGCCCCGACGCACGTGCCTACCTCGTGACGGCACGCGGCGTGGGTGCGACGAAGGATACGGTCGAGTGGCTGCAACTGCAGATTGCCGTCGAGCGAGGAGGCGTCGAGCGCCGCTGGCGCCGGGCCGTGGGGCGGCCGACATAGATGAAGGGGGAAGCGGCGGTGTCATGCACTGAAACTGAACGCAATCCGAATCGGCGAGGTTTCACGTTGATCGAAGTGCTCGTTGCGCTTGCGATCGTGGGCGTGCTTGCGGCGTTTGCGGTGCCGTCGTACCGGGGCCATGTCGAACGAGGGTATCGGTTGAGCGCGATGGCTGCACTGTATCGCGCCGCGCAGTACGTCGAAGCATTCGGTGAGATGCCGCCTGCCGCATTACCGGAAGAGATGAGCCGAGCGCCCGATTCCGGCACGGTCGTCTATGCGTTGCGGATCATGTTCGACGACGCGCACGGCGGATACGCACTGGAGGCAAGCCCGACCGTCGATGGCGCGATGCGGGACGACAACTGCGGCGTGTATGTGCTGCATGCGGACGGCACGCGCGAGAATCGCGAGGCCGGAAGCGCCGCCCGCAATGGGCACACGCCGAATGCCGACGTGTGTTGGCGAACGGGGTAGGCATGCGTCGGCCAGCGGGCTGGTCAACAGCCATTACCTGTATTACCCGCCTTCACGCCTGCTCATCGTGCCGCGCCCGCGCGTCGGACGCGTCATCGCTGCTCTTTGCCTGCTTCCATATCTGATAGGCCTCCCACACCGCGAAGCCGACGGCCCCCCATTTGAGCGCAGGGCGCGCGCTCGCGCGCAGCAGCGCCCGTATGGGCTTCGCGAGCACGGCGGACGCGAGCGAGCTCAACAGCGGATACTGGCTGACGAGCGTGCCGAGCGTTGCGTTCACGCTCCTCGCCGACTTGCCGAGCGACCCGCCCGACACTCCTGGCACGAGGAGCTTCAGCCATCTGAAATGCGTGACGGACTGGCGCAGCTCGGTGCCCGCCTGCGCGAGCTCCAGGCGCTCGATGTCGGAGCGCAGGATCAGCAGTTCCTTGCGCAGTGCGCGGTACTGGGTCGCGCTCATGTGCCGCTTCTGCGAAGCGGTACGGAATCGTTGTTCCGATGCGGAGTAACTCATGGCGCGTCGACGGGAGGTTGGCGAGAAGAGGAGGAACGCGGCCGCGCGTTCATGGCTTGCCGCGGAATAGCTCGCGGTCCTTTTCCAGTTCGTTCAGCGTCGCTTCGAATACGACGGGCGCGTCGCGCAAGCCCGAGCGCGCCTTCAGCCCGCAGGCGAGCGCGCCGAGCGCATAGAGCGCGGTGATGGCGGCGAGCGACTGCCAGCGGTAGGTGTCCCAGAATGCGATGGCGACGAGCACCGTGAGGCTGATGAGCGCCATCGTCGCGAGCATCATCGCGGCGAGTCCGAGAAAGAGCACGCCCATCAGGCGTTCCTTCTCCTCGGCGAGCTCGATGCCGACGAGTTCCAGCCGGGTCTGCAGGAGCGCGAACGCGGAGCCGAGCAGGCGGCGCAGCGGACCGTGCGCGGACTGGTGCGATGAGGTTTCTGTCGTCATGGATGAGGCGCTTGCGCGCGGAGAGCGGCCGGCGCCGCGACGGGCCGGTGCGCGTGGTCCCGGCCGTCGCGCGGATGCGAGCGGGCCGGGGGCTGTCTCTCGCGGCGGCGTGCCGCGTTACTTGCGGTTGATCAAGAGGCCGATCAGCACGCCGACGCCGGCCGCGACGCCGATCGACGTCCACGGATGCTCGTGCACGTAGTCGTCGGTGGCGCGTGCTGCCTTCTTGCCTTTCTCGACCACGACCACCTGAACGTCGGCCGCTTTCTCCTTCGCCTGCTTCAGGCGCGAGAGCGCCTTCTCGCGCAGCTCGGTCGCACGGTCGCCCGTGGTGCTCGCGGCCTGTTTCAGCAGATCTTCCGCGTCCGCGAGAACAGTTTTGATATCCGACATCAGTTTCTCCTTGTTGACTTCAGACATTGCGACTCCCTTCTTGCCGAAGCGGGTTGTCCTACGAACATCGTAGCGAAACCCGTGCCCGCGGGCGAGCGCGGCGGCCCGGCGCGCAGGTGGCGCAAGATCGCGCTTGAGTAGCATGGTAAACGACTTGCAATGACAATAGAGAGCCGATCCGGAACGAAAAAGTTTCCAGGATTGTCAAATCACACCCGGCGAAAATGATAAAAAGGCATGAATATCTGACGGAATAATCGTTCGCACAGGCCGCCGGATCACTTAAGCTGGAAGCTTGCCCTTGCGTACCGTGCGCTCGGGCACCCAACCCATGCAAGTTCAAGGAGCTGCAACATGAGTCTACGTCTTGGCGACATCGCGCCGGATTTCGAACAGGATTCGAGCCTCGGCCGCATCAAATTCCATGAATGGCTCGGCAACAGTTGGGGCGTCCTGTTCTCGCATCCGGCCGACTACACGCCCGTCTGCACGACGGAGCTCGGCCTGACCGCGAAGCTCAAGGGCGAATTCGAGAAGCGCAACGTGAAGGTGATCGCGCTGTCGGTTGACAGCGTCGAGTCGCACAAGGGCTGGATCGACGACATCAACGAGACGCAAGCGACGAGCGTTGGTTTTCCGATCATCGCCGACGGCGACCGCAAGGTCTCCGAGCTGTACGACATGATCCATCCGAATGCGAACGAGACGCTGACCGTGCGTTCGCTGTTCGTGATCGATCCGAACAAGAAGGTGCGTCTCGTCATCACCTATCCGGCGAGCACCGGCCGCAATTTCGACGAAGTGCTGCGCGTCATCGATTCGCTGCAATTGACCGACAACTACAAGGTCGCGACGCCCGGCAACTGGAAGGACGGCGACGACGTCGTGATCGTGCCGTCGCTGCAGGATCCGGAAGAGCTGAAGCAGCGCTTCCCGAAGGGCTTCAACGCGGTGCGTCCGTACCTGCGTTTGACGCCGCAGCCGAACAAGTGAGCGGCGTGCGCGCCGCGCGGCTTCGCGGCGCGGCTATCATATGACGAAAAAGCCCCGGCGGTCGCGCCGGGGCTTTTTCGTTTGTGGCTGCGTCGGGGCTGCGCAGTCGTGGCCCCGCGGCCGTGCGTCGCGCGCAGGCCGCGCGGATATCGCATCAGAAGAACGCCTGAATCCCCGTCTGCGCGCGGCCAAGGATCAGCGCGTGGATGTCGTGCGTGCCTTCGTACGTGTTCACCACTTCGAGATTCACGAGGTGACGCGCGACGCCGAATTCGTCCGAGATGCCGTTGCCGCCCAGCATGTCGCGGGCGAGGCGGGCGATGTCGAGCGCCTTGCCGCACGAATTGCGCTTCATGATCGACGTGATCTCGACGGCCGCCGTGCCTTCGTCCTTCATCCGGCCGAGCCGCAGCACGCCTTGCAGGCCGAGCGTGATCTCGGTCTGCATGTCGGCGAGCTTCTTCTGGATCAGTTGGTTGGCGGCGAGCGGACGGCCGAATTGCTTGCGGTCGAGCACGTACTGGCGCGCGGTGTGCCAGCACGACTCGGCCGCGCCGAGCGCGCCCCACGCGATGCCGTAGCGCGCCGAGTTCAGGCACGTGAACGGCCCGCGCAGGCCTTTCACGTCCGGCATGATGTTCTCTTCGGGCACGAACACGTCGTCGAGCACGATCTCGCCCGTGATCGACGCGCGCAGGCCCACCTTGCCGTGGATCGCCGGCGCCGACAGACCTTTCCAGCCCTTCTCGAGGATGAAGCCGCGGATCTCGTCGCGGCCGTCCTCGTCGAGCTTCGCCCAGACGACGAACACGTCGGCGATCGGTGAATTCGTGATCCACATCTTCGAACCCGACAGCGAGTAGCCGCCCGGCACCTTCTTCGCGCGCGTGACCATGCTGCCCGGATCGGAGCCGTGATTCGGCTCGGTCAGGCCGAAGCAGCCGATCCATTCGCCCGTCGCGAGCCTCGGCAGGTATTTCTCCTTCTGTGCGTCGGAGCCGAACTCGAAGATCGGCACCATCACGAGCGACGACTGCACCGACATCATCGACCGATAGCCCGAATCGACGCGTTCGACCTCGCGCGCGATGAGCCCGTAGCTCACGTAGCCGAGGCCTGGGCCGCCGTACTGCTCGGGGATCGTCGGGCCGAGGAGGCCGAGCTCGCCCATTTCGCGGAAGATCGTCGTGTCGGTGGTTTCGTGGCGGAACGCCTGCGTCACGCGCGGCGCGAGCTTGCCCAGCGCGTAAGCGTTCGCGGCGTCGCGCACCATGCGCTCGTCGTCGGCGAGCTGCTGGTCGAGCAGCAGCGGATCGTCCCAATGAAAGGTTGCGGCAGCCATCGCGTCATCTCCTCACTTGACTATGGTTCCGCTATGCGGAACAATGTTTTGCAAATTGAACCCAGTGTATCACCACATGAATTTTTCGACCATCGACGCCGACACGCTCGACGAACGCAAGTTCGTCGTCGCCCTCGCACGGGGGCTCGATTTGCTGCGCGTGTTCCGGCCCGGCGAGACGATGCTCGGCAATCGCGACTTCGTCGAGCGCACCGGGCTGCCGAAGGCGACTGTCAACCGGCTCGCGTACACGCTTACCGTGCTTGGCTATCTGCGCTACGACGACGCGCTCGGCAAGTACGCGCTCGACGCAGGCGTGCTGTCGCTCGGCTATGCGCTGCTCGCGGGCTCCGACACGCTCGCGCTCGCGCGGCCGCACATGCAGGCGCTCGCGCGCGAGATCGGCGCGGCGGTGTCGCTCGGCTGCCGCGACGGTCTCGACATGATCTACCTGGAGACGATCCGCAGCGAGACGGCGCTGACGCTCGGGCTTGCGTCCGGGTCGCGGCTGTCGATGCTGACGAGCTCGATGGGGCGCGCGTATCTCGCCGTGCAGCCACCGGATGTGCGCGCGGCGTTATTCGCGGAGCTGCGCAAGACAGCGGGGAAGGGGCGGGCGGGCGCCGCGCTCGTCGCGGCGGCGGAGCGCGCGGTCGAGGAATTCGCCGCTGACGGCTGCTGCTATTCGTTTCGCGACTGGCACGAGGACGTGAATGCGATCGCGGTGCCGTTTCGCGAGCCGCGCGAGGGGCGCTGGCTGATTCTCAGCTGCAGCGGGCCTGCGTCGTCGATGGGCGAGGACGTGTTTCGCAACAAGATCGGCCCGAAGCTCAAGGCCCTCGCACGGCGGCTCGGGCAGCCGGCGTAGGCCGGCATGCCGGCGGTCATGCGCGAGCGGCGGCGGGTGGCTGTTCATCGTTCGGCGTTGCGGCTTTCGCCGGTGGTTTGTTGCTGTTGCCGGTCGCAAGTAGCAAGTAGCCCGTGCGATCGGCAATAGCACGGTGCCGAGCCGGCAACCGCGTGAATCGGCGGCGACGTCGGCACAGTTGCCGGTGCAAGTTGCCGGCGCGTAGCGTGCGGCGAGTGCTGCCGTTTAGCGTCGCGCTCATCTTCGTCGTCCGACGCGTGAAATTCGACGTGCCGGCCGTGGCGGCGCGGGCGGATATTGTCGATGCCGCAAGGGGCCGCTCGCGCGAGCGGCGCGCCGTGTCGCTTGCGGGCGCGGCCGCGTCTTGCAGCGCGTGTCGGCGTCGCGCGCGTGAACGTCTCGATCCGACGTGGCCCCTTCGCTTTGCGGACGGTCGTGTGACGGCGGCTCACGGGCAACGCTGCGGCTTGCCGCTCGCAATCCGGCGCACGCAGCCCGACACGCGCAGCCCTGCACCCGCCTCGGCACACGCCAATCGGCGCATGCAACCCGGCAAACGCAACTCAGCACACGCGATCCAGCACATAAGATCCAACACGATCGCTCCAACCCAGCGCAATCCGATGCCCCGCTCCACGCTGCAATGCAATGCAGCAGTCGACCGTAATCGGTTGTATCGTAGACATTGCTTCCCACTGCGGCATCCATGCGCAACGTGAACAGGAGGTCCACGATGTCGGGCTCGGAATTGTTGGAAGGCGGGTGCGCGTGCGGCGCGATTCGTTACCGGCTCGTCGGCGTGCCCACCCACGCGGGTTTCTGCCATTGCAGGCTGTGCCAGCGGACGACGGGCGCCGCCGTGCTCGCGTGGGCAACGGTGCCGATCGGCGCGTTCGAGTATGTGAAGGGCGAGCCGCGCGTGTACGCGTCGAGTGCATGGGGTGAGCGGCGCTTCTGCCCGCAGTGCGGCGCGCAGCTCGAATACCGGCTGTCGAATGCGCCTGCGACAGTCGAGGTCAATTACGCGACGCTCGACGATCCGTCGGCGATCCGGCCGAAAGCGCACACGTGGTACGCGAGCCGCATCCCCGGTCTCGACGTGGCGGGCGATCTGCCGGTGTTCGGCGACGGCGGCGACTGACCTGACGTAGCGCGGGCGCGGCCAGGGGCGCCGAGGCGATGCGGGCGCTTTCCGGCGCTGCATCGTATCGGGCGTGCGGCACGTGGGTCGAGCGCGTCAGGCGCGGCGAGGGTCGCCGGCGCGAGGCGCGGTCAGCGATTTCGACGGTTCCAACTTTTCAGATGCGACGCTGCAAGCGCCGCGCGGCGCCGCACAAGTCGCGCAACACATCGCGTTCGTCCCGCTCGACGCACCGTGCACCAAGCATTCCCCGATCCGTCAAACCGCGGCCGGCTGCGAGAACACCGGTCCTTGCACGAGCCGCACGTCGTACTGACGCAGCAGCTCGAACTGCGTCTCGTCGACGACGTGATCGAAGATGAGCGGAATGCGCACGCGATGCGCATAGCCGACGAGCGCCTTCACCATCCCTTCCCGCAGCGCGATCGCGGCGTCCATCTTGATGTAGTCGGGCCGCGCCATGTCCGATTCGACGGCGAGGATCCGCCCCGGATCGGGCAGCTTGTCAGCGACCTTGAAGCCGTAGTGCTGATAACTCTTCGTCAGATAGCCGAGGAACGTCTTGTGCGCGACGGCCGCGGCCGGCAGCTCGATCACGACGCGCTCGGGCGACAGCCCGAACCCCTCGAGCACGCTCGAGAAGTGCTTGCCGTGGTCGTACTTGACGCTCTTCAGCAGCCGCTCGTGCACGCGCAGGAACAGCAGTCCGTGCCGCTGCGCGCCGAAGAAGTTGATCGCGTGCAGGCTGCGCGCGAGCCGGTCGAGCGCGACGAGCTCCTGATCGTCGGCGACGGCATCGATCGGATCGAACGGCGCGCCGCCCATGTGCGTGATCGCCTGGAAGCCGAGTTCGTCGCCGTAGCGCTCGATCGCGTCGGTGAGCGATGTCGATTGCGGCGCGCCCGGCATCGACACGTCGTAGATGGGCTCGTATGCGCTTTCCAGTTTGAGATCGCGCAGGTGCGCGTACGCGCTTTGCGCGCCGTCGTCGAGTGCGAGGTGCTCACACAGGAACGGCAGCTTGCCCGCACGGGCGACGAGTTCGGGAATGGTGGGCGGAACCATGGACTCCGGATGGAAGAAATGTGGCCGAAACGGCCACCGTATATGAACGATAGTAGCAGCGCCGGGCGCGATTGGCTGCGCGAGTTGTTCATATCGATATTGGCTCCGCTATTGGCTCCGCGCCAGCGCCTAGGGTATACGTTAATTTCACTAATCGTAATTGGTTTTACTATTCGTAAATCATGACGTTGACATAGATCAAGCAGTCAGACGCGCCGCTTGTCCGACGAAAGCGGCGCATCCCTCAATACGGAGCAAGGAGCGACAGATGGCGGGTGACAAGAAATTTGCATCGCAGGCGGACCTGACCGAGAAGAAGGTGACGTTCGAACGCCTGTCCGAGCACGCGTACGCCTATACGGCGGAAGGCGATCCGAACACGGGGATCATCGTCGGCGACGACGCGGTGCTCGTCGCCGACACGCAGGCGACGCCCGTGATGGCCGAGGACGTGATCCGGCGGATCCGCGAAGTCACCGACAAGCCGATCAAGTACGTGCTGCTCACGCACTACCACGCGGTGCGGGTGCTGGGCGCGTCCGCGTACGGTGCCGATCATGTGATCGCGAGCCAGGACACGCGCGACCTGATCGTCGAGCGCGGCGCGGCCGACATGAAGAGCGAGATCGAGCGCTTTCCGCGCCTGTTCCGCTCGGTCGAGTCGGTGCCGGGCCTCACGTGGCCGACGCTCACGTTCAAGGGCGAGATGACGCTTTGGCTCGGCAAGCTCGAAGTGAGGATCATGCAGCTTGGCCGCGGTCACACGAAGGGCGACACGGTCGTGTGGCTGCCGCAGGAGAAGGTGCTGCTGTCGGGCGACCTCGTCGAATACGGCGCGACGCCGTATGCGGGCGATGCGTATTTCCAGGACTGGCCGCACACGCTCGACGCGATCGCGGCGCTCAAGCCGGAGAAGCTCGTGCCGGGCCGCGGCGCCGCGCTGAAGACGCCGCAGGAAGTCGCGGACGGCCTCGCGGGCACGCGCGCGTTCGTGAGCGAGCTGTACGCGAAGGTGAAGTCCGGTGCGGCGGCGGGCAAGGATTTGAACGCGATCTACAAGGAATCGTATGCGGAGCTGAAGCCGAAGTTCGGCGAGTGGGTGATCTTCGACCACTGCATGCCGTTCGACGTGACGCGCGCGTTCGACGAGGCCACGCAATATCCGGATCCGCGGATCTGGACGGCCGAGCGCGACAAGGACATGTGGCAAACCCTGGAAGGCTGAGCACGGCGGGCGGCGATCATGACTATCGATTATCAGACGCTCAAGTTCGATTATCGTCCGCGCGCCGCCGGCGCCGACGCGGGCGAGCCGCACCCGGCGGTCGTCGTCGGCGCGGGGCCCGTCGGGCTCGCGGCGGCGATCGATCTCGCGCAGCAGGGCGTGCCCGTCGTGGTGCTCGACGACGACGACACGCTGTCGACCGGCTCGCGCGCGATCTGCTTCGCCAAGCGCACGCTCGAGATCTTCGATCGTCTCGGCTGCGGCGAGCGGGTGGCGCAGAAGGGCGTGAGCTGGCACGTCGGCAAGGTGTTCCTGCAAGACGAACTGATTTACGCGTTCGACTTGCTGCCCGAGGCCGGGTACGCGCGGCCGGCGTTCGTCAACTTGCAGCAATACTACGTCGAGGGCTATCTGGCCGAGCGCGCGTTCGAGCTGCCGAATCTCGATCTGCGCTGGAAGAACCGCGTGACGGGAATCCGGCAGACGCCCGACCATGCGGAGCTCGAAATCGACACGCCGGAAGGGCCGTACACGCTGCGCGCGCGCTACGTGATCGCGGCCGACGGCTCGAAGAGCCCGCTGCGCGCGATGATGGGCCTCGACAGCCGCGGCCGCACGTTCAAGGACCGTTTCCTGATCGCCGACGTGAAGATGAAGGCGCCGTTTCCGGCCGAGCGCTGGTTCTGGTTCGATCCGCCGTTCCATCGCAATCAGTCGGTGCTGCTGCACCGTCAGCCGGACGACATGTGGCGCATCGATTTCCAGCTCGGCTGGGACGCCGATCCCGTCGCCGAGAAAGCGCCGGAGCGTGTGGTTTCGCGCGTGCGCGCGCTGCTCGGGCCCAACGTCGAGTTCGAGCTCGAATGGGTGAGCGTCTATACGTTCCGCTGCCAGCGGATGGGCAGCTTCCGGCACGGCCGCGTGCTGTTCGCGGGCGACTCGGCGCACGGCGTGTCGCCGTTCGGCGCGCGCGGCGCGAACAGCGGCGTGCAGGACACCGACAACCTCGCGTGGAAGCTGAAGCTCGTGCTCGACGGCCAGGCGCCCGATCGCCTGCTCGACACGTACGCCAGCGAGCGCGAATTCGCGGCCGACGAGAACATCCGCAACTCGACGCGCTCGACCGATTTCATCACGCCGAAGAGCCCGATCTCGCGCGTGTTCCGCGACGCGACGCTCAAGCTTGCGCGCGATTGCGAGTTCGCGCGCAAGCTCGTCAACAGCGGCCGGCTGTCGGTGCCGGCGGTGCTCGCCGACTCGCCGCTCAATACGCCCGATCGCGCGGGCGACGCGTTCGAACGCGCGCCGGTTCCGGGTGCGGTCGCGCTCGATGCGCCCGTGCTCGCGAACGGCGAGCCCGGCTGGCTGCTGCGGCATCTGAAGGACGGCTTCGCCGGCGTCCTGTTCGGCTCGATCGGCGATGCGCCCGCGCTCGTCGACGCGACGCGCGGCCACGCGCTGCCCGTCGCGCCCGTGCTCGTCGTGCCGAAGGGCGAAGCGCGCGCGGTGGCGGGCATCGACGTGATCGAGGACAGCGAAGGGCTCGCCGCGCAGCGCTACGACGCGCATCCCGGCACGTTCTACCTGCTGCGTCCGGACCAGCACGTCTGCGCGCGCTTTCGCGCGGCGGACGCGAGCGCGGTGCGCGCGGCGCTCGCGCGCGCGATCTGCAACGCGTGAGCAACACATATCGACAGAGACCAGGAGACACCCGATGCACCTCGACGCTCGCTTGCGTCTGTCCGATCCGGACGCATTCTACGAAGCGCTGATCGACATGCACCGCGACTTGCCCGACAGCGAGAGCCAGCTCGTCAACGCGAAGCTGATCCTGCTGCTCGCGAACCAGGTCGGCGATCTCGACGTGCTGCGCGAAGCGATGGCGCTCGCGCGCGGCGGCGCGATGACGCTCGACGGCGCGCCCGGCGCGTCGGCGCCGAAATGACCGCGCCCGCCGCCGCACGCGTGCTCGACGAAATGCACCGGCCCGCGTTTCACGTGATGCCGCTCGCGCGCTGCGGGCCGTGTCTCGTGATCGGCGGCTTCGATGCGCAGGCGATGGGCTACGTCGCGCCGAGCGTGATGCGCGACGCGGGCTACGCGAGCGGCACGGCCGTCGTCGTCGGCACGGTGCTGCAGACGGGCGGCGTGATCGGTACGCTGTCGCTCGGCTGGTTCATCGAACGGCACGGCTTCGCGCGCGTGCTGCTCGCGTGCTTCGCATGCGCGACGATCGCGGTCGGCCTGATCGGCTCGGTCGCGCATGCGTTTCCCTGGCTGCTCGCAGCCGTGTTCGTCGGCGGCTTTTGCATCGTCGGCGGACAGCCCGCGGTCAACGCGCTCGCGGGCCGTCATTACCCGACGTCGCTGCGCTCGACGGGCATCGGCTGGAGCCTCGGCGTGGGCCGCGTCGGCTCCGTGCTCGGGCCGCTCGTCGGCGGGCAACTGATCGCACTTGGCTGGTCGAACGATGCGCTGTTTCACGCGGCGGCCGTGCCGGTGCTGTGCTCGGCCGTCTTCGTGATCGGCCTCGCGAGCGTGACGCGGCGGCGCGGCGCGGCCGCGCCGAACGTCGCTTGAATGGAGAGAACGACAATCATGACACTGGATTTTTCGAAACCGGGCGAAGCGGGCTACCAGAGCGGCTTCGCGAACGAATTCGCGACCGAGGCGCTGCCGGGCGCGCTGCCGCACGCGCGCAACTCGCCGCAGCGCGCGCCGTATGGGCTCTATGCGGAGCAGCTGTCCGGCACCGCGTTCACTGCGCCGCGCGGCCACAACCGCCGGTCGTGGCTGTACCGGATCCGGCCGGCCGCCGTGCATCGGCCGTTCGAGCTCGTGTCCGGCGAGCGTCGGATCGTCGCCGACTTCGGCGATTCGGACGACGTGCCGCCGACGCCGCCGAACCAGTTGCGCTGGGACCCGCTGCCGATGCCCGCGCAGCCGACCGATTTCGTCGACGGCTGGGTGACGATGGCGGGCAACGGCTCCGCCGCCGCGATGAGCGGCTGCGCGATTCATCTGTACGCGGCGAACCGCTCGATGCGCGACCGCTTCTTCTACAGCGCGGACGGCGAGCTCTTGATCGTCCCGCAGGAAGGGCGGCTCTTCATCATGACGGAGCTTGGCCGGCTCGACGTCGAGCCGTTCGAGATCGCGGTGATCCCGCGCGGCGTGCGCTTCTCGGTCGCGTTGCCGGACGGGCACGCGCGCGGCTATCTCTGCGAGAACTTCGGCGCGCTGCTGCGGCTGCCGGATCTCGGGCCGATCGGTTCGAACGGGCTTGCGAATCCGCGCGATTTCCTGACGCCGAACGCGTCGTACGAAGACCGCGAAGGCGCGTTCGAGCTCGTCGCGAAGCTAAACGGCCGGCTTTGGCGCGCGGACATCGATCATTCGCCGTTCGACGTCGTCGCGTGGCACGGCAACTACGCGCCGTACAAGTACGACCTGCGTCACTTCAACACGATCGGCTCGATCAGCTACGACCATCCGGATCCGTCGATCTTCCTCGTGCTGCAGTCGCAAAGCGATACGCCGGGCGTCGACGCGATCGACTTCGTGATCTTCCCGCCGCGCTGGCTCGCGGCCGAGGATACGTTCCGCCCGCCGTGGTTCCATCGCAACGTCGCGAGCGAGTTCATGGGCCTCGTGCACGGCGTCTACGACGCGAAGGCGGAAGGCTTCTTGCCGGGCGGCGCGAGCCTGCACAACTGCATGTCGGGCCACGGGCCGGATGCGGACACGTTCGAGAAGGCTTCTTCGATCGATACGTCGAAGCCGAACAAGGTCGGCGACACGATGGCGTTCATGTTCGAGACCCGCACGCTGATCCGTCCGACGCGCTTCGCGCTCGACACGGCGCAATTGCAGGCGAACTACTTCGAATGCTGGCAAGGCCTCGAAAAACACTTCAACCCGGAGCAACGATGAGCGCTATCCCCGGCGCGCTGCGCGCGACCCTCGATCCTTCCCGTAAGAGCTGGCTCGACGCGGCGAACGACGCCGCGTGCGATTTCCCGATCCAGAACCTGCCGTTCGGCATCTTCAGCGATGCGCGCCATCCGGCGCGTCGCGCGGGCGTCGCGCTCGGCGATGCGATCGTCGATCTCGCCGAGCTCGCACGCGCGGGCCTGCTGACGGTGCAGGGCGGAGCGGCCGTGTTCGAGCGGCCGTCGCTGAACGACTTCATCGCGCTCGGCCGCGACGCGTGGCGCAGCGTGCGCATCCAGTTGAGCGCGCTCTTCGAGCGCGGCGATGCGCGGTTGCGCGACGACGCCGTGCTGCGCGCGCGCGTGCTCGTCGCGCAGCGCGACGCGACGCTGCATCTGCCCATCGACATTCCCGGCTACACCGATTTCTACTCGTCGAAGGAGCACGCGACGAACGTCGGCTCGATGTTTCGCGATCCGAAGAATGCGCTGTTGCCGAACTGGTCCGAGATGCCGATCGGCTACAACGGCCGGGCGTCGTCGGTCGTCGTGAGCGGTACGCCGGTGCGCCGGCCGAATGGGCAACTGAAGCTGCCGGACGGCGATCGCCCGGTGTTCGGCGCGTGCCGCAAGCTCGACATCGAGCTGGAGACGGGCTTCGTCGTCGGCCGCGGCAATGCGCTCGGCGAGCCGATCGCGTGCGAGGACGCGGAGTCGCACATCTTCGGAATGGTGCTCCTGAACGACTGGAGCGCGCGCGACATCCAGCAATGGGAATACGTGCCGCTCGGGCCGTTCAACGCGAAGACGTTCGCGACGTCGATTTCGCCGTGGATCGTCACGCTCGACGCGCTCGAGCCGTTCCGCACCGAGCAGCCGAAGCAGGAGCCGGAGCCGCTCGCGTATCTGCGCCACGGCGGCAAGCACGCGTTCGACGTCGAGCTCGAAGTGCGCCTGAAGCCGGACGGCGCGGCGGACGCGACGGCGATCTCGCGCACGAACTTCAAACACATGTACTGGACGATGGCGCAGCAGCTCGCGCATCACACGGTGTCGGGGTGCAACACGCGGGTCGGCGATCTGATGGGCTCGGGCACGATCAGCGGGCCGACGCAGGATTCGTTCGGCAGCCTGCTCGAGCTGACGTGGAACGGCAAGGAGCCGATCGCGCTCGCGAGCGGCGGCACGCGCACGTTCATCGAAGACGGCGACGAGCTGACGCTTGCCGGCTGGTGCGAGGGCGATGGGTATCGCGTCGGCTTCGGCACGTGCGTCGGGAAGATTCTGCCGGCGTTGAGCTGATGACGCGGTAGGGCGCGCAGCGGGCCGCGACGCCTTGTGCGATCGACGTCGCAAAAGGGCGGTGCGAAAGGACGGCGCGCGGTCATCGAATCGGGCGCTTGCGGCTTCGAGGCTGCAAGCGCCCGCGTTGTTTTGGCATCGTGTCTTGGTTTCGCGATACCGCCGCGCGATTGGACCCGGTGTCGCCCGGCGCGACGCCAGTGGACGGGGGCGAGCATCGACACGGGCGCGCCGTTTCGCTCGATGCTCTCGCGTGACGGATTCGCGTCGCGCATCGATGGTGGGAGCCTCGGGCGGTGTGCGTGTCAGAACGCATTCGCGTGCTCGACGCGACGACCACGGCCATCTTGATCGACGCGATCACCGCATCGCGTCACCGCTCTTGCCGAGCGGCTTGCACCGGCAACGCGCGCCGCTCCCACAGCGCCGCGCCGACGAACGCGAGCGCCGACACGATCAGCACGCCGATCAGCGCATCGCCGCCCAACTGCTTCATCAGCGCGCCCGCGACGAGCGGCCCGCCGAAGCTCGCCGCGCTCCAAGACGCCGACACGAGCGAGCTCGCCGTCACGAGCGCCGAGCCGCGAAAGCGCTGCCCGCATGCAACGAGCGACAGCGTGTAGACGCTGCCCGCCGCCGCGCCGAGCACGAAGAGAAGCGGCCAGCAGAGCCACGGCGTCGCGACGACGGCGGGCAGGAGCGGCAGCAGCGCGAGCACGACGCAGCCCGCGCCGATGTGCACGCGTTCGCGGCCGAGCTTGTCGGCGAGCCAGCCGATCGGGAACTGCATCGCGGTGTCGCCGAACAGCAGGATCGCCGCGAGCAGCACGGCCGTATCGCTCGCGACGCCGCGCTCCATCGCGAAGAGCGGCAACAGCGACAGCGCGAGCGTGTCGAACAGCGCGAAGAACGCGGTGCCGACGATGAGCGCGGGCATCTTCGGCATCACGCGCGTCCAGCGATCGTGCGCTTCGTGATGCGGCTCGTCGCCGACAGGCGTCTTGCGGATCGACGCGAGCGACGGCAGCGCGAGCAGGAAGAGCGCGCCGCTCAGCGCGAAGCGCGCGTTCGTCATCCCGGCGATCTGGCTGACGAGCACGGGGCCCGCCATCTGGAACAGCGTGAAGTTCGTCGCGTAGATCGCGACGACGCGTCCGCGCGTCGCATCGTCGGCGAGCTGGTTGACCCACGCCTCGCCGATCGTGAAGAGCAGCATCAGCGCCGCGCCGCAGACGACGCGCAGCACGCCCCAGACGACGAGGCTCGACGTGAACTGCATCAGCGCGGTCGCCGCGGCGAGCACGAGCACCGATGCGACGATGACCTGCCGCGCGCCGAGACGCTTCGTGATCGCCGACACGAACGGCACGACGACGAGGCCGCCGCCTGCCTGCGCGGCGGTCAGCATGCCGACGATGTCGGTGCCGTGGCCCGCTTCGGTGAGCGCGAGTGCGGTGAGGGGGAGCGTGGCGCCCGTGCCCAGGCCGACCACGGCGACGCTGAGAATGAGCGCGAGGAAATCGCGGGTGAGGATCGTCTTCATAACGGCCGTGATGCTACACCGGCGGGCGGAATCGCTCCATCGCGATGCGTGTTGCGCGGTCCGGCGGAGCCGACGCGTCGGTCGGGCATGCGCGAGGACGAGCGTGTGCTGCGGGAACGGCGGCGTTCGGTGCGCGCGGCGAACGAAACGTCGCCGTCGGCGTCACGCGCATTCGGCGGGCCCCGCGATCGCGCGCCGTTCGAGCGACGCCGACCACAACGTCAGCGCGAGCGCCGCCGCCGCGAGCGCGGCGCCCGCCCACGGCAGCTTCGCGAGCGGCACGCCCGCGTGGATCGCGGCGCCGCCCAACCAGGCGCCGAGCGCGTTGCCGAGATTGAACGCGCCCTGGTTGAGCGTCGACGCGAGATTCGGCGCGTGGCTCGCGCGATCGACGATCAGGATCTGCAGCGGCGGCACGATCGCGAACGCGAGCACGCCCCATACGAAGATCGTCGCGAGCGCAGGCAACGGCGCGTGCATCGTGCCCGCGAACGCGGCGAGCACGACGCCGATCGCGGCGAGCGTCGCGACGAGCGACGGCATCCGCCGCCAGTCGGCGAGCTTGCCGCCCACCGTGCCGCCGACCGTCAGGCCGAGGCCGAAGAGCAGCAGCACGAGCGTGACGTCGTGAGGCGTGAAGCGCGTCACGTCTTCGAGGATCGGCGTGATGTACGTGAACACGGTGAAGAGGCTCGCCGATGCGAGCACGCTGATGCCGAGCACCATCAGCACCTGTGGATTGCGCAGCACGCCGAACTCGCGCGCGATGCCCGCCGCGGGCATCTCGAGGCGCTTCGGCACGCAGACGGCGAGCGCCGCCGCCGCGAGCGCGCCGATGCCGGTGACGGCCCAGAACGTCGCGCGCCAGCCGAACGCCTGCCCGAGCGCGGTGCCGAGCGGCACGCCGAGCACGTTCGCGAGCGTCAAGCCCGTGAACATCAGCGCGATCGCCTGCGCGCGCTTGTTCGGCGCGACGAGGCTGCTCGCGACGACCGAGCCGATCCCGAAGAACGCGCCGTGGCAGAACGCGGTGACGACGCGCGCGATCATCAGCGACGCGTAGCCGGGTGCGACCGCGCAAAAGAGATTGCCGACGATGAACACGCCGATGAGCGCGAGGAGCGCCGCCTTGCGCGGCATCTTCGCGGTGACGACGGCGAGGATCGGCGCGCCGATCGTGACGCCGAGCGCATAACCGGACACGAGCATGCCCGCCGCCGGAATCGACACGCCGAGATCGCGCGCGACGTTCGGCAGGAGGCCCATGATGACGAACTCGGTGGTACCGATACCAAATGCGGCAACGGCAAGGGCGAACAGGGGCAGTGGCATCGGAGACTCGCGGGAGGGCCGCCGCCTCCGGCGCCGCGGGATGCGGCGCGCCGATGGAAGCGCTCGGGACAGCCGCGATTTTATCTCAGGGAAAACCCCCGTGTTCGGGGCCTGATCAGGTGTTGCGCGCAGGCATCGGCGCGGCGTTCCACGCGTTTTCGTACAGGCATTCGTCGAGCGGCAGCCGCGCGGCCCAGCGCGCCTCTTCGAGCATCGGCTTCGCATAGAACGCATCGACGTGACCGAGGCACAGCACGGCGATCGGTTTCGCGCCGTCGGGCATCGCGAGCAGCCGGCGGAGCGCGTCGACGTCGAAGAGCGACACCCAGCCCATCCCGAGCCCTTCGGCGCGAGCGGCGAGCCACATGTTCTGGATCGCGCACGCAGCCGACGCGAGGTCCATCTCCGGCAGCGTGCGGCGGCCGAAGACGTGCCGCTCGCGTCCGTCGGCGAGCGCGACGACGAGGAGCTCGCCGCATTCGCGCACGCCTTCGACCTTCAGCCGCATGAATTCATCGTGGCGCTCGCCGAGCGCATCGGCGGTCGCGCGGCGCTCCGCGTCGACGAGCCCGTGGATGCGTTCGCGCAGCGCGGGATCGGTCACGCGGATGAAGCGCCACGGTTGCATGAAGCCGACGCTCGGCGCGTGATGCGCGGCGCGCAGCAGGCGGGCGAGCACGGCGGGATCGACCGGGGCGGACGTGAAATGGCGCATGTCGCGCCGCTCGAAGATCGCCCGATAGACGGCGGCGATCGCGGGTTCGTCGAAACGCATGATGGACTGGCAAGGCGGGTGGAGGCGAATCGCCGCAACGATAGCAGACTCGCGCGACGCGCCAATAAGGGGTTCAGCCGACTTGATGAGGCTCGGCTGCGCTCGCCGTCACCCCTGCCGTGCAGCGTCGACGACGTTCTGCGGCGTGCCGTCCTGCCACGCGCGGATGTTCGACAGCGTCGTATGCGCGATCTCCGCGAGGGCCTCGCGCGTGAAGAATGCCTGGTGCGACGTGACAATCACGTTCGGGAACGTCAGCAGCCGCGCGAGCACGTCGTCCTGCAGCGGGCGGTCGGAATGGTCTTCGAAGAAGAGTCCGCTTTCCTCCTCATAGACGTCGAGCCCGAGGTGCCCGAGCTGGCCCGTCTTCAGCGCGTCGATCAGCGCCTGCGTGTCGACGAGCCCGCCGCGGCTCGTGTTGATCAGCATCGCGCCCGGCTTCATTCGCGCAAGCGCGTCGGCGTCGATCAGATGATGGGTGGTGGGCATCAGCGGGCAGTGCAGGCTCACGATGTCCGATTCCGCGAGCAGCGCGTCGAGTGTCACGTAGCGCACGCCGAGCGCGATCAGCGCATCGTCGTGCGGCGGCAGCGAATGCGCGAGCACGCGCATCCCGAAGCCCGCCATGATCCGCGCGAACACGCTGCCGATGAGGCCCGTACCGACCACGCCGACCGTCTTGCCGAAGAGATCGAAGCCGAGCAGCCCGTTCAGCGAGAAATCGCCTTCGCGGGTGCGCGCGACGGCGCGCGGCAGGCGTCGGTTGAGCGCGAGGATCAACGCGACCGCGTGCTCGGCGACCGCGTGCGGCGAGTACGCGGGCACGCGCACGACGGTGAGCCCGAGCCGGGCGGCCGCCGCGAGGTCGACGTGGTTGAAGCCCGCCGAGCGCAGCGCGACGACGCGAGTGCCGCCCGCGGCGAGCGCCCCGAGCACGGCCGCGTCGAGCGTGTCGTTGACGAACGGACACACGACCTCGTAGCCGCGCGCGAGGACCGCCGTCTCCGCATCGAGATGGGAAGGCTGGAAATGCAGCCGGTAGCCGAACGATTGATTGGCGGCGTCGAACGAGTCGTGGTCGTACTGCCGGCTGCTGAAAAGAATGATGCGCACGCTTTGCCTCCGGTAAAGGTGCGCATCAGTTTACTTCAGTCGGGCGTCACTGGAGCCCGGCGACGACGTCGGGACGCTTGGCCGTGCCGGCCTCGCGCATGAAGTAGTGGCCGTTCGTTTCGGTCTTCTGGCCGCCGAGGTGGTACAGCGCGTGCTCGACGAAGCTGCGGGTGCGCGCCGGCAGGAACTGGCGGTTCGGATAGACGATCGACAACTGCGTGTCGGGATCGTCGATCCGGTAGTCGCCGAGGATCCGCACGAGCTCGCCGCTTTCGAGCGCGTCAGCGATGTAGCTTTCCGGCAGCACCGAGATGCCGGTGCCGGCGAGCGTCGCCGCGCGCACCATCGACGCACTGTTGACCGTGTAGACGGGCTGCAGCGACACGACGTGCGTGAAGTGGTCCGGATCGACGAAGCGCCAGGTCGACGAGTGCTGGTCGGCCGGCAGCGCGATGCACGAATGGCGGACGAGATCGTCCGGACGGTGCGGCGCGCCGTGCCGTTCGATATACGAAGGCGCGGCGCACAGCGCGAGCGTGTTCGGCATCAGCGGATGGCCGATCAGCGCTGGATTGCCGTCGAGACGGCCGCCCGTGACGAGGCCCGCGTCATAGCCGGCTTCGATCACGTCGAGCGGACCTTCGGTCAGCGTCAGCTGTACGCGCACCTTCGGGTACTGACGACGGTAGCTGTCGACGAGGGGAGTGACCCGGCCGGGCGACAGCAACCCGGACACGGCGACGCGCAGTGTGCCGACGGGCTCGTGAACCGCCCGCTCGACGGAAGCCTCGAGCTGATCGAACTCCTCGAGTAGCGCCCGGCAGCCGTCGAGGTAGCGGATGCCCGCTTCCGTCAGCGACAGATTGCGCGTCGTGCGATGGATGAGACGCGTGTTCAGATGGGTTTCGAGCATCGCGATCGAACGCGTGACGAGCGCATTCGATACGCCGAGCTTCCGCGCCGCCCGCCGGAAGCTCTGCAGTTCTGCAACACATACGAAAACACGCATGGTCTGGATTTGGTTCATAGCTTTCGTTGGCCCATTAAATGATTATGTTGTGTTTTACGCCTTCGATCATGGCGAGCCGCAGGCTGTCGGATCAGCACAGGGCTTGTCTTAAATGTCAAATCATCGAAGGCTGGACAAATTGTTCAATAAGCTGACTGCATCAGTCAACTAAATAATTATTTCATCCCGAATGTAATAAATCGGCTGGCGGTCTCGTCGAACCTGATTTATGGGGTGTGAACCGATTCCGAGATTTGCGCGGGCGATATTCGATGGTTGCAGTGGTTTTAATCCTGGTGAGGCGGCTGAACGGAGCGGCTGACGCGGTACCGTTTCCAAACCGGGACTCCGCTGGTTCGGAGTGCGGAGCGCCGCGCGCAGGATGCCGGCGGTGTATTTTTTTGGTGATTTTTGTGTGTGAATTGCAATGCCGTCATCAGTTCTTTTCCGGTGCGGAACAAATAAATTTGCTGCATTGCATCGAATGATTAATGCAAGATTTTTCGGGAAGTTTGACGATTCGGCTTGCAAAGAATGATTTTTCGATTTAGTAGGGGGATGCCGATTTGGCCTATTCGAGCGGAAGCGGCGGGATTTTTCCGAGGCCGTCGCGCGAAAAAAAGCACGGACGGTCGGATGAATGCCGGGCGGTCGGCGGGCGTCAAGCCCGGATTCGTCGCAGGTGGCCTGTCGAAGTCGACAGGCCGGGCGTCCGCCTCGCCGCGCGGCGGGCCGGCGGTCCGCCGCGACGTTCGGCCGCCCGCCGGCGGCTGGGCCGAACAGCGGGGCCGCGTCGTTGCGCTGCTTGGCGCCGCGCACGCATCCGAAGCTCGCGTCGATCAAAACACTTGCGCATTGCAACGGTTCGCGGAATGATCGACCGATTACCGCATTCTCAACCTGTTGTTCCGCCTAGCCCATGTCCACGACCGATTACTCGCCGATTCCCTGTCCCGTCGTCGTTCCGCTCGACGCGATCCTGCCCGAAGAACCGCTCCTCATGATGGGCGCCGGTCCCGTGCCGATCCCGGCCGCGGTCGCGAAGGCGAACACGATCGTGATCAACCATCTGGGCGCGACGATGGCGAAGATCATCGAGCAGGTGAAGGAAATGGCGCGCTACGTGTTCCAGACGCGCACGAAGTGGGTGTTGGGCGTCGCGGGCCCCGGCTCCGCCGCGATGGAGATGGCGATCTCGAATCTCGCGTGGCGCGGCGCCAAGGTGCTGTCGATCAAGAACGGCTTTTTCAGCGCGCGGATGGCCGAGATGGCGACGCGCGTCGGCGCGGACGTCGCGACGATCGACGTGCCCGACCGTTCCGTCGCGAGCCTCGACGAAATCGCCGGCGCGATCGCGCGCGAGCGCCCGGAGATCGTCACGATCGTCCATGGCGAGACGTCGAACACCGTCTGGAACCGCCATCTGAAGGAAATCGCGGCGATCGCCAAGACGGCAGGCGCGCTCGTCGTCGTCGACGCAGTCTGCACGCTGTCGACGATGCCGCTCGACATGGATGCGTGGGGCATCGACGCCGTGATCACGGGGGGGCAAAAGGGGCTGTCGTCGATTCCGGGCGTGTCGCTGATCGCGTTCTCCGACGCTGCGTGGGAGCGGATGAAGAGCCGCCCGGAGCCGAACACGCACTGGTGCCTCGACATGGCGCTCGCCGAGCACTTCTGGCACAACGCCGGCTACCACTACACGGCGCCCGTGTCCGGCGTGCTCGCGCTGCACGAGGCGCTGCGGCTCGTTTGCGCGGAGACGCTCGAGAACCGCTACGCGCGCCATCTGCGCTGCTCCCTCGCGCTGCAGGCGGGGGTTATGGGGATGGGGCTCGAGCTCTACGCGCCCCAGTCGTGCCGGCTGAATTCGGTCGTCGGCATCGCGGTGCCGGAAGGTCTCACGCCGGGGCTCATCTGCGGGCACATCTCGAAGCAGTATCAGGTCGAGATTTCGGGCTCGTTCGGCCTGCCGATCGTGCGGATCGGCCAGATGGGCGAGCAGTGCCGCGAGCACAACCTGTTCCGCACGCTGCATGCGTTCGGCCGCACGATGGTCGATCTGAAGGTGTCCGTCGATCTGCCGGCGGGCGTCGCGGCGCTCGAGCAGGCGCTGTCGGGGCGCGGCGAGTGACGTGAGCGCAAATGCGCGGGCCGCCTAGGCGGCCTGCATCGCCCGCCGGTATGCGCCCGGCGTTGCACTGTGCGTGTCGCGGAAGCGGTGGCTGAAGTGCGCGGCGTTCGCGTAGCCGCACTGCGCGGCGACCTGCGCGAGCGGAAGCGAAGTCGTGCGCAGCAGCGTGCGCGCTCGCGCGAGGCGCTGCTGCGCGATCCACGTGTGCGGCGCGCGGCCGAACGATACGCGGAACATTCGCGAGAAGTGGTATTCGGACCGCTAGGCGGCCGCGCCGCTGCCGGACAGGCGCGCCTGCCGCTGATACAGCGCCGTCGACAGCGCGACGCCCGCCGCCGCCGCGACGGCCGCGCACAGGAACACCTGCGGATAGCCGAACGCGCCGGCGACGTAGCCGGCAAGCGGCCCCGTGATCCCGAGCGACAGATCGAGGAACACCGAATACGCGGACAGCGCCGCGCCGCGACTCGCGGGCGGCACGAGCGCGACCGCCTCGACGCCGAGCGCGGGGAAGATCAGCGCGAAACCGAAGCCCGTCAGCGCCGCGCCGACGAGCGCGACGTGCGGCACGGGCGCGAGCCACAGCATCAGGAGGCCCGCGCATTCGAACGCGAACGACACGATCGCGACGCGGAATCCGCCGTGTGTTTTGATCGTATTCGCGAACAACAGGCGCGCGCCGATGAAGAGCGTGCCGAACACGGTCAGCGACAGCGCCGCGTTCGGCCAGTGGCGTTCGGCGTAGTAGAGCGTGATGAAGGTCGCGATCGAGCCGAAGCCGGCCGAGCCGAGCGCGAGACCGAGGCCATGCGGCAGCACGCGGGTGAGCACGCTCGCATACGACATCCGTTCGCCGTGCACGAGCGGCACGGGCGCGATCAGCCGCGCGAGATAGTAGCCGCCGCCGGCGAGCGCGATCACGAGCACGCCGAGCACGGCGGGAATCAGCGCATGCGAGATCGCGACGCCGACGGGCGCGCCGATCGCGAGTGCGCCGTACGTTGCGATGCCGTTCCACGAGATCACGCGTGCGTTGTGCGCAGTGCCGACGCGGCCGATCCCCCACAGGATCGCGCCCGTGCCGACGAGACTCTCGCCGACGCCGAGCACGAGCCGGCTCGCGACGAGCAGCACGATGCTCGCGGCCGGCCAGCGCGCGAACGCGAACGCCGAAAGCAGCAGCGCGCCGCTCGCGCCGCACGCGGCGAGCCCGCGCAGCACGGTGCGCTTCGGGCCTAGCGTGTCCGCGCAGCGACCGGCGAGCGGCCGCGACGCGAGCGTTGCGAAATACTGCACGCTGATCGCCGCGCCCGCGACGATCGCGGAAAAGCCGAGCTCGTCATGCACGAAGCCCGGCAACACCGCGAGCGGCAGTCCGATGGTCAGGTAGCAGACGAACGTGAACGATACGACGGAGACGATCTGCAGCGTCGTGGCGAACGCGCTGCGCGGGGAAGGGGCGGAATCGGCGGACATTGGGGGACGGAACGAAGACGCGCATCCATTTGATGCGGAAGCCGAATTTTTACATGAAACCGGTTTTCTTGCAGGTACTGCTTAGTTAAACAGTGTGTAAAGCGGGATATCGCCGCAGTGATATAAACCGCATGCGCGGTCGGCTATGGGTTCCGGAATTTGACGGTGATAGCGTGCGAATTGTGATGACGACGGCTGCTGCGGCCGTCTGCGCGCCGGCTCGGCGCTGCACGCGCCGCCATCGTCCGAGCATGTCCCCATTTTCGAGACCGACGCGACATGAGTGAGCCGATCCGTTTCTATCATCGCCAGGCGATCCGCGAAGTCCGCGGCGCGAACATCACCCGCACGGTGCTCCAGTATCTGCGCGAGGACGCGCATTGCACCGGCACGAAGGAGGGCTGCGCGGAAGGCGACTGCGGCGCGTGCACGGTCGTCGTCGGCGAGCTGAACGACGCGGGCGGCGTCGATTTCAAGGCAGTCAACGCGTGCATCCAGTTCCTGCCGACGCTCGACGGCCGCGCGCTTTTCACGGTCGAGGACTTGCGCCAGCCGGACGGCACGCTACATCCGGCGCAGGACGCGCTCGTCGAATGCCACGGCTCGCAGTGCGGCTTCTGCACGCCGGGCTTCGCGATGTCGATGTGGGCGCTGTACGAAAAGCACGGGCACGACGCGCAGCGCGCCGGCCGGACGCCGCCGCCGCGCGCCGAGATCGCCGACGCGCTGACGGGCAACCTGTGCCGCTGCACCGGCTACCGGCCGATCGTCGACGCGGCGGTGCGGATGTTCGACGCGCCGCCGCCGAAGGCTCCCGTCGACGTCGCCGCGCTCGCGCGCATGCTCGCGTCGCTGCGCCGCGACGACACGTTTCACTACGAGCACGCGGGCCGCTCGTTCGACGCGCCGCGCACGCTCGACGCGCTTGCGCGGCTGAAGGCCGACAAGCCGTTGGCGCGCGTGCTCGCGGGCAGTACGGACGTCGGCCTGTGGGTGACGAAGCAGCTCCGGGATCTGGGTGACGTGATCTACGTCGGCCAGGTGGCCGAGCTGCGTCGGATCGCCGAGGACGACGACTGGATCGAGATCGGCGCGGGCGCGACGGTCGAGGCCGCGTATGCGGCGCTCGCGGCGCACTATCCGGAGCTGACCGAGATGTGGAAGCGCTTCGCGTCGCTGCCGATCCGCAACGCGGGGACGATGGGCGGCAACGTCGCGAACGGCTCGCCGATCGGCGATTCGATGCCCGGCCTCATCGCGCTCGGCGCGCGCATCGTACTGCGCGGCGGCGACGCGACGCGCGAGCTGCCGCTCGAGGATCTGTATCTCGGCTATCAGAGGAAAAACATGGCCGAGCACGAGCTCGTCGTTGCATTGAAGGTGCCAAAGCGCGCCGGCGCGCGCGCGAACCTGCGATTCCGCACATACAAGCTGTCGAAACGCTTCGACTCCGACATCTCGGCCGTCTGCGCGGCATTCGCGTGCGTCGTGGACGGCGAGTCGATCCGCGCGCCGCGCATCGCGTTCGGCGGGATGGCTGCGACACCGAAGCGCGCGCCGCACGCGGAGGCCGTGCTTGCCGACGCCGTCTGGGACGAAGCCGCCGCGCTCGCGGCAATGCGCGCGCTCGAGAACGACTACGCGCCGCTCACCGACATGCGCGCGTCGAGCGCGTACCGGATCGAGACCGCGAAGAACCTGTTGTACCGCTTCTGGCTGGAGACCCGCCCGCACGATCCGCTGCCCGCCGCGGCAGTGAACGTGCGCGAAGTCGCCGCCGAGCCGGCCGCCTCCTGACCGATCGACGCCTAGCGGAGCATCGCACCATGAATCAGCAAGCCGAACCTTTCCTGAGCATCGACGCCGACGCCGAGCGCGACGCGTTCAAGCAAGTCCACGTGTCGCGTCCGCACGAATCCGCGCATCTGCACGTGAGCGGGCGCGCGACCTATACCGACGACATCCCGCTCGTCGCGGGCACGCTGCACGCGGCGCTCGGCCTCTCCGCGAAGCCGCACGCGAAGATCGTGTCGATGCGGCTCGACGCGGTGCGCGCGGCGGCGGGCGTCGTCGCCGTGCTGACCGCCGCCGACATTCCGGGCGTCAACGATTGCGGGCCGATCGTTCACGACGATCCGGTGCTTGCCGACGGCGTCGTCCAGTACGTCGGGCAGCCGATGTTCGTCGTCGTCGCGACGTCGCACGACGCGGCGCGCGCGGCCGCACGCCGCGCGCAGATCGAATACGACGCGCTGCCGGCGGTCCTGACCGCGCAGGCCGCGCGCGCGGCCGACTCGTACGTGATCCCGCCGATGAAGCTCGCGCGCGGCGACGCGGCCGCGCAGATCGCGCGCGCCGCGCATCGCGGCACGGGCGAGCTGACGTTGGGCGGCCAGGAGCAGTTCTATCTCGAAGGGCAGATCGCTTACGCGGTGCCGAAGGAAGACGGCGCGATGCACGTCTACAGCTCGACGCAGCACCCGAGCGAGATGCAGCATCTCGTCGCGCGCGTGCTCGGGCTCGCGTCGCACGACGTGCTCGTCGAATGCCGACGGATGGGCGGCGGCTTCGGCGGCAAGGAATCGCAATCGGGCCTGTTCGCGTGCTGCGCGGCGCTCGCCGCGTGGAAGCTGCAATGCCCGGTGAAGCTGCGCCCCGATCGCGACGACGACATGATGATCACCGGCAAGCGGCACGACTTCCATTACCACTACGACGTCGGCTTCGACGACGCGGGCGTGATCGAAGGCGTCTCGGTCGACATGACGTCGCGCTGCGGCTTCTCCGCCGATCTGTCGGGGCCCGTGATGACGCGCGCGGTGTGCCACTTCGACAACGCGTACTGGCTGCCCGACGTGTCGATCGTCGGTCGCTGCGGAAAGACGAACACGCAGTCGAACACCGCGTTCCGCGGCTTCGGCGGCCCGCAGGGCGCGTTCGCGATCGAGTACATCATCGACAGCGTCGCGCGCTCGCTCGGCCGCGATCCGCTCGACGTGCGCCGCGCGAATCTGTACGGCAAGACGGAGCGCAACGTGACGCCGTACGGGCAGACGGTCGAGGACAACGTGCTGCACGAGCTGATCGCCGAGCTCGAGGCGACGAGCGAATACCGCGCGCGCCGCGCGGCGACGCGCGCGTTCAACGCGTCGAGCCCGGTGCTGAAGAAGGGCATCGCGCTCACGCCGGTGAAGTTCGGCATCGCGTTCAACGTCACGCATTTCAATCAGGCGGGCGCGCTCGTCCACATCTATACCGACGGCTCGATCCTCGTGAACCACGGCGGCACCGAGATGGGCCAGGGGCTCAACACGAAGGTCGCGCAGGTCGTCGCGCACGAGCTCGGCGTCGGCTTCGGGCGAATCCGCGCGACGGCGACCGACACGAGCAAGGTCGCGAACACGTCGGCGACCGCGGCGTCGACGGGCTCCGATCTGAACGGCAAGGCCGCGCAGGACGCCGCGCGGCAGTTGCGCGAACGGCTCGCCGCGTTCGCGGCCGAGCGCTTCGGCAACGGTGCGGCGAGCGCGGCCGACGTGCGCTTCGCGCACGACGAAGTGCGCGTCGGCGACGCCGTCGTGCCGTTTGCGGAAGTCGTCGCGCACGCGTATCGCGCGCGCGTGCAGCTGTGGTCGGACGGCTTCTACGCGACGCCGAAGCTGCACTGGGATCAGGCGACGCTGCGCGGGCGGCCGTTCTTCTACTACGCGTATGGCGCGGCGGTGTCGGAAGTCGTCGTCGACACGCTGACGGGCGAGATGCGCGTGCTGCGCGCCGATGCGCTGCACGACGTCGGCGCGTCGCTGAATCCGGCGATCGACATCGGGCAGATCGAGGGCGCGTTCATCCAGGGGATGGGCTGGCTGACGACCGAAGAGCTGTGGTGGAACGACGGCGGCGAGCTGATGACGCGCGCGCCGTCGACGTACAAGATCCCGACCGTCAACGACTGCCCGCCGGATTTCCGCGTGAAGCTGTTCGACAACCGCAATGCGGAGGACAGCATCCACCGGTCGAAGGCGGTCGGCGAGCCGCCATTGTTGCTGCCGTTCTCGGTGTTCTTCGCGATCCGCGACGCGATCGCGGCGGTCGGCGATCATGCGATCGATCCGCCGCTCGCCGCGCCCGCGACGGGCGAGTCGATTCTGCGTGCGGTGCAGGCCGTGCGTGCGGCGCTGACGGGGGCGTGATGCGGGGCGGCTGCGCCGATGCGTGAATGCGCGACTGCCGGTTGCGCGACGAAGCAGCGTAATGGCGCGCGACGATGGGCGCTGACGCACGGCCTCGCGTCGCGCGGTGAAGAATCTCGGCAACGACGCTCGCGCCGGGGCGATCGCTTCGGACGAGCGCGGCAATCCGGATCGCCGACGCGCGGCCGTTGCGAGCGGCCGCAATCGTCGCCCGGAAGCCGGCGGCGGGCGTGTCCGGCGAGTCGGTGCATCCGAGACGGTCGATGCGGCGAGACTGCCGTACCGAAGCCGTCCCGTCAGCGCGCGGCGCGCACGCGAACGGCGAGCCGCTCGCCGCCTCGAAGCTAACCAATCCGTACAAACCTGCGCTTCTCAACGGCGCCGGTTTCCGCGAAGATGATCGGCGCTTCCTTCCCGACGACCGATCGAAAACGACGACAACGATGAGACATGCCCTGACGAAGCATCTCGGCGCCGCGCTGCTGACCGCAGTCGCCGCGCTCGCGCAAGCGCACGCAGCCGAGCTGCACGTGATGAATTCCGGCGGCTTCACGGCCGCGTACCAATTGCTCGCGCCGAAGTTCGAGGCGTCGACGGGCAACACGCTCGACATCGCGTATGGGCCGTCAATGGGCACGACGCCTGAAGCGATCCCGAACCGGCTCGCGCGCGGCGAGCCGGCCGACGTCGTGATCTTGGTCGGCTACGCGCTCGACAAACTGATCCGCGAAGGCAAGGTTGATCCGGGCTCGCGTGTCGAGCTCGCCGATTCGCGGATCGGCGCGGCCGTGCGCGCGGGCGAGCCGGTGCCCGACATCGGCACGCCCGACACGCTGAAGGCCGCGCTGCTGCACGCGAAATCGGTCGCGTACTCGGACAGCGCGAGCGGCGTCTATATCCAGAACACGCTGTTCAAGCGGCTCGGCGTCGAAGCCGAGGTCAGGCCGAAGGCGACGATGGTGCCGCGCATTCCGGTCGCGTCGAAGGTCGCCGACGGCACGTATGCGCTCGGCTTCCAGCAGGTGAGCGAGTTGCTGCCGGTACAGGGCGTGATGTTCGTCGGCAAGATTCCGGAGTCGCTGCAATCGGTCACGCGGTTCGCGGGCGGGGTGCCGGCCGGTGCGAAGCATCCGCGCGAGGCGCGCGCGCTGCTCGACTATCTGGCGTCGCCCGCGTCGGCCGACGACATCCGCAAGACGGGCCTCGATCCGATTCCGGCGCACTGACGCGTTGCGTTTGCGTCGTCGGTCGCGACGCTGCGCATCGTGCGGCGGCGGGGGCATGGGTTGGCCGCAACGTGGCTGAGCCGAGCGTCGCAGGTCAAGTGCTGGCTGCTTCGGCCGACGACGCTCGTAAGATTCTTCGAGCCGGCTAGGGCCTGTTCACGCCAATGACGGGCTTGCGCTGCGAGTCGCGGAACCGAGCCTCGTGCGGCAACGAGATCGTGCGCCGGCCGCGACATCGCGATAGGTACGAGCCGAGCGTCGCACGCTGCGAACGATCCTCGCAAACCCCGAAGACAGCGGCCGCGCACCGCCCGAATTGACACGCGGCGCGCATCACGTACACTCGCGAGTCCGCGCGTCACGTGCCGGGCGCCTTGGCGAGGAAGACTCATGCAAGCGCATCAACCGTATTTCGACGAGATCGTCGCCGGCTGCGACGCGATCGGCGACTGGCTCTCGGGCGACGTGTCCGGGCCCGCCGCGCTCGACGCGCTGATGGCGCGCTTCGCGCCGTGTTTCACGATGATCGGTACCGACGGCAACGTCTACGATCACGCGGCCACGCATGCGCTGTTCGCGCGGCTTCACGGCCGAAAGCCCGGCTTGAAGATCACGTTCGCGGAGATGCGCGCGCTCGCTGCGGACTCGGCGCTCGGCGTCGTCAGCTACTGCGAGTTTCAGACGGACGCGACGGGCACGCTGCCGACGCGCCGCTCGACAGCCGTGTTCGAACGGGATCCGCAGACGGGCGCGGTGCGCTGGACGCATCTGCAGGAGACCTTCCGTGCGGCGTGAGCGCACGCTTGCCGTCGCGCAAACGTCCGTCGCGCTCCGCATTCCATCGGCCGCTCATGCCCGATCGGCATTGCGCCGATCCCAAGCGCTCGCATCGATCGGCCGTGCAAAGATAGGATGATATGTTATATCATCGTCCCCTTCGTGTAGGCGAGCCGTAAGCCGTCGCGTTCATGCGGCGGCGGCTTCGCCTGCGCACAGCCGCGCGCGCGACGCCGACGCCGGCGGGATAGCGGTCCCTGCCGATTGCACGACGTCCAGCCGCCCGCGCGATGCCGATCAAGGTTGCGGGAGTCGACGAGCAGTGAACACAGCGAAGCAGGCGGAACGCATTCGGGGCCGCGGGGCGCCGACGATGGCGGGGCGCGCGATGAATGCATCGACATTTGCGACGGACGAGGCGATCCGCCGATGAGCCGGACCCGACACGCGCCACTGCGCCGACGCGCGTTCGGCCGGATGCCCGCAACGACCGCCGCGCACGCTTCGCACGCCGCACACATCGCAGACGCTGCACGCGCGGCTTCCCTGCGTTCCGCCGAGCGCCGTACGACCGTCGAGCGCTGCGTGACGGCGCTCGCCTGCGCGATGACGGCGTCCGGCGCGCTCGCCGCCGATGCGGATTCCGTCGACCCCGCGCGCGACAGCCATCGCGAATTGCCGACCGTGCACGTGACGAGCGACGCGCCGCACGCGCCGCCGCCGCTGTCCACGCCGCTCGCGGCCGGCTCGCGCCTCGGGCTCGCGAGCCTGGACACGCCCGCGAGCGTCGAGGCGATCACAGCCGAGCAGATCGCCGCGCGCGGCGACCGCACGATCGTCGACGCCGTCACGCGCGCGACGGGCTTCAGCACGGCAGCGGCGCCCGGCAATGGCGGCACCGCGCTCAGCGTGCGCGGCTTTGCCGGCCAGGAATCGGTGACGACGCTCGTCGACGGCGTGCGCCTCTATCCGGGCGCGGGCACGGTGACATTTCCGTTCTCGACGTGGTCGGCGGAGCGCATCGAGGTGCTGCGCGGCCCCGCGTCGGTGCTGTATGGCGAAGGGGCGATCGGCGGCGTCGTCGACGTCGTGCCGAAGCGTCCGCGCCGCGAGCGGTCGACGACGCTGCAGGCGGGCATCGGCACGCAAGGCGAAAAGCGCGTCGCGTTCGACACGACGGGCGCGCTCGGGCCGCATCTTTCCTATCGCTTCTATCTGAGCGACGAGCGCATGCGCGGCTTCGTCGACCGCGGCGACGCGCACACGACGGCCGTCGGCGGCGCGCTGAAGCTCGACGTCGATCCGCGTCTTTCGATCACGCTCGATTACGACTACGGCCGCCAGAAACCGGCGACCTATTTCGGCGTGCCGGTGACGAACGGCGTGCTCGATCCCGCGCTGCGCGAGCGCAACTACAACGTCGGCGACGCGACGATCGCCTATCACGATACGTGGACGCGGCTCGCCGCGACGTATCGCGTCGGCAACGGCGTGACGCTCGACGGCGAGCTCTACTATCTCGCGACGCGCCGCCACTGGCGCGACGCGGAATCGTACGCGCTCGACGCGGCGGCGCACACCGTGACGCGCAGCGACTATCTCGAGATCTTCCATCGCGAGCGGCAGTTCGGCGAGCGGCTCGCGGCGCGCATCGACTCGCGCGTGTTCGGCCGCGCGAACCGGCTCGTGATCGGCGCCGAGTTCAATCAAATCGCGTTCGACGGCGCGAACAACGCGCCGTATCGCGGCGAGTCGACCGTCGATGCGTTCGGCTTCGATCCGGGCGCGTTCGCGAGCCCCGATCCGACGTCGCCGCGCTTTCGCACGCGCACGCGCCAGGCGGCGGTGTTCGTCGAGAACCGGCTCGAAGTGCTGCCGCGGCTCGCGTGGGTGAGCGGGCTGCGCTACGACCACCTTTCGTTTCATCGCGACGATCTGATCGCGGGCGGCGCGTTCGACAAGACCTTCGCGCACACGGGCTGGCGCAGCGGGCTCGTCTACGAGATCACGTCGGCCTTCACCGCCTATGCGCAGTACACGACGGGCGCAGAGGGCGTCGGCTCGCTCGTCACGCTGTCGTCGGCGCAGGCGGACTACACGCTCGCGACAGGCCGTCAATGGGAAGCGGGCGTCAAGCATGAGATGTGGGAAGGCCGCGCGTACTGGACGCTCGCCGTCTATGACATCGTCAAGCGCGGCCTCGTCAGCACCGATCCGCTGAATCCGGCGCGCGCGCAGCAGGTCGGCCGTCAGTCGTCGCGCGGGATCGAACTCGCGGGCGGCGTGCGGCTGCCCGGCGGCGTGACGATCGATGCGAACGCGGCGCTGCTGCGCGCGCGCTACGACGACTTCAGCCAGCGCGTCGGCAGCGCGGTCGAGCAACGCGCAGGCAACGTGCCGCACGACATCCCGCAGCAGACCGCGAACCTGTGGATCGGCTGGGCATTCGCGCCCGGCTGGCAGGCGCATGCGGGCATGCGCTACGTCGGACGCCGCTACGGCGACGACGCGAACCTCGTGCCGGTGCCGTCGTACACGGTGTTCGACGCGTCGCTCGCGTGGCAGGCGACGCGCGACGTCGAGATCGCGCTTTACGCGCGCAATCTCGCGAACCGCACGTATGCGGCGTCGACGTCGAACGACGGCGCGCAATGGCTGCTCGGGCCGTCGCGTTCGGCCGAGCTCGTCGCGACGCTGCGCTTCTAGCGCGTCGCCGCATTCGCACGATCATCGAAAAGGCCCGCCCATGTCCGCGACACTCGACATCGAACACCTGTGCTGGTCGCCGGCGGGCGCGCCCGCCGTGCTGCGCGGTCTGTCGCTGACGGTGCGCGCGGGCGAGCTCGCGGGCCTCATCGGTCCGAACGGCAGCGGCAAGACGAGCGTGATGCGATGTGCGTTTCGCTTCGCGCGGCCGCAAGCGGGCGCGGTGACGCTCGACGCGCGGGACGTGTGGCGCGCGTCGCCGCGCTGGAGCGCGCAGCGGATCGCGGTGCTGCAGCAGGAGGCGCCCGACGATTTCGGCCTGACGGTCGAAGAAGTCGCGCGGATGGGCCGCACGCCGCACAAGCGCCTGTTCGATGCGGACACCGCGGACGACGCGCGCATCGTCGAGGCCGCGCTGCGCGACGTCGATCTGTGGACGCGGCGCGAGCGGCGCTTCGCGTCGCTGTCGGGCGGCGAGAAGCAGCGCGCGCTGCTCGCGCGTGCGCTCGTCCAGCGGCCGGCGCTGCTGCTGCTCGACGAGCCGACGAATCACCTCGACGTGCGCCATCAGCTCGAATTGCTCGCGCGCGTGCGCGCGCTGCGCGTGACGACGCTTGCGACGATCCATGATCTGAACCTCGCCGCCGCGTACTGCGACCGGCTGCACGTGCTGGCCGATGGCCGCATCGTCGCGAGCGGCGCACCCGCCGACGTGCTGACGCGCGCGCGCCTCGCCGACGTGTTCGGCGTCGAGGCGATCGTCGACGCGCACCCGGTATCGGGACGGCCGCGCGTCACGCTGATCTATCCGGAGGATGCCGAACGATGTTGAAACGACGAACCGCCTTGTGCGCCGCGACGCTCGCGCGCGTCGTCTGCACGCTGTCGCTCGCGGCGGCGGCGATGAACGATGCCGTCGCATATCCGGTGACGGTGCGCAGTTGCGATCGCGACGTCACGTTCGAGCGCGCGCCCGCGCGCGCGGTGAGCAACGACGTGAACCTGACCGAGATGATGGTCGCGCTCGGCCTCACGGGCCGGATGGCGGGCTACACCGGCATCGCGGGCTGGAAGACCGGCAACGCGCGGCTGCGCGCGGCGCTCGCGGGCGTGCCCGAACTCGCGACGCACTATCCGTCGCTCGAAGCGCTCGTCGATGCGCGAGCTGATTTCTACTTCGCCGGCTGGGGCTACGGAATGAACCCGGGCGGCCCCGTCACGCCCGCGTCGCTCGAACGCTTCGGCATCCGAACGTACGAGCTGACAGAATCGTGTGCGCTCGCGATGCGGCGCCCGCCCGCGTCGTTCGACGACGTCTATCTCGACCTGACGAACCTCGGCCGGATCTTCGGCGTCGACGCGCGCGCGGCGCAGGTCGTCGACGCGATGCGCGCGCGCATCGACGCGGTGCGTCGCACGCTCGCGCGCGCGACGGCCGGAAAGACGCCGCCGCGCGTGTTCGTCTACGACAGCGGCACCGACAAGCCGCTGACGGCCGGCGCGCTCGCAATGCCGAACGCGCTGATCGCGGCGGCGGGCGGCCGCAACGTGATGGACGACGTGCCGCGCAGCTGGACGCAGGTCGGCTGGGAGAGCGTCGTCGCGCGCAATCCGCAGGCGATCGTGATCGTCGATTATTCGGCGGTGACGGCCGAGCAGAAGAAGCAGTTCCTGCTGAGCCAGCCCGCGCTCGCGCAGGTCGATGCGATCCGTGCGCGCCGCTTCATCGTGATTCCGTACGATGCGGCGACGCCCGGCGTCGAGAATGCGGCGGCCGTCGAGACGATCGCGCGCAGCCTGCATCCGGACGCCTTCGCGAAGGCCGCGCGATGAGCGGCGCGACGATCGGCGACGCCTCGATCGTTGCGAACGGCCGCCGCCTGCGCGCGCGGCTCGTGCTGCCCGCGCTCGCGGCGCTCGTCGCGATCTCGGTCGTCGCCGCGACCGCGCTCGGCGCGACGACGATCGCGCCCGCGCGCGTCGTCGCGATCGTCGCGGCGCACGTCGCCGACGCGCTGGGCATCGACGCGCTCGCGTTGCACCGCGCATCGATCGCCGAGGACAGCATCGTCTGGCAGATCCGGTTGCCGCGCGCGCTGCTCGCAGCGCTCGTCGGCGCGACGCTCGCGATGGTCGGCGTCGCGCTGCAGGCAGCGACCGCGAACCGGCTCGCCGATCCGCATCTGCTCGGCGTGAGCTCGGGCGCGATGCTCGGCGCGGTCGCGGCGACGCTCGGCTTCGGCGCCGCGTTCGGGCCGCTCACGCTGTCGTTCGCGGCGTTCGCCGGCGCGCTCGTCGCAACCGCGCTCGTGATCGCGCTCGCATACCGGCGCGGCCGGCTCGAATCGGATCGATTGCTGCTCGCGGGCGTCGCGGTGTCGTTCGCGATGACGGCGGTCGCGAACCTGCTGCTGTATCTCGGCGATCCGCGCGCCGCGTCGTCGGTGCTGTTCTGGATGCTGGGCGGCGTCGGGCTCGCGCGCTGGGATCTGCTCGGCGCGCCCGCGTGCTGCGCGGCGCTCGCGGCGCTGCTGCTGGTTGCACGTCGCCGCGAATTGAACGCGCTGATGTCGGGCGACGTCGCCGCGGTCTCGCTCGGCGTACCCGTCGCGCTGATGCGCCGCGAAGTGTTCGTGATCGCATCGTTCGCGACGGGCGCGATGGTCGCGGTGAGCGGCGCGATCGGCTTCGTCGGGCTCGTGACGCCGCATCTGTGCCGGCGTCTCGTCGGCGCGGAGCACGGGCGGCTGTTGCCCGTCGCGGGGCTGAGCGGCGCGGGGCTGCTCGTCTGGGCCGACGTCGCCGCGCGCACGCTCGTCGCGCCCGAGGATCTGCCGATCGGGATCGTCACCGCAGCGCTCGGCGGCGCGTTCTTCATCGCGCTGATGCGGCGGCATTGAGCGGCGCTGCGCGCCGGCGACTCGGGCGGGGCGATCGACAGTGAGCGATGCGGCCGTCGACGTGTACGCCACGTGCGCGCGATCCGCGCATCGCAACGGTGTGATGCCGCCGGTCGTTTGAATTTCAGTAGCTCGATGCGTACGTCGATGAACGAATGCAACGCGGCGTGCAGCCGGCAACGGCAACCGCAACGGCAACGGCAACCGCAACGGCAACCGCAACGGCAACCGCAACCGCAACGGCAACCGCAACGGCAACCGCAACGGCAACCGCAACGGCAACCGCAACGGCAACCGCTACTGCCTACCGCCTACCGCCGCCTTCCGCGCATCGTCAGCTCCGCCGACACGTCAGTCATCAACGCGCTCAGCCAATCGACGTCGGTTGGCCGATCGGGCGCCGGATGCCGGAGCTGATAGCAGCGGATGCGCGGAAATGGCACGGGCGCCTCGACGACGACGAGCGGCAGCAACTGCGCGTAATGGATCGCGAAGCGGCGCGTCGTCGTGAAGATCAGGTCCGATTGCAGTAGCACCTGCGGCACGAGCCCGAAGTATGGCAGCGTCGCGACGACGTGCCGCGCGATCCCCGCGCGCGCGAGGCCGAGCTCGATCGCGTTGTGCCGCGCGCCGATGTACGGCGCGGGTGCGAGATGCGCGGCGTTCGCGTACGCGTCGCGCGTGAGCGGCGCGCGCGCGAGCGGATGGTCGCGCCGCATCAGGCAGACCACGGTGTCCGAGAACAGGTCCGCGCGCACGAAGCGCGCGTCGGGCTTCGGCCAGTTGCCGATCACGAGATCGAGCGCGCCCGAATCGAGCGCGGTCGCGTGATCGAGCGACGGATTGAGCGAATCGATCTCGAGCCGCGTGTGCGGCGCCGCCGCGCGAAAGCGCGCGATCAGCGTCGGCATGAAGAAGTCGTTCAGATAATCGGGCGCGGCGATCCGGAACGTGCGGCGCGCGGTGTCGGGATCGAACGGCCCGTGCGGCGTCGCGACGAAATCGACGTCGCGCAGCGCGCGCTCGGCGGCATCGAGGAGCGATGCGCCATACTCGGTCGGCACCATGCCCGTCTTGCCGCGCACGAGGAGCGGGTCGCCGAGCGCGTCGCGCAGCTTGCGCAGCGCGGCGCTGATCGCGGGCTGGGTGTGGTTCAGGCGCAGCGCGGCTTGCGTTACGCTGCGCTCGACGAGCAGCGTGCGAAGCACGCGCACGAGCCAGATGTCGAGCGACGCGGTGCAGTCTTGATCCGGTTGCATCTGCAGCGGAGAAGGCGGCGTCAGGCGCGGGCGCGTCGCATCGCGCGCCCGCGGCGCGCAACGGCGGGCGATGTCATGCGAGTCCGGACGGCAGCGCGCTGATTCGCCTCACTTCGCTCGATTCGAGCCAGCTCGGCGTGCGCGCGCAATAAAGCACCATCGGCAGGGCATCCTCGCCCCAGAAGAGCTGGTGGTTCAGCCAGAAGGTCGGCACGCCGAATACGCCGAAGGTGATCGCATCGTCGGTGTTGCGGCGTAGCTGCGAGACGGTTTCGTCCGACGTGAGCCGCTCGTCGTCGTGTGCGATGCCGACGCGGCCGCACAGTTCGGCGAAGTTGTCGGGCGCCGACGGATCGCGGCCTTCGCGCCAGACGAAGCGAAAGATCTCGTGAATCGCCTGGACGTCCGAGTCGAGCGCGATCGCGAGCAGCAGCAGGCGCGTCGAATCGAACGGATGCGCGGGCGGCATCTTGAACGGGATGCCGAGCTGCTCCGCGCGAAAGAGCGCGTGCCGATAAGTGAAGACGCGCTTCGCGGGCACGTCGGAGGCGGGACGGTGGCCCCAGTGGCGATGCAGATCGGCGAGCGCCACTGGCGCGAGCGCGAACGCGATGCTGGGCCATTTGTCGTGCTGCTCCAGCAGCAGATACGAGAACGGCGACAGGAAGTCGTAGAACCATATCGGCTGGGAGGCGTCGAGGCCGACGGTCATGGAGTGTCTCCTGAGGAAAAGGACGCGACGCGCGGCCTCGTGATTGAATGTTACGCGGCGGCGCAGGCAATTGCAGCCGCCGCGACGGATTTTCGGCTCAAGCGCCGCCCGAGGCGGGCGGCGCGTCGGCGGGTTTCGGCGTCGCCTGCGCATTCGCCGCGGCGGGCGACGACATCTCGTGTTCGCGCGCGAGCAGCCGCTCGCGGACGAAGCCGATGTGCTCTCGCAGCACGTAGAACTGGCCTGCGTAGGCGAGCGGCATCTTCATCCGGTTGACCGATTCCTCGACGTCGTCGAGCTTGTCGAGCAGCACGACGCGCTCTTGCGCGGTGTGCTCGCCGAGCGCGCTGCGCTCGAGCGCGATGAGCGCGCCGTACCAGCGGTAGATCCGCGAGCGCACGCGCCAGCCGTACAGCGACGGCACGAGCCGCAGCCCCGGAATCAGCACGACGATGAGCGGCACGGCGATGAAGAGCAGCCGGTCGACGAGGCTCGCGACCCAGAACGGCAGCTTCCGGTACAGGAACGTCTTGCCGGACTTGTAGTAGCGCGCGGCGTCGTCGGACAGCGGGAAGCTGCTGTGCGTGACGGGCGACGGAAATTCGCCCGCGCGCTGCAGGATCGTCGCGCGGCCGTGCACTTCGCGTGCGGCCTCGACGAGGAGGTCGGACAGCGCGGGGTGCAGCGTGTCGCGCGCGATCAGCTCGACGGTCGGCGACAGCGTGTGGATGTCCGACGGCGGCAGGTTCGCGCCCGGATCGTAGACGCCCATCGGCAGCGTGATGTCGGTCAGGTACGCGAAGCGCCGCGTGTACGCCTCGGCCTGCGTAAACGAATAGAAATGCACGCCGGGCGAACGAAACAGCTTCGCCATCACGGGAATCTGCGTCGAGTCGCCGGACAGGAACGCGGCATCGATCTTGCCGTCGATGAGCGCGCGCGCCGCGTCTTCGCCGGAGAGCGGCAGCAGCTCGGTCGCGCCGCCCGGCGCGATGCCGTTCATCTTGAGGAGCGCGAGGCCGAGTTCGTGCGCGCCCGCGCCCTCGGCGCCGAGCGCGAGCCGCTTGCCCTTGAACTGCGACAGCCGCTCGATCTTGGGCCCGTGATAGAGGATTGCGAGCGGCACGTAGCCGACGCTGCCGAGCGAGACGAGATTCTCCTGCTTCTCCTTTTGCTCGATGCCGCTCTGGACGAAGCCGGCGTCGACTTTTTGCGCCGGATCCGACAGCCGCGCGAGGTTTTCGGCCGAGCCCTCGGATTCGAGCACGTCGAGCGTCACGCCGTTCTTCGCGAGAATCTGCTTGTACCGCTGCGCGGCGCGCCAGTTCGTGCTGCCGGGCGGACCTGCCGAGATCGTCAGCGACGTCGGCGGCGCGGGCTGGATCAGCGCGATCGCGAGCCAGATCGCGGCGATCGACAGCACGACAGTCGGCCCGATCGACATCGCGAGATCGCGCCACGACACCGCGACGAAGCGGGCGACGATGCGATGGGGCCGGTGACGGCGAGGTTGGGCTGGCTTCATGAGACTGACGGCAGGGGGCTGTTCGCGGCGATGGTACCCGAGTTCGACGCCGCTGCGGCAGTGCGGTGCGCCGCGCCGCAGCACGAGAACTTGGCGCGTGCGCGGACTGTGGATTACATTGTGCAGGGCCGTCGCGCGTTTGCGTTCAGCTGGCGAACGCAAGCGCGCGGGTGCCGGCCGGCGCGGCTGCATCCGCCGCAACGGCCGCGCGCCGGCTGCCGCACGTCTTTCCGGCGCGGCGACGCGGCCCGGCGCGCGGTGGGTTCGGTTCCGGCCCGCCGCGCCGGTTCGCATCCGGCTCGATTCCCGGCCGGCGCTTTTCCCGCATCATCTCGCGCAGCCGCCATGCGGCGCCGCGCGACGACGCATCGCGGTCCGCATTCGGACCGAGCATCGCCCGCAGTCGCGGTTCCCGTCGAAACCACCGGAATCAGGAGAACGCATGAAATCGATCGTATCGAAGGCAGTCGGAGGCATGATCGTCGCGGCGCTTGTCTTCGGCAACGCATTCGCGCAGGCGAGCGGCGCGGCGACCGAGTCGACCGGCGCGAACACGCCCGCCGCCACGCCGAGCGCGTCGAAGGCCGCCGCGAAGGCCGCGCGCCAGTCGAACCGCAAGCTCGGCTATGCGGTGCGCAAGGCGATTTCGAAGGTGAACGGCGTGAACGTGTCGAACGTCACGGTGCGTGCGAAGGGCGGCGTCGTGACGCTCGAGGGATCAGTGCCGGACGCGTCGCAGATCGACAAGGCCGTCGACGCCGCGAAGGGCGTGTCGGGCGTCGCGTCGGTCAACAACAAGCTGTCCGTGCAGCCGCAGTGAGGCGATGGCGGGCGGCGCAGCGACGCCGCCCGCCGCGCGCGCCGGCCGGGCTTCGGCTCGGCGCGCGCAGCTCGACGATCGAGCGATTCGAACCAACCAAGCAGACTGGGGGCGATGATGACGACGATCAGGGGCGGATCGAAGCGTGCGTCGATGCTGGCGCTCGCGCTCTTCGGCAGTGTGCTGCTCGGCGCCTGCCACAGCGACGACAACGCACAGGTGAACGTGCTGCCCGACTTCGTTTCGGGCAGCGTGCGCACGACGGCTTATGACGGCGTCAGCGACGATCTGCTGACGGCGGGACTCGGCAGGACGGGCTTGGGCAGCGACACGCGGCCCGGCTTCGTGAATCCGGCGCAGCCGACCGCGGCGGAGCTGCGGCGTCTTGCGATCTACTCGAACTATCGCGCGCTCGTCGACATCACGGCGAACGGCGGCTACGGGCGCTTCTGGGGGCCGAACGTCGATCTCGACGGCAACGACACGCTCGGCGAAGGCAAGATTCCCGGCACCGAATATCTCGCGTACTCCGACGACGGCAGCGGCCGCAAGAACGTCACGCTGCTCGTGCAGGTGCCGGCGAGCTTCGATCCGGCGAATCCGTGCATCGTGACGGCGACGGCGTCGGGCTCGCGCGGCGTGTACGGCGCGATCGCGGCAGCGGGCGAGTGGGGCCTGAAGCGCGGCTGCGCGGTCGCGTACAACGACAAGGGCGGCGGCAACGGCGCGCACGAGATCGGCACGGGCCTCGTCACGCTGATCGACGGCACGCTCGCGAGCGCATCGAGCGCCGGCAGCGCGAGCCTCTTCACCGCGAGCGAATCGAGCAGCGCGCTCGCCGCGTTCAACAGCGCATTTCCGAACCGCTACGCGTACAAGCACGCGCATTCGCAACAGAATCCCGAGCAGGACTGGGGACGTGTGACGTTGCAGGCGGTCGAGTTCGCGTATTGGGCGCTGAACGAGCAGCTCGGCCCCGTCGTCGACGGCACGCGCCACGGCATTCGCTATCGGCCGGGCGACATCACGACGATCGCCGCCTCGGTCAGCAACGGCGGCGGTTCGGCGCTCGCGGCGGCCGAGCAGGATACGCGCGGCTGGATCACCGCGGTCGTCGTCGGCGAGCCGCAGATCAATGTGCGATTGACGCCCGGCGTGACGGTCGAGCAGGGCGGCGCGCCCGTGCCGTCGTTCGGCCGGCCGCTCGCCGATTACGCGACGCTCGCGAACCTGCTGCAGCCGTGCGCGGCGGCGGCGACCGCCGCGACGGGCGCGCCGTACCTCAGCGCGCTGCCGACGAGCGTCACGCAGTCGATTCGCGTCCAGCGCTGCGCGACGCTCGCGGCGGCCGGGCTCGTCTCGGGCGCGGACACGCAGAGCCAGGCGAGCGACGCGCTCGCGCGGCTGCACGCGGCCGGGTATCTCGCTGATTCCGACCTGCTGCAGGCGCCGATGTGGGATTCGCAGGCAATCCCGGCGATTGCGGTCACGTATGCGAACGCCTACACGCGATCGCGCGTCAGCGACAACCTGTGCAACTTCAGCTTCGCGACGACGAACCCGGCGACGGGCGCCGTCGCCGCGCCCGCCACGTCGCCGATGACGAACCTGTTCGGCGCGGGCAACGGGGTGCCGCCGACAAACGGGATCAATCTCGTGTTCAACGGCGTCGCGTCCGGCGTCGACCACCGGCTCGCGACGCCGGACGCGAGCTTTGCGGGCGCGCTGTGCCTGCGCCAGCTATGGACCGCGAGCCAGCTCGGCATCGCGGCGAACGTCGATGCGGTGCGCGTGAACGCGAACCTGCAGCACAAGCCAGCGATCATCGTGCATGGCCGCAGCGACGCGCTCGTGCCGGTCAATCACGCGTCGCGCGCGTACGTCGCGCAGAACAGCGCGATCGAGGGCGGCGCGAGCCAGCTATCGTTCTACGAAGTGACGAACGGCCAGCACTTCGATGCGTTCCTGCCGGCGCCCGGCTTCGACACGCGCTTCGTGCCCGTTCACTACTACGACGAGCAGGCGCTCAATCTGATGTGGAACCACCTGAAGAATGGCGCGCCGCTGCCGCCGTCGCAGGTGATCCGCACGGTGCCGCGCGGCGGCGTGCCGGGCGCCGCGCCCGCACTGACGACGGCGAATCTGCCGCCGATCGTCCAGTCGCCGGGCGCGAATGCGATCACGGTGAACGCGGGGGTGATCGACGTGCCGCTCTGACGCACGCGACGCACGTTTTTCTGTCGCGACGGCCGGCCCGCACGCACGTGCGGCCGGCCGTTTTCATTGGCCGATGCGTATTCGCCGCATCGGCGCCATTCCCGGATTTCTCTGTAACAAATTCTTACTTTACGTTGTGGTCGGGCGCTTCTAATATGCGCCGGTATTTGCTCGTATTTTTAAAAAATACATGCGACTAATATATTTCCGATTCGTTAAATAATCCTTTCAAAATCATTTTTGGTTTTCGAAAAAATCGAATGGAATTGCCGGTCGATGATTATTCGAAAATCGAGTGAGGATTGTTTTCTTCGAAAAAATAATGCGTGCGGCAACCTGGCTGCGCGCAGGGGCGGTCTTGTCTACTCGGAGCGCAGGGGGCGTCCCGCGCGATCGGCATTTCGATCGCCGATTTTATTCTGGAATTGATTCCAGTGCGTCAAGCCGGAAATTCGAGCGGGTAAATAATGCCATGCAGCTAATGCTGCGCATGGCGAAAATGCTCGGAGTGCGCGTCGCATAACGGTCGCATTCCTAGTGCGGAGCGTCGATGAAATCATCCGTTTCAATCGGCGGAATTTATCGTTCTATTCGAGAGGGCAATAATGAAGATACAGAAGTCCTTGAAAGACGGTTTCGCGCTCAGGTTGGGCAGGGCGGCACGGCCGGTCGTCGCCGCCGCCCTTGCCGCACTGCTCGTCGCCGCTTGCGGCGGCGATGACGGCGGTGGCGGCAGCCCGTCGCTCGCGGCCGCGAACGTCGCGAACACGGCGACATCCGCGAACGCCACGACCGCCACCGACGCGACGAGCAACGCCGCGCTACCGCCAGATCAGCCGTACCTCGACAACGACATCTACGGCACCGGCCCGAACGATGCGGTGACGGATGCGACGGAAGGCGCATCGGTCGTTCACCGGCAGGCGAAGATCGGCGACCAGATTCTCACCTACACGGCGACGGCCGGCCACCTCGTGACGATCGACCCGATCACGTCGAAGCCGAACGCGAAGATGTTCTACGTCGCGTACACGCTCGACAATCCCGATCCGAAGAAGCCGCGCCCCGTCACGTTCTTCTACAACGGCGGCCCGGGCTCGTCGTCGGTCTACCTGCTGCTCGGCTCGTTCGGGCCGAAGCGCCTGCAGTCGTCGTTCCCGAACTTCACGCCGCCCGCGCCGTATCGGCTGCGCGACAACCCGGAAAGCCTTCTCGACCGCTCGGACCTCGTGTTCATCAACCCGGTCGGCACCGGCTATTCGGCCGCGATCGCACCGGCGAAGAACAAGGACTTCTGGGGCGTCGACCAGGACGCGCACTCGATCGACCGCTTCATCCAGCGCTACCTGACGAAGTACGCGCGCTGGAACTCGCCGAAGTTCCTGTTCGGCGAGTCGTACGGCACTGTCCGCAGCGCAGTGACGTCGTGGGTGCTGCATGAGGACGGCATCGAGCTCAACGGGGTCACGCTGCAGTCGTCGATCCTCGACTATGCGAACGCGGTGAGCGCGATCGGCATCTTCCCGACGCTCGCGGCCGATGCGTTCTACTGGAACAAGACGACCGTCAGCCCGAAACCGACCGATCTCGACGCGTACATGGTGCAGGCGCGCAGCTACGCGGACAACGTGCTCACGCCGCTCGCGCAGGCGCCGAATCCGCAGGACGGCGGCTTCGTCAACGTGCGGCTGAACCTGAACCTCGCGGCCGCGCAGCAGATGGGCGCGTACATCGGCACCGATCCCGTCTCGCTGATCCAGACGTTCGGCAATCCGGCCGCGCTCGGCAACGTGCCGTCGTCGGACGACAACCCGCCGTACACGTTCTTCCTGACGCTCGTACCGGGCATCCAGATCGGCCAGTACGACGGACGCGCGAACTACACGGGCAAGGGCATCGCGCCGTACATCCTGCCGAACTCGGGCAGCAACGATCCGTCGATCAGCAACATCGGCGGCGCGTACACGGTGCTGTGGAACGACTACATCAACAACGACCTGAAGTACGTGTCGACGTCGTCGTTCGTCGATCTGAACGACCAGGTGTTCAACAACTGGGACTTCAGCCACACGGATCCGACGGGCGCGAATCGCGGCGGCGGCAATACGCTGTACACGGCGGGCGACCTCGCGGCGACGATGAGCCTGAACCCGGACCTCAAGGTGCTGTCGGCGAACGGCTACTTCGACGCGGTGACGCCGTTCCACCAGACCGAGCTCACGCTGCAGCAGATGCCGCTCGATCCGTCGCTCAAGGCGGCGAACCTGACCGTGAAGAACTATCCGTCCGGCCACATGATCTATCTGAACGATCATTCGCGGATCGCGATGAAGTCGGATCTCGCCACGTTCTACGACGGCATCCTCGCGGATCGCACGGCGCTGCGACGCGTGCTGCTGCGTCAGCAGAAGGCGCTGCAGATGAAGCAGCAGCAACAGCAGGGGCAGTAATGCGGGGCTAGCCGTTCCCGGCCGGGCCGCCCGCCATCGTCGCTCGGCGGCGGCGGGCCCGGGTGTCGTGAACGGTGGCTTCGCGGCGATCTTCGCCTCGCGGGAGCAATGCGCTCGCGAGGCGTTTTTTTAGGGCGGTCGCCCGGCGGGTGGAGGGCCGCGTCGGAGCGTGGCGGGGACGAGGGAGAATGCGGCGCGCGAAACGCGCGTTCGACGCGCGCGATGCGATCAGGACAGCACGAGCTTCGCGCCGACCGCGACGAGCGTCGTCGCGAGAATCCGGCGCAGCAGCCCTTCGGGCGCGCGCGTCGACAGATGGCTGCCAGCGACGATGCCGGGCACCGAGCCGATCAGCAGCGACACCAGTATCGACCAGTCGACCGAACCGAGCATCCAGTGTCCGACGCCCGCGACGAGCGTGAGCGGAACCGCATGAGCGATGTCGGAGCCGACGATGCGGGTCGTCGAGAGCGTCGGGTACAGCAGCAGCAGGACCGTCACGCCGATCGCGCCCGCGCCGACCGACGTCAGCGACACGAGCACGCCGAGCACGGCGCCCGTGAGCACGGTCGCGGCGAGCGTGCGCGTCGGGCTCGGCGGGAGCGCGCGCGTGCGCCGCGCGGCGAACGCGGCGAGCTGCGGGCGGAACAGCAGCGACAGCGACGTGAGCAGCAGCGCGGCGCCGAGCACGAACTGGATCATCCGGCTCGTTTCCTGCGAGTGCATGCCGTGCGAATGCAGGAACCACAGCGTGACTGCGGCGGCGGGCACGCTGCCTGCCGCCAGGCGCCCGGTGATCCGCCATTCGACCGTACCCTTGAGTCCGTGCACGAACGTGCCGGTCGCCTTCGTGAGCGCCGCGTACAGCAGATCGGTGCCGACCGCGGTCGCCGGATGGACGTTGAACAGGAGGACGAGGATCGGCGTCATCAGCGAGCCGCCGCCTACGCCCGTCAAGCCGACGAGAAAACCGACGAAGAGGCCGGACAGGGAATACAGCGGATCGATATGAAGCAACGGCATCGGCGGAGGGTGTTAGGCGTTTGAAAGTAACGGCGCGAAGTAAGTTTGCTATTGTCGCAAAACTCGCGGATCGATGCGGAAAAGCACAAAAGGACCGGGAAGGATTCGAAGCGGGGCGTCGGGCAACCGAGAGCGGCTGCAACGGCCAAGCGCGCGATGCGCGAACGGGTGGGAAGAGGGGCGGCGGACGCGCGCCGCCGCCGGGTGATGCGGCCGGCGCCGGATCGTGAGCCGCGAGCGACGCGACGGTATTGCGCGGTTGCTCGCGGTCGCCGGCGAACGTGCGCGGCGCAACGCGCGGCTGCGCGGGCTGTCGAGAACGACGTGCGCCGGCGGTGCCGGTCGCGCGTCTGCGCCGCTCAATGCACAGCGCCCCGCGGTTCGGCTCCGGCGTTTGGCTGCGCACGGATGCGCAGCGCGACGCCGAAGCCCGCGGCCGCCGCGGCGAACACCGCGCCGCATGCGAACGCGACGTGATAGCCGCCGTTGAGCGCGATCGGCAGCGGCGCGTGCGCGGCGACGAGCGTGCCGGTGCGTGCGGATGCAAGGCTTGCGAGCACCGCGAGGCCGAGCGCGCCGCCCATCATGAACGACGTATTGACGATGCCCGACGCGAGCCCCGAATCGCTCGGCGCGACGTCGCTCATCGCGGCGAGCAGCATCGGATTGAACGCGACGCCCGCACCGACGCCCAACAGCGCCATGCCGGGCAGCACGTGTGCGACGAAGCCGCCGCCGGCGGGCGCGCGCGCGAAGAGCGCGAGGCCGAGCGCGGCGACGAGGAGCCCGGCGGCGATCGGGCCGCGGATGCCGAAGCGCATCACGATCTTTGCGGACAGGCCAAGCGAGAACGCGGCCATGATGAGGTTCGCGGGCAGGAACGCGAGGCCGACCTCGAGCGGTCCGTAGCCGAGCACGCGCTGCATGTAGAGCGCGGACAGGAAGAACCACGCGAACATCGCGGCCGCCCACAGCACGCCGATCGCGTTCGCGACCGCGACATTGCGCTTCGCGACGAGCGCAAGCGGCATCAATGGATGCGCGACGCGCGCCTCGATTGCGACGAACGCCGCGAAGAGCGCGGCCGCGCCGCCAAGGAGCGCGATCGTCTGCGTCGACAGCCAGCCGGCCTCGTTGCCGTTGACGACGCCGTAGACGGCAAGCATCAGCGAAGCCGTGACGGTGGCGGCGCCGGCGACGTCGAGCCGCGCGACGGCCGCCTGCGCGCGCACCTTCGGCAGCAGCGCGGCGGACAGCGCATGGACGGCGACGCCGATCGGCAGATTGACGAGGAAGATCCAGTGCCAGCCGAGCGTGCTCGTGAGGAAGCCGCCGAGCAGCACGCCGAGGCTGCCGCCGCCCGCGCAGACGAAGCCGTAGACGCCCATCGCCTTCGCGCGTTCGCCCGGCTCGGTGAAGAGATTCATGATGAGCGACAGCGCGACGGCCGACACGACCGCGCCGCCGAGTCCCTGCACCGCGCGCGCGGCGATCAGCACGACCTGCGTCTGCGCGAGCCCGCACGCGAGCGACGCGAGCGTGAAGAGCGTCAAGCCGGCGAGGAACATCCGGCGATGGCCGTACAGGTCGCCGAGCCGGCCGCCCAACAGCAGGCAGCCGCCGAACGTCAGCATGTAGGCGTTCACGATCCAGACGAGCGCGGTTTCGGAGAAGTGCAGGTCCGCGCCGATCGACGGCAGCGCGACGTTGACGATCGTCGAGTCGAGCACGATCATCAGCACGCCCAGGCAGAGAACGACGAGCGCATACCAGCGCTTCGGGCCGTGCAGGCCATGAGTCATGGGCGATGCCTCCGAAGGGTGGGAGGCAGCATTGTAAGCGCGCTGTGAGGCGTCTTCCTGCCGGTTGCTGACAGGCGGCTTCTCGTTCACGTGCGGGCCGCGGCGGCTCGCGCGGCCCGCACGCGGATGCTTACCGGCGGAACGTATCGACGGCCGTGCGGCCGACTGCGGGATCGTCGGTGAAGAAGCCGTCAATGCCCGCGCGCAGGTACGCCTGGATCTCGCGCACCGAACCCGCCGTGTTGCGCGCGCTCGGCGCGCCGCCGTCTTTCAGCGATGCCGGCAGGAAGTTGTTCTCTGGCCGGAACGTGTACGGATGCACGAGCAGCCCCGCTTCGTGCGCATGGCGCACGTATTGAGTCGGCTGCTGCAGCGCGCCGTCGCTGCCGACCGGAATGATCGACGTCTTGTACGGCCCGACCGCGTTCGCATATGCCGCGATCTGGCGCATGCCGCGCTGCGTCGACAGGTCGCCGTACGTGCGCGTGTCGCCCGCCTTCACGAAGTCGTACGGACGCTGCTTCGGCTCGTCCATCAGTTGGACGAGCTTCCAATTCGGCTGGCTCGATCCGATCCGGTTGCGGATCGCCTTCAGGTTCGCGACTTCGAACGACTGGATGTAGATGGTCGCGTCGCGCGCGGTATATGCGTCCTTGCGCAGCGCGTCGACGAGGCGGTCCTCGAGCGGCAGGCCGATCGACTGGAAGTAGGTCGGATGCTTCGTCTCCGGATAGATGTGGATCGTGCGGCCGACCTGCGTGGACATCTGCTTCGCGAGCGCGACGATCTCGTCGAACGTCGGGATCTCGAACTGATCGTCGTACGCGGTGTTCGCCGAACGGTACTGCGGGATGCGCTCGCGCGCGCGCAGCGTCTTCAGCTCGACGAGCGTAAAGTCCTCGGTGAACCAGCCGGTGAGCTGAGCGCCGTCGATCGTCTTCGTCGTCTTGCGGCTTGCGAACTGCGGCAGCGCCGACACGTTCGTCGTGCCCGAGATCTCGTTCTCGTGGCGCGCGACGAGCACGCCGTCGCGCGTCGACACGAGGTCGGGCTCGATCACGTCCGCGCCGTCCTCGATCGCCTTCCGGTACGACGCGAGCGTGTGTTCGGGACGCAGCGCGCTCGCGCCGCGATGGCCGACCACCTGCACCTTCGCCGAGATCGGCGGCGTGTAGTCGGGGTCGTCGTCGCCGCAGGCGGCAAGCGCGAGCGCCGCGGCGCTCGCGAATGCGACGAGGGGGAAAGCGAACGAGCGCTTGAAGGACATGTCGTCGATCCTGTGAAACGAAACCAAGCCAAGGGAAAGGGATGTGTCGGCGGCGGGCGGTTCGCGCCCGCGCGCCCGAGCAGGTGACGCGCGCCGCGCGGCGGATGCCGGCCGGGATGCGATCGTCGCAGCGAATAATTGCATATGTATTACTTGTTGCTGTCTATTTTTGTACGTCGCGCGGTGGCGACACTGTCGGGTGCCGCACGCTCGTCGCCGGTCATGCAGGCGGAAGGCGCGGCTGCCCGACGTCATGAAGAAATCGCCGAGGCGGGCGCATGCGTGGAGAACCCAAGGCGCGGCGTCCCGATGTCCGCGACGATGCGCGAAGAGACGCGACGCGTCGATCGCTCGCTCGACCCCGCGTCAACGCTCGACGATCGCGACGACGCCGAGCGCGACGAAGAGCGCGCCTGCGAGATAGCGCCCGACGGTCATCGCCGCGCCACCCGGCGCCGCGTTCTTGCGTAGCGGATGCGCGAGCGCGATGCAGGTCAGGTCGGCGAGCGAGAACAGCAGGTTTGCGCATGCGCCGAGCAGGAAGAGCTGCCAGCCGACGTCGAGCGATGCGGACGGATCGACGAACTGCAGCAGGAACGACAGATAGAACAGCGCCGACTTCGGGTTCGACGCCTCGATGAGCGCGCTCGACGAGATCACGTTCTTCGGCACGGCGGACGGTGCGTGGTCTTCGCCGGGCCGCGTGCGGATGCGCTGGATGCCGAGCCAGATCAGGTACGCGCCGCCCGCGACGCGCAGCGCGTGATAGAGCCACGGCGACGTACCGAGCACGACGACCGCGCCGATCGCCACGGCGCAGATCTGGAAGAACGCGCCGAGATGGATGCCGAGCGCCGACAGCACGCCCGCGCGTCGGCCGTGCTGCAGCGTCAGCGAGACCGTTTGCAACAGCGCCGGGCCCGGGATGAAGCCGAAGCCGAGGCAGGTGACGATGAAGGCGAGAGTGGGGCTGACCGTCATGGAATGTCGCTCGTCGTGGGAACGCCAGATCGGCTCGTCGGCGATGCGTCCAAGGGCGAATCGGGCGGCGCGCGTTTCGATGGCGTTGCGCCGACGTCGCGCGCATTTCGGCATGCGGCATGCGCAGCATGTGGCTCAATCTGCAGACGAAACGGCCGAAACGGCGAGCTTAAGGCACGGCGGAGCCGCTGGGCAAGCGAAAGATAGCGGCCGAGCGCCGGCATGCGGGGGCCGGCGCGGTATGCGCGGCCCGTGCGCCGAAGAGACGGCGCGCGCCGAGGCTCAGACCTGCTTGTAGAAGAACGTCGTCGCGCACGGCGCGCCGTCCGGCATCAGCGCGTACTGCGGGACGACGCCGACGCGCTGCCATCCCGCGCGCCGGTAAAGCCGTTCCGCGTCGCTGCCCGTCACGGTGTCGAGCACGAGGACGGTCTTGCCGGCTGCGCGTGCGACATCGTCGAGCGCGGCGAGCAAGCGCTGCGCGACACCGCGTCGCCGCGCATCGCGATGCACGAGCATCTTCGCGACGTCCGCGCGATGTGGCTGGTTTTCCGGCAAGCGCGTGATCATCTGCACGGTGCCGACGATGCGGCCGTCGGCGTCTTCGGCGACGAGCAGCGTGCGATCGCCGCACGCAACGCCGTCGGCGACGTCGCGCCAGAACGCGCGCGCCTTGTCTCGCGCGAGCGGCGCCATGAAGCTCACCGACGCGCCGCCTTCGACGCAATCGATCAGCACGTCGGACAGCGCGTCGACGCATGCGATCGCTTCATTCGGCCCGACGCACCGCACGTCGATCGAGTCGTTCATTCGATTCTCCCCGTGCGAATCGCGGGCGCCGCGGCGAGCGCGACGACGTAGCGCGCGGCCCTGCGGCCCGGATTGAAGAAGACGGTCGGACGATCGAGACGCATCGCGAGACAGTCGCCGGCGGTGATGCGCCACGTGTCGTCGCCGTTCGTGATGTCCATTTCTCCTTCGAGCATCCAGACTTGCTGATGAAAGTCCGCGTGGCGCTCGCCGGTGTCGTACGCGACGCGCCCGCCGGGCGGGAACTTCACCTCGACGAGTTGCAGCGGCGACGGCGCCGCGGGCGACAGGCTGCGGCGCACGTAGCCCGACGCCGGATCCTTCCAGACCGGCTGTTCGGTGGCGCGGGACAGCGGCGACGCCGCCTGCGCAGCGCGATCGTCCTCGAACAGCGACGCGAGCGACACGCCGAGCGCGTTGGCGAGCCGCTCGAGCACGACGGCCGTCGGGCTGCTCTGCGCGCGTTCGATGAGCGAGATGTTCGAGCGGCTGACCTTGCTGCGCTCGGCGAGCGCGTCGAGCGAATAGCCGCGCAGATCGCGGAGTGCGCGCACGCGGCGCGCGATCAGTTGATTGACGTCCATGCGATCCAGTATATTGGAATAAAATCCAGAATACTAGATTTGCATCCGAGCGATGCACGGTGTGTACGCGATGGCGGCGCGCTCGACGGCTTGGGTGCGCGCCTTGCCCGTCCAATGCGATCCGCCGGCACGACGAAGCGCCGCTCCGGCGCGGCGGCGAACCGGAGCGGCGCATTTGCCGCACTGCGTTACTTCACGTCTTCGATGCGGATCGTTCCCTTCAGGTGCTGGAACTCGCCGTTGCGATGCGCGATGTTCGTATGGACGACGCCGTTCTCGAAATCCTCGACGTGCACGACGTTGTCGCCGCTCTTCGGCTCGTGCCAATAGACCATGAACACCTGCGGCCGGATCTGCGTCGCCTTGTATTCGACGGTATCGGTCGAGCCTTGGTACTGGCCGGACGTGCCGGTGAACGTCATCGTGTGGTCGTCCTTGAAGTCGAGGCGAAAGCCGATGTCGCCAAACTGCACGAGCGCCTTCTTGCCCGCGGCCGGAAATGCGGACGCCGTGCCGACGACGGGCCACTGCATCTCGCCCTTGATGACCTTCGCACTCATCTCGAGCGACGACGCGTCGGCGAGGTTCGGATAACGCGCCTTCATCGCGGCGATCAGTTCTGCGGAATTTCTCGCTTTCGCAGCTTCCGTTTCGAACGCGACCAGGTAGTCGCGCGTGAACTTCACCGATGCGGGCGTGTATGGCTCGCTGCCGTCCGGATTCGCGAGGTAGTGGCCGGGCACGATGAGCTTCGGATGAAGCGCTGCGATCCGGTCGAGTGTCTTGATCCAGTTGCGGCGCGATTCCGGCGTCTGCGTATCGGCGATCCACACATGGATGTTCGCTGCGACCGGAATGCCGCCGACGATCGCGTGCGCGGACGGGATCGACACGAACGTGCGATCGGGCGATGGACCGTCGAGGCCGACGATGCGCAGCTCGTGGCCGTCGAGCGTCAGCTTGTCGCCTTTGAGCGGCTGCGGCACGACGAGCGAACGCGGCGCATTGTCCTTCAGGATCGGCCCCCAGTACGCGAGCTTGTCGTCCTTGTTCGCCTGGATCGCGGCGACCGTTTGCGGCGTCGCGACGATCTTCGCGTCCGGGAAGGCAGCCTTGATCGTGTCGAGTCCGAAGTAATAGTCCGGATCGCTGTGGCTCACGTAGACGAGCTTGAGCGGCTTGCCGGTCGCCTTGATCTTGTTGACGAGCGCCTCGGCGTCGTTGCGCTGGAACTGCGCGTCGATGAGGATCGTGCCGGTCTTGCCGGTGACGATCTCGGACGAGACCGGAAAAAGGCTCTTTTCGCCGGGGTTGTAGACATCGATCTGAAGCGGCGCGCCGGCGCCTGCGGCATGAGCGAGGCTCGCACCGAACATCGAGGCGGCTGCGGCAGCGAGCGCCACGAGAGAGCGTAAGGACATGAAGGATTCCCTGAGAGTCTTGGTGTTGTGAATGCGACGCCAGAGCAAGCGATGCGGCGTCGCCGAGGCAGGACGGTATCGTCGGATCGGTATCTGGATGAGTCACCTCGCTTGGAAAGTTAGCAAAACGAATCGATGGATCGACGCGCGGCCGGCGATGTTGCCGGTTTCCTCGAAGCATGGATGTCGCGAGTCGACGCGCATGGCGACATGGAAATGGACCGCCGTGCAAACGGTGCTAGTATCTGTAATACAGGTAGTTACCAGAAGAAACTATAGACTGGATGGCAACGATGGGGAAGAACGCACCAAAAGGTGAGCAGATTACCGAGAGGAAACCTTCGCTTCTCGACGCGCCACGCAAAGGCAACGTGTATGCGTCGGAATGTCCGACGCGGCTCGTGCTCGATCGCATCGCGGACAAATGGACCGTCCTGATCCTGGCGCTGCTGTCACATCAGCCGCTGCGTTTCAATACGCTGCTGCGGCATGTCGAGGGCCTGTCGCAGAAAGTGTTGTCGCAAACGCTCAAGCGGCTCGAGCGGGACGGGCTCGTTGCGCGCACCGTCTACGCGACAGTGCCGGTGTCGGTCGAATATGCGCTCACGCCGCTCGGCCATACGCTCGCGCGTTCGATCTCGCCGATCATCGTGTGGGCGGAAACGCACTTCGATGCCGTGCTCGATGCGCGGACGGCTTATGACGCCCGGCAGGGCAACGTGAGCGCCTGAACGATCGCGAGCGCTCAATCGGGCGAAATCGGCATCGCGCAATATCGAGAAAATAAATGCCGGCGCGATGTGATTTTTATTCTCGACTGATGCTTTTTCAAGCGAATCGAATCATTGCCATTGTTTCCTCTGCCGTGTGAAACGAGCGAAAAGCAAGGAAAGGGTTGCTTTGGTGCGCCGCGTCATTCATCATGCTTGAGAGAAAGCGACGCGAAAGCTGTTCGATCGGAATTTGACATTGCCTGGTATGACGTTTGAAACAACGTCGGGAGCACTGAACGGTCGAGGTTTGATCGGGCTCGGATGTTTGGAATCATGTATCGGTTTACATACCCCATTCATCGGATCATAGTCATGGCAAATAAAGCAGCATGATAACTACGAGCGTACTTACGGAGACCGAAGATGATACGCACATACGAGGGGTCAGCGGAGCAGCCGTTTTTTCAAATTCCCGTACGGGCAGTCGTCACGCGCATTGCTTTCCTGCGCAATCGCATCGCTAATTAGCCGTCGATTTTCATTCAATTTCCGCTTGAGGGCGCCGCATTATCATGCCGCGCCGCGAATCGGCGCGCGCATTGAATCCTGCGAGCCAAATGCGCATTGACCGCATGCTCGCGGCCAAGCGCCCAGAATCGCCGCGTCGCCTGTCGGCGACGCCGAGATACCAACCAGCCGGCGAGCGATGAAGCCACGTCGGACGAGACCGGGTTGGACCAAAAAAGGAGGGGTGATGTTTTGTATTCCTAATCTTCGTGCGACCGTGCTGTCGTGTGTGGTCGTTGCGATGCCGTTCTTTGCCGGCTGCGGAGGCGGGGACGATCCCGGCCCGATTCAGGTCGGGCAATGCTCGGGCAGCTCGTGTCCGCCGAGCGGACCGAGCACGACGCCGCCCACGGTGACGAAGCTGTGCCCCGATGCCCTCGATTACTCGACGACGTACACGGGCGGGTCGGGCAGCGGCGAATACGTGAAGGTCAAGTTCGACACGACGAAGAAGACCTATCAGATGCAATTCATCGCGTCGTCGGTGCCGACGTCCGCGGGGCAGATCAACAACACGCGCACCGGCCTCACGATCAACGGCACATTCCACAACGCGACTGGTCTGCCCACCGCCGAGCAGAACCGTTGCGCGTTCGTGCTGGACAACGGCGCGACGAGCGATGGTGCGTACTCGGTGACGATCAATCAAGCCGATCCGCCGATGCTGTTCGTCGGCATGGGCGTTGTGGGCGGCGGGATTCCCGGTGCGACGATCGCGTTCTCCGGCCTGGAACTGTTTCCGGGCTTGACGATCGGCAAGGTGCCGTCGCGCGCCTTCGATTTCTATCCGTTCATCGGCTTTACGGACACCGAAACGGACTTCGCGAAAGTGGCCGGTGTCTACAACGAGGTCGGCGTGCACCTGCAGCCGACGGGCACGTCGTTCCAGATGGCCGCGCCGCAAGGCTGGCAGCCGGATGTCGTGAACTGGACACAGACGCTCAATGCGGACGGTTCGTGCACGATCACGCCGGGCAGCGACTACTCGTGCCGCACGACCGGCACGCCCTGGACGCTGCGGACGAACGCGGACGGCACGCCCGACAACGTGTTCGTGAGTCACCCGCAACCGAGTCAGCCGTATCCGTCCGCGGGGCAGGGGCAGCCGCTCGTGATCCTGACGCCGAGCCAGGCGCAAGGCGTGATGATCGTCGGCAAGCTCAACGGCCAACTCGTGCCCGTCGTCATTCGCGTCGGCTACGCGAACGTCGACGCGAGTAATCCGCTCGGATCGGTAGCGGATGCGGAGATCGGCATCTCGGTGCTCGCGCCCGTTACGGCGATAGCCGCGAACTCGCTGCAAGGCGGTTACATCGGCGCGACGAGCGCGGTCGCGTGCGGCGTCGTGAGCTTCGGCGGCAATTCGAACGCACCCGCCAACAGCGGCTCGGCATTCGACAACACGGTGCCTCATCCGGAACTGCCCGGCACGTATCACGACGGGTTCTTCTACCCGTCCGCCGGCAACTGCACGGACGGCTCGGCCGTGTCGACGCTCGCGGCGAACTATACGTCGACGCTGTTCCAGGGCGCGACCGCGGCGTTCCTGGATCCGATGACGTCGTCAGTGAGCTCGCAGTTCTCGCTCGACTACACGCAGACGACGCCCGGCAAGATCAAGGTGACGGCGACGCGCGACTTCAATGCGCAAGGCAGCGCGGGTACGGTCGCGATCTTCAGGAAAGGCGACTCCGGCTGGCTCATCAAGGTCGGCAACGTGTACGGGATGGTCGTCAACAACAGTCAGTACAACCCGTTCTTCACGGTCGGCGCGTTCGTTCAGTAACAGATGACATCGCGGCGGCGCACAGCGCGCCGCCGCAGACTTCAAGATATCGAGGATTCCTATGCATTGGAGAAAATCGCTGGCCGTCGCCGTATTGGCTTCCGCCCTGACCGCCTGCGGCGGCGGTGACGATCCGCCGCCCGCGCCCGTCGTCCGGCTCTGTCCGAAGACCATCGATTACAACACCGTGTTTACGGGCGGCTCCGGCTCCGGTGAGCTCGTTCGTGTGCAACTCGACACGACGAAGATGACGTTTCAGATCACGTATCTCGCGTCGCCGGTGCCGGCGGCGGGCACCGTGCAGCCGACGCGCGATACGCCGCCCAACAACGTCGTGACCGGGACGCTGACGGACGAGACAGGTCTTCCGACCGAGAAGCTCAACCAGTGCACGTTCCGGCTGAACGACGCGAGCCTCGATCCGAACCGTCCGGCGCGCGTGTTTCTCGGCGAGGGCGTGCTGGGCGGCGCGATTCCCGGCGCGACGATCGAGTTCGACGGCGTGATCGGCGTCGGCCGGATTCCGAAGACGACGTTCCCGTACTATCCGTTCATCAGCTTCTCCGATCAGGAGACCGATCTTTCGAAGATCGCGGGCAACTACAACCAGCTCGGCTATCACCAGGTGCCGTCGCAGAATTTCATGCAAGCGGCGATCGACGCGAAGGTCACGATCAATGCGGACGGTACGTACGTCGAGACCGACAACTTCGGCAAGAAGAACGGCGGGCAGCCGCTCGCGTCGAGCGCGACCGTCAATCAGAAGCTGACGCTGCGCGCCGATGCACCGGTGTTCGAGTCGCTCAACTATCAGCCGCAGATCCCGGCGACGCTGGCGTCGCTCGATCCAACGAAGGCGGGCAAGGGCATCCTGATCGTCGGCAAGCTGCGCAACCAGCTGGTGCCCATCTTCATTCGCACCGGCGCGGCGAATTCCGATCTGACGCAAGGCGCGCCCGTTGCGGACGACGAATCCGGGATCTCGATGCTGAGTCCGCAGCAGGCGATCGCCTTGGGTTCGCAGGACGGCGAATACACGGGCGTCGACAGCCTGTTCGATTATCGCGCGACCGCACTCGTCGGCACGCAGGCGACGCTGCTCGATCCGTTCCATGCGTCGCAGGTCGCGCTCACGCGCGCGCTCAATCTCGACTACACGCAGGCCGTGCCGGGCGTCGTCACGACGGTCCAGACGAATGCGGCGTCGGGACCGTCCACCGGCAAGTTCATCTTCACGGGCGGCGTATTCGGTTTCCTCGACATGAGCGACGTCAACAACCCGTACTTCACGGTGGGCGCGTTCGTGCAGTGAGCGTCGCGCGAAACAGGAGACATACGGCGACGCGTGGCCCGCGGGCCCGCGTCGCCCGATCGGAGTATCAGGAGACTTCATGAAGAAGCTGATTGCAGCGTGCGTCGTTGCAGGTGCATCGACGGGCGCTTTCGCGCAGCAGGCGGGCGACACGGTCGCGACGCTCGGCTGGCTCCACGTGATGCCGCAGGACTCGAGCAACGGCCTTACCACCAACGTCGTCAATTCGCCGATCAACGGCCCGCTGCGGCTGCCCGGCTCGTTCACGTCGCCGGGCACGAGCCTGACGGTCAACAACGCGGACACGGTGGGCCTCACGTTCACGTACTTCTTCACCGACCACATCGCGGTGACGTCCGTGCTTGGGATTCCGCCGGAGTTCGCGCTGACGGGCCACGGCGTCATCAAGCCGCCTGGTCCGTCGGGCTCGCTCGGCAGCGTCGATCTCGGCAATCCGGCGAATCAGCCTGCCGTGAAAAACGCGCGGCAGTGGAGTCCGACGATCATCCTGAACTACTACTTCAATTCGCCGACGGCGAAGTTCCGGCCGTTCGTCGGCATCGGCGTCGCATATAGCTGGTTTTCTAACATCGAGCTCAACGGCAATTTCGCAAAGGACGTCAACGACAACCTCGGCAGCGTGCTCGCAGCGGGCGCCGGCAAGCCGGGGCCGACGTCGGTCGAGGGGAAGGCGTCGTCGTCGTTCACGCCGGTCTACAACATCGGTGCGAGCTATGCGTTCGCCAAGCGCTGGGCGCTGACGGCGACGCTGTCGTACATGCCGCTCAAGACGTACTCGTCGCTCGTCATCAAGGCTGCCGACGGCACGACGCTCGCGACGACGCGCACGAAGCTGAAGGCCGATCCGCTCATCACGTTCGTCGGGATCTCTTACAAGTTCTGAGCCACGGGCGCGCGGCGTCGGCGCCCGGGCTTCCTGTGACCGAGCGGGCGAGATCGATCGGCTGCGACGTCACGTTACCGGCGGCAAGCCGCCATTCGTCAAGTGAGGCAGACTCATGCGTAACCGTAAATTTGTTCCGTTCATTGTCGCGTTGGCATTCGCAGCGGCAGCAGCTACGCCAGCGCTCGCCGTCACCATAACCCGCGTCGACGGCCAGCCGATGAATCCGAACGGCGAGCCGTTCTCGGCGACGTCGTCTCCCAACGAGACCCTGCTGTCGAAAGGATCGATCACCGCGAACTGCGTCGCGACGTTCAACGGCACGATCACGTCGGCGGGTGTCGTCAACATCACGTCGACGACGTTTACCGGCAGCAACAGCCTGTGCGGCCTCATCAAGGGCAGCGCGAGCGGCCTGAATCCGTGGACCGGCCAGGCCGACAGCGCGACTCAGTTGACGATCAACAACGCGCAGGTCAACGTGACGCTGCTCGGCCAGTGTGGTCCGAGCAAGGTGGTGACGTCGTGGAACGACGCGAATTCGTCGATTACCTTCAGCAACGCCGTGCTGGCGCCGGACTGCAAGGTGACGGGGACGGTCGTGACGTCGCCGAAGTTCCGCGTCCAGTAATTTGCGTTCGTCACGGTTTTGCCGTGCGGCGGCTCGTCGATCATGAGCCGCTGCGCGTGTATAGCGTGAACGCGGCCGCCAGGAGCCGCCGCGTTCGCAAGACGACGAACGACAGGAAGTTCGCCTGACGTCAGGGCAGCCGCGCATGCCATTGTGCCGGGATGCGCGGCCCGGCGAGCATTGCGATCGCGCTGAGGGGCAAGCGCGTGGGGCCGCGGTGCGCGCTGTGCGATGCGTGCGAAGGTTGCGCGCAGGCGCGCGAGACGAGCGCGAAGGCAGGGCGGCCATCGTGCAAACGTTTCGGAGCCCGATCGACAGCGGGGCGAACATGGGCCGGTCGTCGTCAAAAATAAAAGGGGCGACGCGTTCGCGCATCGGTGCGCCGCGCGGAGTCGGGCCTTCGACGCATGGGCGAGGGCGGCTCGCGTGCGACGTGCAGCGACAGTTGCCGTCGCCCAACTGCGGACACGATCCGCATCGCTATTTCTCGGATGGCCCATGCCTGACAATCATAATCATCGTGTCGACGCCCAAGGCCCGTCGCTCGGCAGCTTGCGCACGGCAGCATGGCTTCGGCATCTCCTCGATCACGCGGAGCGTCTTACGTCCGCGGCGGCGGCGAGCCGCGAAGCGCACATCGCGACCGCCGCGTACACCTCGCTCGCGCGATCGAATGCAAGCGCCCGGCGCGGCCCGACGGCGGACGCCGATCTCCTGAGCGAACTGCTCGTGGCGCTGCAAGGCGACGGCGCATCCGCCGACACGGCGCGCGCCGCCACATACGGCGCGTTTGCGCATACGCCGACGAAACGGCTGCTCGCGATCGTCGATCGTTATCTACCCGGTTCGAAAGCCGTGTTCGATGGAGCGTACGGCGTTGGGAACGCATGCGGCTTCGACGATCCGGAAGTCGGCTGGGCCGCGCTCGAATCGATCGAGCTCGGCATCGGGCACGCGCTCGCAGCGGACAGCGGCGTCGCGGAAGACGCGATGCGTGGTTTGGTTCGCTTCGACGGACCGGCGGCGGGCCGCGTCATCGATCGGGCGATCGGATGCGTGTGGCGGGCGGACGAAAAGCATATCGACGCCATGGCCGCGCTCGCGGCGTTTTCGGCGACGCTCGCGACGAATGCGCCGATCACGCTCGCCGCATACGGCGGCGAGCACAACGGCATCGCGGCCGCGATTCGGCATGAGCGTCGGGATCTCGCATCTGCGGAAGGGCTGTGCGCCGCGCTCGCCGTCTGCCGGCTCGATCGGCTGTCAGGCGCCGGAAGCTTCTGGCCGTATTACCTGCTCGCGGGTGTGATGATCGCGGCGCCCGACGTCGTGGCCGCGATGGCCGGGCGCTTTCATGGAGGCGCGTTGAATGCATGGCTCGACATGATCCTTGCATCGCCCGCGCGCACCGAGATCGGCGGCGCCGGCGAGGCCGTGCTGGGACGGCTGGCCGCGTCGATGAGCTTCACGTCGCGGCGCAATCCGATCGTTCACACGAAGCGCAGGCCGATGCGTTGAGCGCCGGGCCGGCTCGGCAGCCGGCTCGCGCCGATCGGCTCAGATCGACAGGCAGATCTTGCCGAAGTGCTTGGCCGCAGCCTGATGGCGGAACGCGTCTGCGATCTCGTCGAGCGCGAACGTGCGATCGATCACCGGCTTGATGCCGGTCGAATCGATCGCGCGCACCATGTCGATCTGGTGCCGGCGGCTGCCGACGATGAGGCCTTGCAGATTCTGTTGGCGCGTCATCAGCGTGACGGTCGGCACCGGCCCGGCGATGCCCGTCAGCACGCCGATCAGCGCAATATGGCCGCCGATCCGGCACGCCTGAATCGATTGCGGCAATGTATCGGGGCCGCCCACTTCGATCACGTGATCGACGCCGCGTCCGTTCGTCTGCTCGAGGACCTTCGCGGCCCAATTCGCGTCGCGGCGATAGTTGACGACGTGGTCGGCGCCGAGCGCGCGAGCGCGCTCCAGCTTCTCGTCCGACGACGACGTGACGATCACGGCCGCGCCCATTCGTTTTGCGAACTGCAGCGCGAAGATCGACACGCCGCCCGTGCCGAGCACGAGCACGCTGTCGCCGGCCTTGAGATTGCCGTCGACGACGAGCGCGCGCCACGCGGTGAGGCCGGCCGTCGTCAGCGTCGCGGCTTCCGCATGCGTGTAGCCCTTCGGCGCGTGCGTGAACCAATGCGCGGGCCGCACGACCGATTCGCGCGCGTAGCCGTCGACGCCGTCGCCTGGCACCGTCGCGAAGTCCGCGGCGGTCGGGCCGCCGTCGAGCCATTGCGGGAAGAAGGTCGACACGACCGCGTCGCCGACCGCGTATTCCGTGACGCCTTTGCCGATCGCTTCGACGACGCCCGCGCCGTCCGACATCGGAATGCGTTTGTCGGCGGCGCCCATCCTGCCCGTGACGACGCCGAGATCGTGATAGTTGAGCGAGCTTGCATGAACGCGTACGCGGATCTCGCCCGCGGCGGGTGCGCCGGGATCGGCGAGCGTCACGCGTTCGAGCTGTTCGAGGCCTGCGGGCTGGCGAAGCATGATGGCTTTCATTGATTCGACTCCTGTAAATGGCGAGCGCACGAAGCGCGGCGCGCGATCGATGCGTTCGAGAGTGGCCGATCAAGGACCGGCGCGCGTTGCGTCGTTGCGCGTGTCGCACGCGAGCGCACGTGGATCGCGCTGAGCGAAGCTGGCCCGCGTCCGGCCGACGAGCAGACGGCGGATGGACGAATTGTCCGGGCGTACTTCGTTCGATGCAAGAACGTACAATTAAGGCCGGTACTATCAATTATGTAGGTATGTGACGATGCGACCGAAACGTTTCGACAGCAAAAGCGGGTGCTCCGTCGAGGTGACGCTTTCCGTCATCGGCGGATTGTGGAAGCCGGTGATCCTGTTTCATTTGTTGCGGGAGAAGAAGCGTTTCATGGAGCTCACGCGGCTGATGCCGAACACGACGCAGCGGATGCTGACGCTGCAGTTGCGCGAACTCGAGGCGGACGGGATCGTCGCGCGCCACGTCTATCCGCAGGTGCCGCCGAAGGTCGAGTACGAATTGACGCCGTTCGGCAAGACGCTCGCTCCCGTGCTGATCAGCTTGCGGGAATGGGGCGATGCGTATCGAACGCATCAATCAGGTGTCAACTCCGCCGAGACGACTTGCGACGCGTCGGCGTGCGAAGCATCGACGCAGTCGAAGAAACGCGCAGCCGCCGCGAGAAAGGCCGCGTAGCGCATCGATGCCGACGGATCGGTTGAGCGTGAATGCGCCGCGGTCGATTCGCAAATCGCTGGTTCCGTCTGCATCGCATGGCCGGTGATGTTCGCGCGATGTTTGCCTGTTCGCTGTCGTGACGGCCGACATGTGCAGCGCTGCTTCTTGTCAGGAAATCCTTCCTCTTCAAATACACGCGAGACGAGCGATGCTCGCCTGGCATGTCGCGCGTGCTTCCTCGCGGCCCGCAATGCGCGCCTTCTCCTTCTTCGTCATTTTCAACCGCGTCGTTGGATCGCCGGGTGATGCGCGATGCTCGGCTTCGATGAAGATGTCCGTTTCGTGAACGGCATCGAATTCGTTCGATCTTTCATGCGTTGGCTCACGATGAAGAGAAATATCACATAGTCATTTTTAATCAATTTTTATATGAATTTAAATGAAATATGAGAGAAATATTTTGTCTGTAATGTGAATTTGTCATTTAAATATGAAAGACAATGAAGGCTGTCGTCGATCGGATGCCAGAGGATATACACGCACGTGGACGCCACCATGCTTGCAGACATGCCCGTCGACATCAGGATCCGCAAGGGAGAGCGGGGGTTGTACGGGAAAGATGGAAAGACGCTCACGCACGTGGATGCGTGGTTATCCTTGCAGGACGGTGCATGAATAAGTTTTCGTCGTCCGCTGTACCGGACTGTCTTTAGGCGACCTGCGCGGCGAGTCGATGATTGTCGGCCGCTTCGGCTTGCCTACCCTCGGCTCGCATGGACAAGCGGAGTGCAGGTTTTCACAGGTCTATCGATTGAATTTTCTATTGAATTTTCATGAGATTTTTATGGAATTTATTTATGTGATGAATAAGTATATGTTTTTGATGAAAATGTAACGGTATGGAGTGTGATGTTACGTTACGGCACGCGTAACGAGGGAAAGAAGAGGCGTCAACTGTGCTGCTCGCGCGACGTATCGAGCAATTAAATTCGGTGTGGATTTGTTTTCTTGAAGGAACGGTGCGCGATCGATCCGGCGCGCACGCTGGCATGCTCCGTGCGATGACCTTCGCGCCGTAATGACGGCAGTACCTATCCAAACGAGGTCACATATGAAACAAAACTTCAAGTTGACGAGCATTGCACTGTCGGCAGCAGTCGCGTTCGGGGGGGCGGCGGCGATGCCGGCCGTCGCAGGTGGGCTGAATACCCTTCCGATCTCTGCTTCGGTCGGCGATCTGGGCGGCGTTGGCTCGGGTAGCGCTGTATCGGGGCTTGCCGGCGGTGCGCAGCAGGGGGCGATCCACGCCAGCGTGCTCGGCTCGGCCGACGCGTCGGTCGGCGCCGGCGCACTCGCCAACTTGGCAGGCACGTTCGCGAACGCGGTGAGTCATAACCCCGTTCAGGGTGTTGTGAACAATGCGGTCGGTACGCTGACGAATCTGGCGAGCAACAACCCGTTGCCGGGCGCGCTGAATAACGCAGTGGGTCCGCTGCAAAACGCGGTGACCAACAACCCGCTGTCCGGCATCGCGAACAGCGCCGTAGGCACGCTGACGAATCTGGCGAACAACAACCCGTTGCCGGGCGCGCTGAATAACGGGGTGGGTCCGCTGCAAAACGCGGTGACCAACAACCCGCTGTCCGGCATCGCGAACAGCGCCGTAGGCACGCTGACGAATCTGGCGAACAACAACCCGTTGCCGGGCGCGCTGAATAACGGGGTGGGTCCGCTGCAAAACGCGGTGACCAACAACCCGCTGTCCGGCATCGCGAACAGCGCCGTAGGCACGCTGACGAATCTGGCGAACAACAACCCGTTGCCGGGCGCGCTGAATAACGGGGTGGGTCCGCTGCAAAACGCGGTGACGAACAGCCCGCTATCCGGCGTTGCAAACAACGCCGTGGGTACGCTGACGGGTCTCGCGAGCAACAACCCGCTCGCAGGCGCTGTCGGCGGCCTGAGCAACACGCTGCCTGCCGCTCTCAGCAACTCGGCTGGCGCATTGGTGGGTGCCGCCAGCAACGTGACGAGCGCGCTGGCGGGCGCGGGCAGCAACGCGGCCGGCACGCTTGCGGGCGCCGCGAGCAACAATCCGCTGCCGGGCGTCGTGAACAACGTGGCCGGCACGCTCGCGAACGCGATCGGCGGCAATCCGATCGCGCCGATCACGAGCGTCGTGAGGGGCCTGACGAACGCGCTGCCTGTCGCCAACCCCACGGGCGCATTGACGGGTGCCGTGAACAACATCGCAGGCGCGCTCGTGCGCGTGGCGAACGGCAATCCGGTAACGGGCGCGGTCAGCGGTCTCGTGGGCGCGTTGCCCGTCAGCAATCCGGCTGGCGCGCTGACGAGCGCAGCGAACACTACGGCAGGTACGATTGCGACCGTCGCGGGCAGCAATCCGGCTGCAGCCGTCGGCGGCACGATCGGCAGCGTCGCAGGTATGCTGACGGGGGCGGCCGGCACCGGCGTCGCAGCGGGCTCGCAGCTCGGAAGCGTCGGCTCCGCGCTGATGGGTTCGGGCGCGACCTCGGCCGGCAAGATGTTGACGTTGGGCAGCAACGCGTTCGGCAGCACGGCGGCCGCAACCGGTTCGTTGCTGTCGACGGGCGCTGTCGCCGCGAGCACGGTTGTCAACTCGGTAGGCTCGTCGGCCGGTGCAGTGGTGGCGTCGCTGCCGGACCTGACGGTCTCGTCGTCGAAGTCGGCTGCTCCGGCGTCGAACCCGCTCGCTCCGGTCACATCGGCGGTTGCGACGCTCGCCGGCGCGCTGCCGAAGTAATGCGGCGCGGCGCGTCCCGACGATGCTACGGGACGCGCCTACTCTAGTCACTAGACATCATGTATGGACCTGCCCCCTCAATGCGGCTCTGAGCCGAGGTGTAACCGACCTCAAGCTTAATCCGCGTACCTTGAGGTGCGGCAGGTCCATACATGATGTCTCGCCGGAAAATTGGCCGGAAGTCGAACCAGGGCGGCATGGCGGCGACGTCATGTCGCCTTGTCGTTCCGGTGCCGGACTTGTCGTCCGAGCCACGGGCTAGGCGAGGGCGGCGGTGCGCCGGCATCCGTGGGACCGCGGGCGGGCAGGCGGATTGGCTTGGATGTAAGGAATATGTATGCGATGATCGTACCTTCGCCGCCGATCGAGTCAACGAGGCAACCCCGCCTCAGATCCGCTCCGACAATGCGCGCGGCGGCTCGCGCCGCATTCCGCCGCATCGGCCGATTCCGCCTCAAGCGATTGTTTCGATTGAGATTGTTGCGCAATCCGACAACGCATCCCGGCCGCGTTTCCCCCGGATTTCGCCGCGCCGAAATTTTGCTGAATCGCCGGCGATTCCTCTTCTTGAATTTGTCAAAACCCGTCCATATAATTAGCACTCGCTGCACGAGAGTGCTAACAATTCCTGCCGGTCGGCGAGCCGCCCGGCAGTTTCCCTCAGCGTTCTTCAGTCTCAATCAAGAGAGGAGTGAATATGAACCTTCGTCCGTTGCATGATCGCGTGATCGTCAAGCGCCTGGATCAGGAAACCAAGACCGCCTCGGGCATCGTCATTCCCGACGCAGCCGCTGAGAAGCCGGATCAAGGCGAAGTTCTGGCCATCGGCCCGGGCAAGCGCGATGACAAGGGCGCTCCGATCGCCCTCGACGTGAAGGTCGGCGATCGTGTTCTGTTCGGCAAATACGCTGGCCAAACCGTCAAGGTCGACGGCCAGGAACTGCTCGTGATGCGCGAAGAAGACATCATGGCCGTGGTCAACGCTCAGTAAGCGTTCGCCAACGGATCACATTCTCAAAGATTTCAAGGAGTTAGAAGATGGCAGCTAAAGACGTCGTATTCGGCGATTCCGCACGCGCGAAGATGGTCGAAGGCGTGAACATTCTCGCCAACGCAGTGAAGGTCACGCTGGGTCCGAAGGGCCGCAACGTGGTGCTTGAACGCAGCTTCGGCGGCCCGACGGTCACGAAGGACGGTGTGTCGGTCGCGAAGGAAATCGAGCTGAAGGACAAGCTCCAGAACATGGGCGCGCAAATGGTCAAGGAAGTGGCTTCCAAGACCAGCGACAACGCCGGCGACGGCACGACGACGGCAACCGTGCTCGCGCAATCGATCGTGCGCGAAGGCATGAAGTACGTCGCGTCGGGCATGAACCCGATGGACCTGAAGCGCGGCATCGACAAGGCCGTGGCTGCCGCAGTGGAAGAGCTGAAGAAGATCAGCAAGCCCTGCACGACGAACAAAGAAATTGCACAGGTCGGCTCGATCTCGGCGAACAGCGACTCGTCGATCGGCGATCGCATCGCCGAAGCGATGGACAAGGTCGGCAAGGAAGGCGTGATCACCGTCGAAGACGGCAAGTCGCTTGCCGACGAACTGGACGTCGTCGAAGGCATGCAATTCGACCGCGGCTACCTGTCGCCGTACTTCATCAACAACCCGGACAAGCAAGTCGCCGTCCTCGACAACCCGTTCGTGCTGCTGCACGACAAGAAGGTGTCGAACATCCGTGATCTGCTGCCGGTGCTCGAGCAAGTCGCGAAGGCTGGCCGTCCGTTGCTGATCATTGCCGAAGACGTCGAAGGCGAAGCGCTCGCCACGCTGGTCGTGAACAACATCCGCGGCATCCTGAAGACCGTTGCGGTCAAGGCGCCTGGCTTCGGCGATCGTCGCAAGGCGATGCTGGAAGACATCGCGATCCTGACGGGCGGCCAGGTGATCGCCGAAGAAACGGGCCTGACGCTCGAGAAGGCAACGCTGGCCGAGCTGGGCCAGGCGAAGCGCATCGAAGTGGGCAAGGAAAACACGACGATCATCGACGGTGCAGGCGAAGCCGTCAGCATCGAAGCGCGCGTGAAGCAGGTTCGTGCGCAGATCGAAGAAGCGACGTCGGACTACGACCGCGAGAAGCTGCAAGAGCGCGTGGCCAAGCTGGCGGGCGGTGTGGCAGTGATCAAGGTCGGTGCTGCGACCGAAGTCGAAATGAAGGAAAAGAAGGCGCGCGTCGAAGATGCGCTGCACGCTACGCGCGCTGCCGTTGAAGAAGGCATCGTGGCAGGCGGCGGCGTCGCGCTGATCCGCGCACGCACCGCGATCGCTGGCCTGACGGGCATCAACGCCGATCAGAACGCCGGTATCAAGATCGTGCTGCGCGCGATGGAAGAGCCGCTGCGTCAGATCGTCACGAACGGCGGCGAAGAAGCAAGCGTCGTGGTGGCGGCAGTTGCTGCGGGTTCGGGCAACTACGGCTACAACGCCGCAACGGGCGAGTACGGCGACCTGGTGGAAGCCGGCGTGGTCGACCCGACCAAGGTCACGCGCACCGCGCTGCAGAACGCAGCGTCGGTCGCCGGCCTGCTGCTGACGACGGACGCAGCCGTTGCCGAACTGCCGAAGGAAGACGCTCCGATGCCGGGCGGCATGCCGGGCGGCATGGGTGGCATGGGCATGGACATGTAATTGGCGTAGCGCCGATTGCATCGAAGGACGCGCGGCAACGCGCGTTCTCCCAAACGAAAACACCCGCAGCAATGCGGGTGTTTTCGTTTGGGGCCGAGGAAAGCCGAACGGCGATCGAACGCGGCATCGGCCGCCGTCATTGGCCGCTGTCATCGGCATCAGGCGGCTGCGCGACGCAAGTCATGTTGCTAGTCGCCGCTATTGTTGAGTTGAACGTTCCGGACGAATCGGCGATGACGACTGGAATCCGTCTGGAACGTTGGCGGGCAGCTCGATCGCGCTGGTGCGGGCGGCAATGAAGCGGCTTACCGCCGGACGGGCGAGCCCGACTGCGGCAGCGTCGGCGGAGGCGCGTCGTCTTCATTGCTGCGGGCCCAGAAGAAACGATCCGGCAGATACGCGCCCATTCCGGGCCGAAACGCATCGCGGGCTGCCTGATACAGATATTCCTGCGCTTCGCGCACCGCCTCGGGCGGTTCCTGGCCGTTCGCGAGCAGAGCGGCGATCGCCGCGCCGAGCGTGTCGGTGATGCCCATCAACCGATGCGGCGTGCGTTCCCATAGATCTTGCCGGATCTGGCCTTCCTCGCTGTACAGCGAATTGACGAGGCGGTGCGAGCCGGTCTCGGTCGCCAGGATGTATTCGCAGCCCTGGCTGAGCAGGTGCGACAGTGCGGCGTCGAGGTTCGGCGCTTCGGCGTCGCCGTCCGGCTGCGCGAGCGCGATGAGCGTCGCGTGGTCGGCGACGAGGAGTGTCGTCTGCGGCGCGAGCAGATCGGCGACCGATTCGCGCAGGTCGTCGGCGGCGAGCACATGCTCGTCGTCGAGCGTGAAGTCCGGCGCGAGGACGAGCGGCACGCCGTCGTAATCGGCGACCACTTCGGCGATCGCGCTCACGACTTCCGCCCGCGTCGCGGCGCCGATCTTGAACGCGGCGACGGGCATGTCTTCGAGCAGCATGCGCGCCTGTGCGGCGACGGTATCCGGATCGAGGCCGGTGACTTCGTCGCAGGCGGCGGAGTCGCGCACGGTGTAGCCCGTCAGCACGGACACGCCGTGGCAGCCCATGCTCGCCAGAGTCATCAGGTCGGCTTGCAGGCCGGAGCCGCCTGTCGGATCGGACAGGCCGAAAGTGAGGACGATCGGAGGGGTGTTGCTGGACATGGAAATGGGGAAAGAGGAAAAACGGTGAAGCCAGTTGGCAGGATGCACCAGCCGGGTGCGCCCGCGCAGTCAATTATGCGGCGGATTCCGTCTGTCCGAAGCGTTTTTTTATCGCGCCGCAGCGAGCAAACGCAACTAGAGGCCGATTGCTAGGCAGTCCGGCGCCGACACGGTACCATCATGGCTCTCAAATCAACGGACTTTCCTTTACGCGGCTTAAGATGGAATATAAAAGCTGGATGTGCCTGATCTGCGGTTGGATTTACGACGAAGAAGCTGGGTTGCCGGAGGAGGGCATCGCCCCGGGCACACGCTGGGAAGACGTTCCCATCAACTGGACATGCCCCGAGTGCGGCGCGCGCAAGGAAGATTTCGAGATGGTCCAGATCTGACCGTCTCGCGTCGGCGGTTTGGCATCGAGCGAACCGGCGGCGTCGGCGCGGCAGCATCGACGGGTTGAGGCGCCGCTTGCGGCGCGGCTTCGTTTCTGGTGCTGACGCTCGTGCCTATTATCTCTGAAATCGCGACGGTCCCGGTCCTCGACGCTTTGCCCAATCCGCGAGGCGGTGCAGTGCCTGCGGCCGAGGCGGCGCTGCGCGCCGCGCAGCAGGCGTTCGAGCGGCGAGCCGATCCGGCCGAGCCGCTTACCCGCGCTGCGGCAGCGTTGCAGGAGGCGGGCTGGCTCGCCGCGCAACGCTTTGTCGTCGCGCTTGCTCACGCCGCGCCGCTTGCGGCGACGGAATTGCAGCCGATTGCGTTCGAGGCCGCGCTGCGGGATTTCCGCGCCGCGCTGGAGCGTCACAATCTGCGCGAGCTCGCCTGCTCGCCGCTCCTGTTCGAGCATTATCGTGCGCTGTGCGTACAGGCCGCGAGCGATTTGCGCGCGAACACGCCGCACGATGCGCTCGCGCTCGCTGGCCGGCCGGTGCCGCCCGCCACGCTGTATGCGCTGTCGCCAGATGCGCTCGCGCATCTGCGCGCGCGCTACGAGCAAGCGCTTCTCGGCGCGCTGCGTGCGTCGGAGGCGGCGACCGACACGGCGCTCGACGGACTTGCCGACTGCGCGGCCGAACTCGCCGGCCCGTTTCCGTATGACTATTGGCGGCTCGCTGGCGCGTGCATGCGGGTGCTGCGCGTGCGCGGCGGCGTCGAGCTCAAGCGTTTTCTTGCGCGCTGCAACCTGCTGCTCGGCGAGCAGGTTCGCGGATTGCGCATCGCGCCTGCCGCGCTCGTTCGTGAGGCGCTCGCGCTCTTTTGGCGCGACTACGCGCTGTACGGCGCGGCGGCCGAGGACGTGACCGACGTCGAGCTGCTGCATGACTACGGGCTGACCGTCGCGTGGCACGTCGCGGGCACGCAGGCGTCCGAGGCATTGTGGGAAGCCGACGCCGCGCGCGCCGAGGCTGACGCAGTACGGGCCGCGCCGACGCGCGAACTTGGCGTCGTCACCGTCAACGGTCACGCGTATGAGGATTTTCTTCAGACGGCCGATGCGTCGATGACCGAGCTGGCGCTCGACGTGCGCACGGCTGACGCGGGTGCCGCGTTGCAGGCGGCGGAGGCTGCGTATCGCGTTGGCTCGGTCGCGTGTGCGCTCGGGCTCGGACACACGGCGCTGCTTGCCGACGCACTCGGGCTCGCATGGCGCCGCCGTGCGCATCTCGGCGCGACGGGCGAAGCGGGCGCGTCGGCATGCCGGCAGGCCACCGAAGCGTTGCGCGCGACGTTGCACAAGATTGCAGCGGGTATGGCGCCGCCCGACTTGTCGGACGCGTGTGCGGCGCTCGCGGATGCGTTGTCGGGCGCGGTCCGGAGGGCATGATGCGACGCGCGGCGGGGCGGCAGGCAAGGCCGGCTTCTTGCTTTTGGCCGATGCGGCGCAATCGCGCGCGGCGCGCGTGCCGATTGGCCCCGAACGCGTGATAGAGTGAGTGTATGTCGTGTCGACCGCGCGGCGTGCGAGGCCGCGACAAGCGGCGTCCGTCACGTCGCGAGGTCTTTGCTAAAATTCAAACCATGCCAAAGAGTTCCGATCGCATCAACCTTACCAACCAGTTCCTGATCGCCATGCCGAACATGGCGGATCCGACGTTTTCAGGAACGGTGGTCTATCTTTGCGATCACAGCGAGCGCGGCGCGCTCGGCCTCGTCATCAATCGCCCGACCGACATTGATCTCGAGTCGCTGTTCAACCGCATCGATCTGAAGCTCGAGATCGAGCCGCTCCTGCACATCCCCGTTTACTTCGGCGGCCCGGTGCAGACCGAGCGCGGCTTCGTGTTGCACGAGCCCGTCGAGGGCAGTTCGTACAACTCGTCGATGACGGTCGAAGGCGGGCTCGAGATGACGACGTCGAAGGACGTGCTCGAGGCGGTCGCGACGGGCGCGGGCCCGAAGCGTTTCCTGCTGACGCTCGGCCATGCCGGCTGGGGCGCGGGGCAGCTCGAGGAAGAGATTTCGAAGAACGGCTGGCTCACGGTTGCCGCCGATCCGCGGATCGTGTTCGACACGCCCGCCGAAGAGCGCTTCGAAGCGGCGCTCGGGCTGCTCGGCGTGAGCTCGTCGATGCTATCGGGCGAGGCAGGGCACGCATGAGCGCAGCGCTTTCGCGCGACGCGACGCTCCTGGCGTTCGACTACGGCGAGAAGCGCATCGGCGTGGCCGTCGGCAATCTGCTGACCCGCACGGCCCGCGCGCTCGTCATCGTTCCCAATCTGAATCGCGAGCACCGCTTCAAGGCAGTCGGCGAGCTGATCGCCGAATGGAAGCCGGATGCGCTCGTCGTCGGCCTGCCGCTTCATCCGGACGGCGCGCCGCACGAAATGACGCAGCAGGCGAAGCGCTTCGGCAATCAGCTGAACGGCCGCTTCAACCTGCCGGTGAGCTGGGTCGACGAACGCTACTCGTCGGTCGAAGCACGCGCGGATCTGCGCGCGCACGGCAGCGGCGCGGATCGTGTCGATGCCGAAGCCGCCCGCATCATCCTTCAACAATACCTCGACGAACTGCCCGATCATCATGAGTTCAATTGACGCCGAGGCGCTTTACCGCGTCCTGCTCGACCAGATTCGCGGCGCCTATGGCGAAACCGCGTTCGCCGAATCCGGCGGCCCCGTGCTGGCCGGCATCCGCAGCGGCGGCGCATGGCTCGCCGAGCGCCTCGCGCGCGACCTGAACGCGCCGGACTTCGGCGTCGTCAACGTTGCGCTGCATCGCGACGATTACGCGAAGAAGGGGCTGCACAGCCAGGCGAGCCCGACGTCGCTGCCGTTCGAAGTCGAAGGGCGGCACATCGTCCTCGTCGACGACGTGCTGTACACCGGACGCACGGTGCGCGCAGCACTCAACGAGCTGTACGACTACGGGCGGCCCGCCGCCGTCGAGCTCGCGGTGCTCGCCGATCGAGGCGGGCGCGAGCTGCCAATCGCGGCGCGCTTCGTCGGCGGCGCGTTCGACGTCGACGCCGACGCGACGCTCGTGCTCGAGCGCACCGACGCGGGACAATTCACGCTTCGCACCGAGGCGCGCGCCGGCTGACGCGCGCGACGCATTCCGGCCGCCCGCGCGCATCGCGCTCCGGGCGCCGTTTGGCAACACGTTGGAATCACGCACATCATGACGACCGACACCTCCGGCCGCACCGGCAATCCCGCCGCGGCCGCGCCCGCCGAGCGCTTTCGCTACGGCTTCCTGAAGGGCAATCCGCAGCTCACGAAGAACGGCGAGCTCAAGCATCTGCTGTCGATCGAGGGCTTGCCCCGCGCGATCGTCAACCAGATTCTCGACACCGCCGAGCAGTTCGTCAGCGTGACCGACCGCGAAGTGAAGAAGGTGCCGCTTCTGCGCGGCAAGTCGGTGTTCAATCTGTTCTTCGAGAACTCGACGCGCACGCGCACGACGTTCGAGATCGCCGCGAAGCGGCTGTCCGCCGACGTGATCAACTTGAACATCAACGCATCGTCGACGAGCAAGGGCGAGTCGCTGCTCGACACGATCAACAACCTGTCGGCGATGCATGCCGACCTCTTCGTCGTGCGTCACGCGTCGAGCGGCGCGCCGTACCTGATCGCCGAGCACTGCGCGCCGCACGTGCACGTGATCAACGCGGGCGACGGCCGTCATGCGCACCCGACGCAGGGCCTCCTCGACATGTACACGATCCGCCACTACAAGCGCGACTTCACGAAGCTGCGCGTCGCGATCGTCGGCGACATCCTGCATTCGCGCGTCGCGCGTTCGGACATCCATGCGCTGACGACGCTCGGCGTGCCGGAAGTGCGCGCGATCGGCCCGCGCACGCTGCTGCCGGGCGGTCTCGAGCAGATGGGCGTGCGCGTGTTCCACAACCTCGACGAGGGCCTCAAGGACGTCGACGTGATCATCATGCTGCGTTTGCAGAACGAGCGGATGAGCGGCGCGCTCCTGCCGTCCGCGCAGGAATACTTCAAGAGCTGGGGCTTGACGCCCGAGCGCCTCGCGCTCGCCGCGCCCGACGCGATCGTGATGCATCCGGGGCCGATGAACCGCGGCGTCGAGATCGACTCGCAGGTGGCCGACGGCCCGCAATCGGTGATCCTGAACCAGGTGACGTTCGGCATCGCGGTGCGGATGGCCGTGATGGGGATCGTCGCCGGCACGAACGACTGACGTGCGCGGCGCCGCGGGACACCCGCGCGCGCATCGAACTCGACGAAATCAACGCATTCAACGCATCAACAGACAGCGCATGAAGATTCATATCAAAGGCGGCACGCTCATCGATCCGGCGGCCGGCACGGAACGGCAGGCCGACGTGTTCGTCGCCGCCGGCAAGGTGGCCGCGATCGGCGCGATGCCGGCCGATTTCAACGCGGCGAAGACGATCGACGCGACCGGAATGATCGTCGCACCGGGCTTCGTCGACTTGTCGGCGCGGCTGCGCGAGCCGGGCTACGAGCACAAGGCGACGCTCGAATCGGAAATGGCCGCGGCGGTCGCGGGCGGCGTGACGAGCCTCGTCTGCCCGCCCGACACCGATCCCGTGCTCGACGAGCCGGGCCTCGTCGAGATGCTGAAGTTCCGCGCGCACAATCTGCATCAGGCGCACGTGTATCCGCTCGGCGCGTTGACGGTCGGGCTGAAAGGGCAGATCATCACCGAGATGGTCGAGCTGACCGAGGCGGGCTGCATCGGCTTCACGCAGGCGGACGTACCTGTCTCCGACACGCAGGTGCTGCTGCGCGCGCTGCAGTACGCGAGCACCTACGGCTACACCGTGTGGCTTCGGCCCGTCGACGCGTTTCTCGCGAAGGGCGGCGTCGCGGCGAGCGGGCCCGTTGCGTCGCGGCTCGGCCTGTCGGGCGTGCCGGTCGCGGCCGAGACGATCGCGCTGCACACGCTCTTCGAGCTGATGCGCGTGACGGGCTCGCGCGTGCACATCGCGCGGCTGTCATCGGCGGCGGGCGTCGCGCTCGTGCGCGCGGCGAAGGCCGAGGGCCTGCCCGTGACCTGCGACGTCGGCGCGAACCACCTGCATCTGATCGACGTCGACATCGGCTACTTCGACGCGCAGTTCCGCCTCGATCCGCCGCTGCGCACCGAGCGCGACCGCGAAGCGATCCGCGCCGCGCTCGCCGACGGCACGATCGACGCGATCTGTTCGGATCACACGCCCGTCGACGACGACGAGAAGCTGCTGCCGTTCGCCGAGGCGACGCCGGGCTCGACGGGGCTCGAGCTGTTGCTGTCGCTGACCGTGAAGTGGGCGCAGGAGGCGGGCGTGCCGCTTGTGCGCGCACTCGCGAAAATCAGCTCGGCACCCGCAGGCGTGCTGAAGCTGCCCGCCGGCCGCGTCGACGAAGGCGCGCCGGCCGACCTGTGCGTGTTCGATCCGAATGCGCACTGGCGCGTCGAGCCGCGTGCGCTGAAAAGCCAGGGCCACAATACGCCGTTCCTCGGCTACGAGCTGCCCGCACAGGTAGGCGCGACGCTCGTCGCGGGCCAGGTCGCGTTCGAGCGCCGCTGACGCGAGCCACATCATGAGACCCCTACGCAAGGCGCGCCTCGTCCTGCATCTGCTGCGCGGGATGGCGATCATCGCGCTGCGATTCAAGCGCGCGACCCCGGAGCGCCGCCAGGAGATCACGCGGCGCTGGACCGTGAAGATGCTGCAGCTTTGCGGGATGCGGCTCGTCGTGCACAACGACGCGGCGCGACTCGATGCGAGCGTGCTTGTCGTCGGCAACCACGTGTCGTGGCTCGACATCTACGTGATCAACGCATGGCGTCCGACGCCGTTCGTGTCGAAGGCCGAGGTGCGTGCATGGCCCGTTGTCGGCTGGCTCGCCGAGCGCCTGGGAACCGTGTTCATCCAGCGCGAGAAGCGCAGCGAGGCGAAGCGGATCATGCACGAGCTGTCCGATCGCCTCGGCCAGGGCGAGCTGATGTGCGTGTTTCCGGAAGGCACGACATCGGATGGTCTCGGGCTGCTGCCGTTCCATTCGAACATGTTCCAGGCGGTGGTGTCGGCGGGCTGCGCGGTGCAGCCGATCTGCCTGATGTACGAGGACGCGCGCGGCCGCCAGTCGGTCGCGCCTGCGTACGTCGGCGATCTGTCGCTCGGCCAGTCGCTCGATAGGGTGTTGAACAGCGGGCCGCTCACCGCGCATCTATTCGTATGCGCGCCGATCGTTGCGACGGGCGACCGGCGCGAGATGGCCGCACTCGCGCGCGCCGCGGTCGCGGACGCGCTCGCGCAGATGCAGCGCGCCGTCGAGCGGCCGTTCGACGCGGATCTCGCGCGGCTCGCGGCGGCCGCGTACCCGGCGCCCGCCGAGCCGGCCGGCGAATCCGAAGGCATGGCCGACCCGGAGATCGGCGTCGACGCGGTGCCGCGCCGCGAAGGGTAAGCGCGGCGACCGCGGTCGCGCGGCGGCGCTGCCAGTCCGGCTATTCGTCCGCTGCGCCGCAGCGCTCGCACGCGACTTGCGTGACTTGGCGCGCGGCCGGGTCGTCGGCGAGCCGCACGGCCGACAGCCGATTGCCCCATACGCATCCCGAATCCAGCGCGACCAGGTTGTCGCGCAGCATCAGTCCCAATGCGGCCCAGTGGCCGAATACGATCGTGACGTCGGCGGTTTTTCGTCCCGGCACGTCGAACCACGGCAGATAGCCGGCGGGCGCGGACGCGGGACCGCCGTTCGCCCGAAACTCCATCGCGCCGTCGGGCGTGCAGAAGCGGATGCGCGTGAACGCATTGAAGGCGACCCGCAGCCGGTCCGCCTTCTTCAGATTCGGACTCCAGCAATTGGGGTCGTTGCCGTATAGATTGCGCAGCGTGTCGTGCCAGTTCGGCGCGCGCAGCGCGCGCTGCAGCTCGTCGGCGAGCTCGAGCGCGAGCGTCGCGTCCCATTGCGGCAGCACGCCTGCATGCACCATCAGCATGCCGCGCTCGAAGTGCGCGAACGGCCGGTGGCGCATCCATTCGACCAGGTCGTCGGCGTCGGGCGCGTCGAGGATCTCGCCGATCGTGTCGCTCGGCTTCAGCGTGCGGATGCCGGCCGCGACCGAAAGCAGGTGCAGATCGTGATTGCCGAGCACGGTGATCGCGCGTTCGCCGAGCGCGGCTACCTCGCGCAGCGTCGCGAGCGACGCTGGGCCTCGGTTGACGAGGTCGCCTGCAAACCAGAGTGGGGTGTCGGCCGCTGGAGAGAGCTTGTCGAAGAGCTGCCGGTAGGCGGCGTGGCAGCCTTGGAGGTCGCCGAAGGCGAGGGGCGGGCTGCTGGATAAATTTGTCATTCCTTTGCATTCGTGACGAAATCGGGTCCACGGTATCACAAGAAACCACATCGATCCGAGTCGATTGGCGACGGAGAAAATTCAAGCCGCCGGCGATCGCTGCGGTAGAAACGTTCTCGAAAATATTGCGTTGCGAGTAAACTTCCCGAGCTGTTTCAAGATGTTAGAGGGATGTTTTTTCACTTCCTTGCCCGTATAATTGCCGCCTTGTGGGGCAGCAGCTGTGCGCTGCCGACTTGGGCGCATGGTTCGATCGAGCCACGCGGCCACAACCGGCGGCGAGACTCGAGCGACCAACGGCATTCTCCCGAACATGCCGGCCATGCTGACATCACGCCGGTTGTTTGACCGACTCCCAATTTCAGCAAAGGAATCCCATGATTTTGGTAACGGGCGGCGCCGGTTTCATCGGCGCCAACTTCGTGCTTGACTGGCTGGCGCAATCCGGCGAGGCGGTGCTGAACGTCGACAAACTGACGTACGCGGGCAACCTCGGCACGCTGAAGTCGTTGCAGGGGAATCCGAAGCACGTGTTCGCGCGCGTCGACATCTGCGATCGCGCCGCAATCGACGCGCTGTTGGCGCAGCACAAGCCGCGCGCGATCCTGCACTTCGCAGCCGAAAGCCACGTCGATCGCTCGATTCACGGTCCGGCCGATTTCGTGCAGACGAACGTGGTCGGCACCTTCACGCTGCTCGAGGCCGCGCGCCAGTACTGGAGCGGGCTCGATGCCGACGCGAAGGCCGCGTTCCGCTTCCTGCACGTATCGACGGACGAAGTGTTCGGCTCGCTGTCGGCGACCGATCCGCAGTTCTCCGAGACGACGCCGTACGCGCCGAATAGCCCGTACTCGGCGACGAAGGCGGGCTCCGATCATCTCGTGCGCGCGTATCACCATACGTACGGCTTGCCGACGCTGACGACGAACTGTTCGAACAACTACGGTCCGTATCAATTTCCCGAGAAGCTGATTCCGCTGATGATCGCGAACGCGCTCGCCGGCAAGCCGCTGCCCGTCTACGGCGACGGCCAGAACGTACGCGACTGGTTGTATGTCGGCGATCACTGCAGCGCGATTCGCGAGGTGCTCGCGCGCGGCGCGCCGGGCGAGACGTACAACGTCGGCGGCTGGAACGAGAAGAAGAACCTGGACGTCGTGCATACGCTGTGCGATCTGCTCGACGAAGCGCGGCCGAAGGCGGCTGGCTCATATCGCGACCAGATCACCTATGTGAAGGATCGTCCCGGTCACGACCGCCGTTATGCGATCGACGCGCGCAAGCTCGAGCGCGAACTGGGCTGGAAGCCGGCGGAGACATTCGAAACGGGCCTTGCAAAGACGGTCAATTGGTATCTCGACAATCAGGTTTGGGCCGACGAAGTGGCGTCGGGCGAGTACCGCAATTGGGTCGAGACCAACTACACGCAGCGCGCTTGAGGATTGACGCGATGGCACGTAAAGGCATCATTCTCGCCGGTGGTTCCGGCACGCGGTTGTACCCGATCACGCACGTCGTGTCGAAGCAGCTTTTGCCCGTGTACGACAAGCCGATGATCTACTATCCGCTGTCGACGCTGATGGTGGCAGGTATCCGCGACGTCCTGATCATCTCAACCCCGCAGGACACGCCGCGCTTCGAAACGATGCTCGGTGACGGCAGCCAGTGGGGGATGAACATCCAGTATGCGGTGCAGCCGTCTCCAGACGGCCTCGCGCAGGCGTTCATCATCGGGAAGGAGTTCGTCGGCAACGATTCGTCGGCGCTGATTCTCGGCGACAACATCTTCTACGGCCATGATCTCGCCAAGCAGCTCGAACGGGCGCATGCGCAGGAGGCCGGTGCAACGGTGTTCGCTTATCACGTGCACGACCCGGAGCGTTACGGCGTCGTCGAGTTCGACAAGGGATTCCGCGCACTGTCGATCGAGGAGAAGCCTGCGAAGCCGCGTTCGAACTACGCAGTGACGGGCCTGTATTTCTACGACAACCGTGTGTGCGACATCGCGGCGGACATCAAGCCGTCGCCGCGCGGCGAGCTGGAAATTACCGACGTCAATTCGCGCTATCTCGACGAAGGTGCGCTCAACGTCGAAATCATGGGCCGCGGCTATGCATGGCTCGACACTGGCACGCACGATTCGCTTATCGAAGCCGCGAGTTTCATCGCGACGCTGCAGAAGCGGCAGGGGCTTGTGGTTGCCTGTCCCGAGGAAATTGCGTACCGCAAACACTGGATCGATGCCGAGCAAGTCCTCAAGCTGGCACAGCCGCTCGCGAAGAACGCCTACGGACAATACCTCAAGAACATTCTCACGGATCAAGTCGCATGGCCATCCAAGTAACGGCAACGGCGTTGCCCGAAGTCAAGCTCATCGAGCCGAAAGTATTCGGTGATGCACGCGGATTCTTCTACGAGAGCTTCAATGCGTGTGAATTCGCCGAGCAGGTGGAACCCGGTATCGAGTTCGTTCAGGACAACCATTCGCGCTCCTCGAAGGGTGTGCTGCGCGGGCTGCATTACCAAATTCAACATGCGCAGGGCAAGCTGGTTCGCGTCGTGGAAGGGGAGGTCTTCGACGTCGCGGTTGATATTCGCAAGAGTTCGCCGAATTTCGGCAAATGGGTCGGTGTCGTGCTTTCGAACGACAATCATCGTCAGCTGTGGGTGCCGCCGGGCTTCGCGCATGGATTCGTCGTGTTGTCGGATGCCGCGCAATTCCTCTACAAGACGACCGACTACTGGTTCCCGGAGCACGAGCGCAGCATCGTCTGGAACGATCCGGAAGTCGGGATCGAATGGCCGATCGACTTCGAGCCGCTGCTGGCCGCGAAGGATGCGGCGGGCAAGCGTCTCACCGAAGCGGAAGTCTTCGCATGAGCGGAGCACGCAACATGGGCGCTGGCCGCATTCCGCAACGCATCATGGTGACCGGCGTCAACGGCCAGGTCGGATTTGAACTCGTGCGTACACTTCAGGGGCTAGGTACGGTTTTCGCCGTCGATCGCAGCGCACTCGATCTTTCACTGCCTGATTCGATACGCGCTGTGATCCGTGAGATACGGCCGACCCTGATTGTCAATCCGGCTGCGTACACAGCCGTGGACAAGGCGGAGCAAGAACGCGATCTTGCGATGGCAATCAATGGCGTGGCGCCGGGTGTAATGGCCGAGGAAGCACGCAAATTGGGCGCGGCCTTGATTCACTACTCCACCGACTACGTATTCGACGGTACCAAGAACGGCGAGTACGTCGAGACTGATCCGGCTTGTCCGGCGAATGTCTACGGCGAGTCGAAACTCGCGGGCGAAGCGGCAATCGCTGCGTCCGGCGCGGCGCATCTGATTTTCCGCACGAGTTGGGTCTATGGCGCGCGCGGACGCAATTTCATGCTGACAATGCTTCGTCTCGGCACGGAGCGAAGCGAGCTGAAGGTGGTGTCCGACCAGATTGGCGCCCCGACCTGGAGCAACACGATCGCGACATTGACTTCGCACGTTGTCGCTCAGGCGAACTCGGCGCAAGACGTGACGCAATGGTGGAGCGAGCGATCCGGCGTTTATCACCTGAGTGCGAGCGGGGCAACGTCTTGGCACGGTTTTGCGTCGGCAATATTCGAACTGGCGGGCGGAGAAACGCGGCCGATCGTGCTGCCGATTTCGACGGCAGAGTATCCGGTGCCGGCGACGCGTCCGGCAAATTCGCGAATGTCCGGGGACAAGCTTCAAGAAGCGTTCGGCTTGCGTGCTCCCGATTGGAAAGAAGCGCTCGGTCTCTGCTTGGCAGGGCGCTGATTAGCGGCTGTCAGCGGGCGTTTGCGCGGCGGCGGTTATCGTATTTGCCGCCACGGCCGCGCAGTCCGTCGAGCATTCCCTTGATCATCATCCCGACATCGGCAGCTCGATGTCGGGAGAACAGGGCGAAGATCCAGAACTTGACGGAAAGCCGGGCAATCTCGTGAATCTTCCAGGCGATCGGGATGTACCGGCGGCGGCATAGCAACAGCGCGTTGCGATAATAGTAGTACCGACGAATCGGCTTGTGCATCGCAAGTCGAAGCGAGGCGAGCTTCAGGGCTTTTTCTCCGATTGCATGATGCATGCGAACGTCATACACGCCGTAGCTCTGGAAGCCGGCCGCCTTCGCGCGCAATCCCCATTCGATATCGACGTAGTCGATGAAGAGCGATTCGTCGAGCATGCCGACCTGATCAAAGGCCGGGAGCGGAACAAGCGCGCCGGACGTGATCAGATAATCGGCAGTGGTCCAGCGCACATCGTCATGCGCATGTTTGCGCCGCGGAATGCCATACACAAATTCGATAAATGGCAGGTAATGACCGCGGTTCTGTTCGAAAAAGTACGGACCTATCTGCGCAACCGGCCGATGTTGCCGTGCGAGCTCGTCATGGTGTTGCTCGAGCTGGTCAACCATTGTGTTGGATGGCGAGCTATCCTGATCGAATAGCACCGCGAATTCGGCCGTGCCGAACTCGCGTACCGTCCGGAACCCGGTGTTCAGGGCTGCGGCAATACCGGTGTTGACGCCTTGGTCGAGCACATGGATGTTGGTGGCCGGCAGAATGTGATGCCAGTCGTTCAGATTGGTCGAGCCGTTATCGACGATCACTATCCTGTTGACCTGCGGCGAGAGGGTCGAGATGAGGCTCGATAGCGCAGTGACATCGGGTTCGTAAGTAACGACGATTGCGTCGGAGCGAAGCGACAAGATCGAGTTGCCTGAGTGAGTGTGTTAGCGACGCGCGGAAATTCCGGAATGCGGCGTTTCCGCAGGTTGGCGATGTCGATTGATTATACAGCCGGGCTTTTCCGGCCAGACCGGTCGGGAACCGGGTCCGCTTGCACCCAGGCTACCTGGCGTTCGTATGTATCCGTATCGACCTGCAGACGGCCCGAACGTTTTTGTGATCCTCCGGCAGGAGTCGTTCGGGGCACCGCGTTGCCGCTAAGGGCGCATCCTGCTCGATTTTCGCAACCGAGAGTGGATGGGGAATGCCGAGACGCAAGCGTGAAACGGCGAGCGCCGCGCCTGCCCTTCAGTCCAGCATACCGATTCGAGGCGGATCGGCGAAAGCGAACGGCGCATCGTGTCCGCTTAACGTCAGATTGGGGTTGTAGGCTGGATCAAGCTCGAGGTGAGCGCCCCAGCGTTTCTCCATCCATCTCACCTCGCCGACGAAACGCAGATACTTATCCGGATCCATGTCGGAGCCACGTGTGGCCGACTCGTGATGATACAGCTCGGCATAGGGTGTCCAGACATTCCTATAGCCGGCTTCACGAACGCGCAAGCAAAAGTCGACATCGTTGAATGCGACCGAGAGTTCCTCGTCCAGTCCACCGACTTCCATATAGATGGATTTTCGAATGACCAGACATGCAGCGGTCACCGCTGACAGATTCTGGGTGGCGGCAGCGCGGCAGAAATAGCCGAAGCTGCCGCGCGGAAGCTTCGTGTGCATGTGGCCCGCCACGCCACCCAGTCCAATGACTACGCCACCGTGCTGTAGCGTGTCGTTCGGGTACCAAAGCGCGGCCCCAACGGCGCCGTTTCCAGGTTGAGACGCAATGCCGACAAGCTCATTCAGCCACTCGGCCGATATGATCTCGATGTCGTTATTCAAGAGACAGAGATAGTCGCCTGTCGTGATGGCCGCGGCTCTATTGTTCAGTGCCGAGTAATTGAATGGCGAGTCGTCGCGCATAACGCGGATGCGCGGTTCGGACTTCAGCGACTCAAAATACACCAGTGTTTCTGTTTTTACGCTGCCGTTATCGATGACGATGATTTCGTAATCGGGATAGATTGTTTTGGCGAGAATGCTGTCGATGCATTGCTTGATCAGCGATAGCCCGTCCCGGGTCGGAATGATGATTGAAATTTTCGGCGCGGGTTGAGGCAGTGCGTACCGAACCCGGAGTGTCGAATGCTGATCGCACGGGTGCTCGACAGTTGCTCGGGTATGGGTTCGCGCCAAGTGCTCCTCAAGCGCGCGAATTGCGGCGAGCAGCGCATAAGGCTTCTCGCTTCCGCTGTTCGCGGTACTGCCGGGGGCGACTCGCCAGTGGTAAAGCACGTGCGGAATGTGAACGACTCTGTCGTGCCCGGCCAATTCAACGCAGCGAAGTGCGAGATCGTAGTCCTGACTGCCTTCGAGGCCCTTTCTGAATCCGCCCGCCTCACGTACCAGCGCGGTTTCATATATGCCGAAATGAGAGAACATGTTCTGAGCGAGAAACAACTGCGGATTCCAGTCGCTCTTGAAGTACGGCGAGGAGCGCTTGCCGTCGACGGAGAGCTTGTCCTCGTCGCTATAGAACATCCGGGCTCGCGGGTATCTGTTCATGTATTTCACCGCCATGAACAAAGCGTGGGCCGGCAGGATGTCGTCGTGATCGAGCAGGGCGACAAACTCCCCGTTCGCGATTGCAAGGGCGCTATTGCTTGCTGCGGAAATGTGTCCGTTTTCGGTTCGATACACGACCTTGATTCGTTCGTCCTGGTCGCTCGCCGCCTCAAGGATCTGTTTCACCGATTCTGACGTGGAAGCGTCGTCGGCGATGCACAGTTCCCAGTGTGGATATAGCTGACATCGAACCGACTCGATCATCTCTTGCAGGAAACGCGCGTCGCTGTTGTAAGTCGGTACGACGATCGAGATCAGGGGAGCTCTTTGAAAGTGCTCCATTTCGGCGAGGGCCTGATTCCGTGTCTGCTCGGTAAGCGTATCGTATCGGTCAATCCATGCGTGATAGAGCTCGTCCAATGATGAGCTGTCCGCAAAACCGCTAATGCTGCTCAGTCGCGACAGGCGTGCGCGCAGGCCGTGGACGCCTTCGCGCCGAAAGGTCGCGAGACCGTGGCGGAAGACGTTCAGATAGCCGCCGCGCAACGCAACCTGACGGGAGGCGATCTGAAAGACGAGCTTGATCGAAAGCGCGATCCGGCCGATGCGTCGGAGGGGCGCGGTGACGCGCCACGACGTCGAGTTGCGTATCTTGTCGATATCGGTTCTTAATCTTGCGGCCTCTGCTCGTACGAGGGCGCCGTCCTTGACTTGAGCGTGCAACTGTTTCATCTGCTCGTTCAGAAGTTCGTTTCGCTTGACGGCGTCGGCAAGTTGACGTTCGAGGTCGCTGTCGGGAGTGTTCCCGGTGCCGGATTGCGTCGGCGGTTGGGGAGTGTCAATCATGGCAGGGGGTGTTAGGTCCGCGGCGTAGCAGCAACGTCGACAGACATCGAAATCTGCATCGGAATCCCGACCAGCCCGGTCGACGAGGACGGGGCTTCGGACTTGAAAATGTACGCATCGTGCCGATGCAGCAGAACCTGGTTGCCCGATAACGTCGCGTCTGCGACGATGATGTCGATAGCATATTCGCCGGGCGTCAGGATCGGCATGACGAACGTGAATTGCGCCCTGATCTGCTCATTCGTCAAGAGGTCGAGCGGTTGATCGAACGATGCCCAGTACGTATGATCGCCGAACAACTGGCGCCCAAGCTTGTCTTTGACGGTGAATCCGATGACTGCGGCGGATATGTGACACGCTGCGGATGCTTCGATGCACAGCGTCGCGATCTCTCCGCCGGTGGTCCACAACATCCGGCTGCCGTCTTCCCTGAGAAGCTCTACGGTGTGCAGGGTTGCCGCGCCATCGGGGGGCGAATCGGCTCCCGAAGGATCAAAGGTGAAATTGCGCACGGCAAGATCACGGAACGGGAACCGCGCGCGCTGGTCCAGCCGTGTTTCGGCATCGCTGTCGGGGCGTGCGATCAATGGTGCGGCGGCGATCCTGCTCCTGCCTTGCTGTGATTCGTAGAAGGCTTGAAGGTAGCGGTTGCTTACGTCTTTCGGGTCACCTTCGTCGACAATGGCTCCGCGATCGATCCAGACGGCGCGTGTGCACAGGCTTCGTATGGCCGACGTGTCGTGACTGACGAACAGGATCGTCCCGGTCTGCATGAACTTACGCAGGAAGCGCATGCATTTTTGCGTGAAGAATGCGTCTCCGACGGCAAGTGCCTCGTCGACCACGAGGATATCGGCGTCGACGTGCGCGATGACGGCGAAGGCCAGTCGCACAAACATCCCGCTCGAATAGGTCTTGACAGGCTGATCGATGAAATGACCGATATCCGCGAACGCTTCGATGGCCGCAAACCGCTCGTCAATCTGTTCCTTCGAAAGGCCATGCAGTTGTCCGTTCATGTAGACGTTTTCGCGCCCAGTGTATTCGGGATCGAAGCCAGATCCCAACTCGAGCAGCGCAGCGATTCGCCCCGTTGCATGAACAGCGCCGCCGGTCGGCGACAGTGTTCCGCAAATGATTTGCAGCAGCGTGCTCTTGCCGGACCCGTTTCTGCCGATGATGCCGACCGTTTCGCCGCGAGAGATGGTCAGGTCAATGTCGCGGAGGGCCCAAAAGGTCCGTCCGGCAGAATCGGCGCGGTGGCGTAACCATGTCCTGAGCGAGCGGACCGGCGACAGGCGGGCGGCGAAACCGTACAGCGACTGGCGCAGGCGATCCGAAGGCCGACTATACGTTTTGAAGCCTTTGCTCAGCGACGTAACCTGAATGACGTGTTCAGATGACATCCGCAAATCCTTTGCGCGTTTTCTGGAACCAGGCAAAACCGATCCACGACACGATCAGGCCGATCGCCAGATAGATGGCCCACATCGACCAATCGATGGGTTTCCCCCAGATCAGGACGTTCCGGCTTTGTTCAATCGGAAAGGTCAACGGATTCCAGTAAATGAACCGCTGAAAGTTCGCGGGGAGTGACGATGCAGGGAAAAATATCGGGGACAGGAACATCAACGCCGTGACGAAAATGCCGATCGTCTGCCCGATGTCGCGCAGATACACGCCAGTCGCGGACAGCAGCCAGGAGATTCCCAGTATCAGCAGGCAGAGCGGCACCAGCACCACGGGCAACAGTAGCGCCGTCGCAGGGATGTGCCCCTGTATCAGGAATTCTGCAACCAGGAGAATCGTCACGCTCACGAACGCATGAAAGAGTGCCGACAGCAGGGTGACGCAAGGCAGGATCTCGAGCGGGAAGATGATCTTTTTCACGAAGTTGGTATTCGCCAGCACGATGGACGGCGCACGATTCACGCATTCGGAAAATATATTGAACGTCAGCATGCCGGCGAACAGCACGATCGCGAACTCGCCGTGCGATCCCGGGGTCGACTGGTTGCCCCACCTCGACTTGAACACGCCGCTGAACACGAACGTGTAGACGCTCAACATCAGTAGTGGCGTCAGCAACGACCAGAAAATCCCGAGCGCCGATCCCTTGTATCGACCGACCGCGTCTCGTCGCGCGAGGTCAAACATGAGTCGGCGATTCTTTACCAGCGATGTCAGGAGGTACATCGGAGAGGTACTGGAGCTTTGCATGGTCTGCGAGCGGAAGCGGCGTAACACGGGGTAGGGACGAACTCCCGTTCGGGCAGGCGATGCGCGACAACGGTGGTTCGTTCTGCCTTCGGGAGGAAAACGAACGATTATCTCATAGCGTTTGGGGATGCATTTGCCGCATTCGGGACTCGAATGCGGCAAATGCATCACATGTAACCAAATGTTCGCATTGCTTCTCGTGCACTGTATTCGCAATGCTCGATCGTCTCGGGCGGGAGTTGGTTGCGCCACGCGCTGATGCGTTCGGGCAGGAACGGTCGCGCGAGGTTAAGGTGACTTGGGTTGGTGCGGAGTTCAGGGCCGCGCCTACTCGACTCCAGCATGGACGCGCGAAATGGAACGCCGAGAAGTCGCGTGATGTGCTCGACCGTTGTCGAGGGGGTCGTGATGAGATCCTCGTAGCGGACGAGCAGGTAATTGGGTCGATCCTTGAGTACGTGATACAGATGCAAGTTTGTGTAATTCCAGATGCGTGGAAAGTACTCTTCGATGCCTGTCGGCGCCCAGTCGACGTTCAACAGCGAGGCGACCGATCCCCGAACGTCGCGAACGATGTGGATGAATTTCATCTGGGAATTGAGCAGCCTCACCTCTTCGAGCTTTCGAATCGAAAGCAGGTCGTCCGGCGACTTGTCGCCGCACTCCCGCTTGCCCAGCTGCTTGGCCAATTCACCATAGAGGGACTGAAGCACGCCGGCGAGCGAGGGTTCCGCTGATCTGACGATGTCGTATATGTCGTTCTCGTTGAAGTATGGCCCGAAGACGACCGGGAAGTCGTCGGATGCGATCAGGGCTCGGGCAATGACGTCAGCCGCCTTGCTCCAGTTCGAGATGCTGCCCGCGAGGTGGGCGCTGGTGCTGATCAGGGTCGTCTGCATCGGGATGAACAGATCCGGGTGCAGGTTGAGCGTTTCCTTGAGCAGTGTGGTACCTGAGCGGGGTGAACCGAAGACGATGAACATATGTGTGACCTTTACTGATGCTTGATGTGCGGTGGACAGCCGTCAGGCTGGCGCCAATTATTGCAGAGTAGCAAGGGACTTCATGTTACGTATGGTTACGGTTTGCGCCAATGCCTGACGCCGTTTCGGGGTGCAATGGATACGCGGTGCCCGCGTCTGTCACGAGCGGGCGGGTTTGCTAAAATGATCAGTTACGTCCGGACCGAGCAGGCCGGTTACTTTTGCGGTCGCGCATGGATCGCGCTTTCCATGGAATGGCTTCAATGTCCAAGCAAATTGTCATTCGAGCATCCGGAGTGGCAAAAGGGTTTCGTTCGTATGACCATCCGGCAAACCATCTCAAGCAAGCCGCGTTCGGGCTCGCGAGCCGGGCGCTGACGAGCCGGAGATGGCGCGAATTCGCGCGGAAGAAATCGGAGTCGTACGCAGACGCGTTCTGGGCGTTGACCGACGTCAGCTTCGAGGTCGCAAAGGGTGAAACCATCGGCATCATCGGACGGAACGGCTCCGGAAAGAGCACGCTGCTGCAGATCGTCTGTCAGACGCTAAGCCCGACCCGAGGCACGGTGGAAACGGTAGGCAGGGTCGCCGCGCTGCTCGAACTGGGTTCCGGATTTGATCTTGAATACACCGGCCGCGAGAACATCTACCTGAACGCGCAACTGCACGGTCTTTCGCGCAGCCAGATCGACGAACGTCTCGACCGGATTGTCGAGTTTGCCGATATCTGCGAATTCATTGACCAGCCGGTCAAGTCGTACTCGAGCGGGATGTTCGTGCGGCTCGCGTTCGCGGTCATCGCTCACGTCGACGCCGACATATTGGTGGTGGACGAAGCGCTGGCGGTCGGTGACGCCTTCTTCAATCAGAAGTGCCTGCGGTTTATGGACCAGTTCAGGGAGAACGGCACGATTCTGTTCGTCAGCCACGATACGTCGACCGTGAAGAAGCTGTGCTCGCGCGTCATCTGGATCGATAAAGGCGAAGTCATGCGTGTCGGTGATCCCGAAGAAGTATGTGAAGCCTATCTCGAGGCGTACTTTGACTCCACGGCGAGTACCGTTGGCATAGATGAACGCCAGTCTCCCAAACCCAAGCGGATATCGGCGAGCGAGGCCGATACGCGGTTGTCGATCATCAATGCGACGCCTTATCGCAACGACATTGAGATAATGCAGTTTGATCCCCATGCGGCGTCGTTTGGCAGCGGGGCCGCGCGCATCTTGAATGTGGAATTTGTCGACGACTCGAATGTGCCGTTGGGATGGATCGTCGGAGGAGAGCGGGTGACGCTTCGCGTGACCGCATCCATTCATGACGATGTCCGCGCGCCCATCATCGGCTTTTTCTTTAACGACCATCTCGGTCAGCACCTGTTCGGAGAGAACACGTATCTGACGTGCAAAGGTCAGGATGCGACTTGTGGCGCCAGTGACACGCTGGCCGCCCATTTTTCGTTTGCGATGCCGCTACTGCCGGTGGGCGAGTACATGATCAACGTGGCGATTGCCGACGGCACCCAGCAAAACCATGTCCAGTTGCACTGGATTCACGATGCGTTGCCGGTTCGAGTGCATTCGTCAAGCGTCGCGAATCACCTTCTTGCCGTACCGATGCTGCGTGTAGGGGTGACGGCATCGTCGGCCGCGTAGTAACAGAGCTTTTATGTCTAACGAATATTTGAAGATTACCGAGAGTACCTTGACCTCGTCCGAAGAGAATACTGCGACGACAAGCGATCAGGCCGACGATCTGGTTTGGGATGGTGAGCGCTACATTCCCGGGATGTCCGCCCAGATCGAGGTCGAGCACATGCACCGGTATCTCGTTGCACGCAAGCTGGCGAAGGGGCTGCGTGTGCTTGATATTGCCTGTGGTGAAGGCTACGGATCGTTCGCGCTTGCTCGCGAGGCTGCGACAGTTGTCGGCGTAGACATCAGCGAGGACGCGATTCGTCACGCACAAGCGGAGTACGGACAGCGTGCGGCCAATCTCGAGTACGTCGTCGGGTCCGCTGCGAATATTCCGCTTGGCGACGCGAGCGTCGATCTCGTCGTGAGTTTCGAAACGATCGAGCACCACGATCAGCACGAGGCGATGATACGGGAGATCAGGCGCGTGCTTCGCCCGGGCGGGCTCGTCATCATTTCCAGCCCGAACAAATACGAGTACTCGGATGTGACGGGCTATGCCAATCCGTGGCACGTCAAGGAGCTGTATCTCGACGAGTTCGAGGCGCTGTTGCGCATGCAATTTTCGCGCGTCGCGCTTTACGGCCAGCGCGTCATGACGGGGTCGGTGCTTGCGGCGCTTGACGCGAGAGATGCGCAGATGCGTACCTTGCTGCCGGAAAACGCCCAGAGCGACGATGAGCAAGTCAGCATTGCACGTCCGCTCTACTTTGTCGCACTGGCGTCGGACGGCGAACTGCCGAGTCTCGATGTGACGGTATACGAAGTATCCGCTGTTGCCGGAGAGGCGATCTCCAAGACGCAGGGTGGTCGGATCGAATGCAAGGTGTATTGGCAGACCGATGTGGACGACGCGTGGTCCGAGCGTCATGCGATGGGCTGTTACGTGCCGGGCGACGGGAGTGAACGTGTTGCGCGGCTTGAATTGCGCGAGCCTGCTACGGAACTCAAGGTGCGGAGGCTACGTGTCGATGTGATCGACCGTCCGGGCATTGTCGAATTGATCGACGTCGACCTTGTTGATGCTGATGGAAAGGTATTCTGGTCGTGGCGCACCGATTTCGTGGCGAAGCCGGAGGTGTTCGGCGCGTATGTGCTGGACGACGGCTGGCCGATCAAACTTGTTGTTCCCGGGGATGACCCATGGTTCGAGTTGCCGGTCCCCGGCCATATATTGGGCAAAATTACCAACGGTTGTGAGCTGTTGCTCCGCTTGTCCGCGCGTGCGGATGTCGGAGCGATCGCGGAATTTGCGATGCAGTTGGAAGGACAGCTCAAGCAACGGAAAGTGCAAGCGCTCGAGGCGGAGCGCAGGAGCGAGCCGGCTGACCATGCCGCGGTACGGGAACACGTTGAAGGCGTCGAGGTCCACGACGAACCTGCACTGCAGACGCCGATGAGTTTGAGGGAAATCGTCGAGCTCCAGCGGGCATTCCGGGAGCATCTTTCGAGGACGCTCGACGAGAAGAGCGATCGTCTGGCCGAGGTCAGCGAGCAGTTGGCGGAGGCGAACGTGCGCCTGGCGTTTCTGGACGGGCATTTCGCAGAGCAGACGCGGAGTCTTTCGGACGAGAACAAGTCTCTCATCGAGAAGGCGCAGGGCCTCGAGCGCGAACGTGAACGGATTGCGAACGACTACCATCGAACGGTCGCCGAGTTGGCCCGGCGAGACGGGCGCCATGCGGCGGAGATCGACCGGATGGCGTCGAGCGTCCAACGGCGCGACGAGCAGATCGGCACACTGTTGGCAAGTACATCATGGCGCATCACAAGACCATTGCGTTTTGCGAAACGGCTGATTCAAGGTGGCGAGACGCGAACCGTGGCGATTCATTCGGCGGGCAAGTTGCTGTACCGACGATTGCCGGTTCCCGGGCCGCTCAAGCGCAAGGTGAAGGGGCTTTTCTTCAGGCTTTTCCCAGGTTTGTTCGCGCATACGCGAGCCTACCAGGAGTGGATGATGTTCCGACGTCGCTTACATGCGGAAGCGCTAGGCGAACATGCTGCGAAGCGCCCGGTCGCCGAGCTTGTGCAAACCACTTCTGTCGATACACCCGAACCGAAGGCTGACGAGGTCAATCTCGCGTCGCAGCGCTTGCCGGTGTCGGCGGTTAACCCGTCGCTCGATTATCAATCGTTCCCGCCTGCGCCGCCGCGCGAAGTGCCGGTCAAGACCATTGCGTTCTATTTGCCGCAATTCCATCCGTTCCCGGAAAACGACGAATGGTGGGGCCGCGGGTTTACCGAATGGACGAATGTGACGCGCGCCGTGCCTCAGTTCGCGGGTCACTATCAACCGCATTTGCCTGGTGAACTGGGCTTCTATGACTTGCGGATCCCCGACGTGCAGCGCCGTCAGGTGGAACTTGCGAAGGCGGCGGGTCTCGGCGGATTCTGCTTCTACTTCTATTGGTTCGGCGGCAAGCGGCTGATGGAAACGCCGATCCGCCAGTATCTCGAGCACCGTGAGTTCGATTTGCCCTTCTGCCTGTGCTGGGCGAATGAAAACTGGACCCGACGCTGGGATGGCCTGGATCAGGAACTGCTGATTTCGCAACATCATTCGCCCGACGACGATCTGGCGTTCATCACCCATGTCGCTCAGTACATGCGGGATGAGCGCTATATTCGTATCGACGGCCGCCCGCTGCTGCTGGTCTATCGCCCGAATCTCCTTCCGGATGCGCGCGTGACCGCCGCGCGATGGCGTAAATGGGCTCGCGCCAACGGTCTCGGCGAGTTGTATCTTGCCTATACACAGTCGTTCGAAAAGGTGGATCCGCGCGAATACGGGTTCGATGCAGCCATTGAATTTCCGCCGAACAACAGCCATCCGCCGTCGAAAGCCGATAGCGTAACGCTGCTCAACACCGGATATTCCGGCCATATCCTTGATTGGACGCACTATCTGGAGCGCAGCCGTTCATATCAGGATGCCGAGTACCGTCTGTTCCGCGGTGTGACGCCCTCGTGGGACAACGAGGCGCGCAAGCCAGGGCGCGGTACCGTCTTCGTGGGGTCGACGCCGAAGCTGTATGAAGAGTGGCTGTTCAATGCCTCGGTCGATACTGTCCGCCGGATCGAGAATCCGGACGAACGTCTCGTCTTCATCAACGCGTGGAACGAATGGGCGGAAGGTGCGCATCTCGAGCCCGACCGTCGCTACGGATACGCATGGCTGCAAGCCACTAACGATGCGCTTTCGCGCGCCGCTGCGGCGGGTAGCGCGCGTCGAATTCTGGTCGTTTCGCATGATGCGTATGCGCATGGCGCGCAGTTCCTTGCACTCAACCTCGTCAAGACCCTGGCTACGGATTTCGGCATCGACGTCGCGACCGTATTGCTGGGCGAAGGGCCGCTCAAGGCAGAGTTCGAGCGCTGGGGCGCCGTCCACGATCTGTCAGGCTTCGATCACGTGGGTGAAGAAGCTCAGACACTCGTCAACAAGCTCGTTCAACAGGGCTTCGGCGCCGCGATTTGCAACACGACGGTGTCGGGCCTGTTTACCGGCACCTTGGCTCGGGCTGGCGTCAAATGCATCGCGCTGGTTCACGAACTGCAGGGCATGCTGACCAAATATGGCCTCGAGCGCCATGCGTCCGAGATTTCGGCTCACGCGAAGTCGGTCGTTTTCCCGGCTGAAATGGTGAGAAGCTCGTTCACGCAGTTCGCCGGGCTGAACGAGCAGCAGGTTCGCGTACGGCCCCAAGGGTTGTACAAGCGCAACCATATGCGTGGTGACGTCGAGCGTGCGCGTTCCGCGTTGCGCGAACGCCTGCATTTTCCGAGAGATGCGAAGATCGTGCTGGGCGTGGGCTACGCCGACTTTCGCAAGGGCGTCGATATGTTCGCGCAAGCCGCTGCCGAACTTGCCGATCGAGATGACGTGTATTTCGTCTGGGTAGGCCATTGGGAGAGCGAGGCCAAGGCGAAGGTCGACGCAATCGTCGCGCAACACGGCCTGCAGCGCAAAGTCTTGTTCACGGGTCTCGATGCCGATACGGATCTCTACTATGCAGGCGCCGATGTTCTTGCGTTGACGTCCCGAGAAGACCCGTTCCCGTCCGTCGTACTCGAGGCGCTGGAAGTCGGTGTGCCGGTCGTCGCTTTTGATGGCGCGACCGGCAGTTGCGAACTGCTGAAGCGGGGCGGTGGCATCGTGGTTCCTTTCGAGGACGTTGCGGCTTTCGCCGGCGCGTTGCGCGAAGTCGTCGAGCATTTCGGGCATGCGCAGGATCTGGGTGCCAAGGGTGCCCGGATCGTGGCCGAGGAATTTTCGTTCCGCCACTATGTATTCGATCTGCTCGACATGCTGGATTGCGGCTTCAAGCGCGTCTCCGTCGTGGTTCCCAACTACAACTACGAGCGCTTCGTCGAAGAGCGGCTGGGTTCGATTCTCAAGCAAACCTATCCGATCTACGAATTGATCGTGCTGGACGACAACTCGACGGATGGGAGCGTTCACGCCATTCGCGAACGGCTGGCGAATCAGGGAGTCGACAATCGTCTCGTCGTCAATAGCGCGAATTCAGGTTCGGTTTTCGCACAGTGGAAGCGCGGCGTCGAGCTGGCAAAGGGCGAATACGTCTGGATAGCTGAAGCGGACGATCTGTCGGATCCGGAATTCCTTGATGCCGTCATGCAGGGATTCGACGACGAAAGGACAGTCTTGAGCTACTGCGAATCGAAGCAGATGGCCGAAACAGGCGAGCTCATCTGCGAGCATTATCGCGACTACGTGGCCGATATCTCGGTCGACAAGTGGACGCAGTCCTATATCGCCGACGGCAAGCAGGAAATATCCGGCGCGCTTGCGGTCAAGAACACGATACCGAACGTCAGCGCGGTCGTGTTCAAGCGAGCGATTCTCGAGGATGTCCTGAAGCGTCACTTCGACGATATCCGGCAGTTTCGGGTCGCGGGCGACTGGATGGTCTACCTGCGGGTGGCCGATCGAGGCATGATCGCATTCGTTCCGAAGTCGCTCAATCGGCATCGCAGGCACGCAGCCAGCGTAACCATCGGCGGTGATGCCGAGGCATTGCTCAAGGAGATTCGCAGTGTTCAGCTATGGGTGCGTCGACATCATTCAGTCGACGCTTCCGTCATCGAGATTGCCGACCGATATGCGCGGCAGCTTTGCGTGCAGTTTGAGGTCGACTCGCGCGTGGTCGAGGCGGTGACGGAATCGTGATGGAGGGGACGAGGTGCGTGGGCATTCCCTCTGCCTCGTTTCATGCGGTGTGACTTCGGTCGGTATGTGCGTCGACGCAATCGCAATGTCGCGAGCCAACCAACTTGACACGCCTTTTCGGGAAGATGGGGGCTTTATCGGTGACCGGCACGGGGGCGATTCAACCGTATCGATCGCTGGTCATCCAGCAGTTCGAACCACTGCAAATCGTTATCCGACGTGGCAGCTCATGCTGGTGTGATATATCGTCGCCAGATTGCCGGCGACGGGCAGCGTGGCCAGAGCCGTCAGTCTTCCCTGAACGACCACTTCTTGTGGCCGATATAACTGGAAAACACCGGCACGGCCACGCCCACCAAGTGGGCGATCTCCTTCGCGTGCCAGGCGACGCCGAGGCGGGGAAGCGCGTAGTAAGAGAGCCCCATGCTGACGAGCCATGTCTGTGCAACGGCGAGTACGTTGACAAGCGTGAAAAAGAATACGGACTTGCCAGTCGATTGCGTGCTTCGCTTGAATACGAAAAGCCTCGCAAGCACAAATGCGGTGACCATCCCGGTAAGATAGGCGAGCACGATCGCCATAGAGAATGGCACCCACAGGTTGTAGACGATCCGGCTGCTCCAGTTGACCGCGGCGGCCAAGCCACCGGTCAGCAGGAACATCAGGAAGCGCTTCGACTCCTCGGTGCGCGTCGTCGTGGCTTGCGCGGCGCTCATGCCATCCTCGCCATTTTCCGCGCGAGGCCGATACTCTCCGAAATGCCGCGATCTTCGGGGTAATAGTAGGACGTGTCGGCCACGACGAGCCCCTTCACCGGCAACTGGATGGGGGGGAGCTTGTCGAGGTAACCGGGATCGCACACCGGCTGAGCATAGCGATAGCGGCTCGCGCGGACATCGAGGAAGTCGTCCGGCCGGATGGCCGGGTTGACCTTCATCAGATATCGTTTGACCTTGTCGATGAAGACTTCGTCAGCCTCTTGATACTTCGGATGCTCGCCCGGCACGTAGAACGGCACATAGACGATGTGCTGGTCCAGCGGACGGAGATTCGTGTATTCGACAATACCGGGAATGTCCATGTCCGGATCGTTCGTGTTGAGCCAGAAATTGTTTGTGACCGCGCGCTTGAGCTTGGCGATAACACACACGACTGCAACGTACTTCGGTCGCTTGTAGGCTTCCAGGAACTCGCCGGGCAGGTCGGGCATCATCTGCGCCACATACGGCAGCGGGACTGTGCTGATCACTCGGTCGAACGGCGTAAATTCGCCGTTGGCCTCGATGCCTTTCACTTCTCCGTTCTCGATAACGACCTTACGAACCGGAGTGCGAAACCGGAATTCGCCGCCGCCTGCGACGATCGCGTCACGCATCGCATTCAGCAGCGTATCCGAACCGCCTTCGAGGTAACCGAGCTTCTCGCGGAAAAGGTCATAGCGCGAACGGCCGATGCGTCGGATGCGACTCCAGATCCAGGCCGCCGACAGATTCTGCGAGTAATCGTAGAATTTGTAATCGAACAGGCGACGCCACAGCACTTCCCACGCTTCTTCACCTACCCAACGGCGAATCCATCCGGTTGCCTCGATACCGTCGAGCGGCTTCCAGTCGTTGCGCTTTGTGGACAGAAACGCGTGCAATCCGTAGCGAATTTTTGCGGCGAGACTGAGACCGCGGAATTTAAGCAATGCGACCGGGTTGCCCCAAGGCTGGACTTCATCCCGGAAGTAATAGCCCATCTTGGTCTCGACCCATTTCATCTTGTCCTTGATGCCGAGTTCGTCGAGTACATCGAAGAAGGCGTGGTCAGAGATCGCGTGGAAATGGTAGTAGCGCTCGATCGAGAGACCACCGAAGTCGAAACAGGCGGCCATTCCGCCGACGCGGTCGTCAGCCTCGAAAATGACAGGTTTGTAGCCGTCCTTGACGAGCTGGTATGCGGCGCCAAGTCCCATCGGACCTGCGCCCAGCACGGCGACGCGTTCGTTTTTCATAAGTTCAGAATTCAAGGGCGATCTGGCTGTAGGTCGGGTCGTTGAACGTTTCGTCCACGGCCTTGTGGAACGGCGTCGCGCGAACACCGAAGGTGTTTTCCCAGTCGATTACCTCGAATTCATCGCCAGCGGTCAAGGCCTTCAGCTGATCGGCCGTGAAGGGGGGATTGCGATCGAAGACTGCGTAGATTTTGAGCAATACATAGAATAACCCGTAGGGAATGCGCAGGATCGCGCAACGCGCGCGGGTGCTACGCTTGATTTCGCGGATGATGTCGATGTAGTCGACCTTTTCCAGGCCACTGATGTTATAGGCTGAGCCGCGCGGCCGCGATTCGATGCAACTGATAATGACGTTGCAGAAATCGCCGACATAAAGCGGTTGGCGCATGAAGCGACCGCTACCCGGAATCGGAAATACTGGTACCTGCTGCATGAAGCGTGACAACCAGCCCAGGTGTTTGCGGTCGAACCAGCCGAACATCAATGTCGGGCGCAGCACCACGCAGTCAATGCCCGACGCAACGACGATCTGTTCCTGCTCGCGTTTCGTGTCGGTATAGAAGTCTTTGGCAACCGAATTGACGACAGACGAACTGATGTGCACCGTGAAAGGGATGCGGTGCTTTTTGATCACGTCCAGCACGTTTCGCGTGGAATCGATGTTGTTTCGGATGAACGGCTCGATCGTCGGCGCACCGATTTGTGCCTGCAACATCACGACGACTTCGGCGTTCTCGAAATGGCTTGCCCACGGGCCGGGGTCGGCCAGGTCGGCATAGACGGCCTCGATGTCGGGGTGGACCCGCTTCAAGACTTCGAGGTTCGCGCGATGCTTGTCGAGTACGACGAGATTATTGAAGCCGCGGGTCTTCAGCCGCGCGACTAGGTTCTGTCCAACGAGCCCGGCGCCGCCGGGAATGACAATGCGAGTGTCGGTCATAGGTTGGGAAACGGAACGTTTCGAGTGCCGCTAAAAAGTGGAATGATACGCTGCTGGCAAGGGGAGCCAGAAATTTCAGGTCGATGGCACCGGCGCGGGCACGTCGATCACGCCGCGCAGCGCGCAATAGCGATCGGGCGCAAGCACGCCGAATGCCCTCACGCGTCGATCGGGGGGCGCCTTGAAAAAGCCGAGCCAGCCGCCGTATGGGTCCTGCGTTTGCAGGGCGGCAGCGACGTCCTCACGTCGTTCGCCAGTGAGTGCTTGTCCGAGCACACGGCCGGCGGCGTCTGTCAGCAGGACGGATAGGGTGTAACGGCGCAACCCGGGATCGAAAGCCCATCCGTGTGCGGCGAGCACGCCGGGTGTTTGGGTGGGCTTTACGACGTCGATTTGGCCTTCGCACCAGATGTCGGATTGAACGTGCTCGGGCGGTTGAGAATAGTCCGCGTTGTCAGTGGCGAAAATGGACAGTCTGGACCTTTCGGCGGCTTGCGCGGTCGAGCGCAATACGAACGGATCGGGGTACAGGGCCGATGTGTAATCGGCATCGTAGACGTGCGAACGCAGCGCGAGTCCACCGATCAACTTGCGATAAACCTCGTCATGCGCCGATTCGCGCACTGCTCTTTGGCCGCCAGCGACAACTGTGACATACAGCATGAACACGACTGCGACGGTGGTGCGTGGGATGCGCTGCGACAGGTTCAGCCAGAGGAAAAAAGCGACGGATGTGAACGCAATCAATCCGCTCGTCGTGTAGCGCGACGAAAGCGCGGCATCAAGGCCAAATATATAGCGCCCGGCAGCCGTGATGACTGCATTGCCGATCAGAAACACGGCCATCGCCAATAGCGTGACGGCGCGAGGACGCTTCGGTGCGGTCAGCGCAATCCATATGCCAAGCAGCGCACCTCCGAGCAACAAACATCCGCACAGCAGGACGAGTGTCCGACGGCCCGGCAACGCGTAATGAATCGGTGCCCCGAGATAGAGGAGAACGAACTTTAGCACGCCGCCCGGGTGCTGAATCATCGAGGCGGTGAGCGAGGCGCCGCCGGGCGACGTCCAGTGATGGAAATAGAGCGTCCATGCGACGATGGTCGCGACAATCAAGGTGACGAGCGTTGTCCGGGGTAGCCTGAGATAGAGACAGAATGCAATTAAGGTCGGAAAGACAAGCAGTCCGCTCGCCATCGATATTGTCGCGAGTGCAGCGCATGCGAGTGCGGTTGCACTCCATAGGGGGGCGTGCCCCGTAAGCTTTTCCGCGCTGCGTTCGAGAGAACGGAATGCACAAAATGCAAACAGATAGATCGCGAACCACTGATTCTGGAACCCCCAATTGAAGTTCTCGTGCTGCACGAACGAGAAGACGAGAATCAATAGCGTACCTGCGACGATTGCGCGAGGCGCCCGGCGCTCTGGAAGATCGCGCGAGATGACGCGATAGAGCGCAATGCCGACCAATAGTGCGAAAAGCAGGTTGACGATCAACAGCAGGACATTGCGGCCGCCGAAGTAGCGGATGTCGACGAAGTAGAACAGTTTGGGGAATGCGAGACGATGTTCGTTGTGCTGCTGAAAGAACGCCGTCGCCGGATCGTTCAGCGCATTGATGTAGAACTGAAGTCCACCATCCCACTGATCCCAGAACGGAACGGGCGAAAAATGCCGAACCACGCCGACGATTGTCGTGGCAACCGTAAGCATGCCTAGACATAGCATGAAGACCGCACAAGTGGTCTCCAGTTGCTGTTGTTTCATGGCGCGACTTACAGGGAAAGGCGTTTGAAGATTTGCTGCGGAATCGAGCGGATGATGAGCATGATCCCCGTCCAGAACCACGGGGTATAGAGCACATTCGTTTGCCGATCGATCGCGCGCACGATGTCGGTGGCGACCTTCTCCGGCATCGCAACGAGCGGGCCAGGAAGCGGCATGCCTTCGGTCATCGGCGTTGCGACGAATCCGGGTTTGATCGTTACCACGTGAACGCCAACCTTGAACAGGCGAGCCCGCAATCCCTCGCAGAATGCCGAGAGCGCTGCCTTTGCACTGCCATACAAGTAATTGGATCCACGTCCGCGATCGCCTGCCACTGAAGAAATCACGGCAAGGGTGCCGCTTCCTTGTGCCGTAAGCACGTTGGCGAGGGGGGTTAGGAGTGCAATCACCGAAACGGCGTTTGTGTTGAATTCACGTACGGCGATTGCCGGATCGGCTTCGCAAGTGTTTTGGTCCGGCAACGTGCCAGGCGCGACGAGTACGATGTCGAGTTTGCCGAGCGCTTGAGCGCAATGGGTGAGCATGTCCGCGTGAGAGCCCAGATCGTCGATGTCGAGACGATGGCACTCGGTCAGACCTGCGCCGCGTGCACGCAGATCATTGGCAACCTGTTCAAGGCGCTCGCCATTGCGCGCGACGAGGAAAAGACGTGCACCCTCGGACGCCCACTTGCGTGCACATGCGATTGCGATCGCGGATGTCGCACCTACGATGAGTATGTTTTTCATGATCGAGTCGTTCGTTCCCAGAAACGCGACAGCATGGCGGGATCGCGCAGTGCTTCGAGTTGTTGCCATTGCGGATAAGCCGCGCGAAAGTCAGTTCCCGACATATGTGCATCTTTTGCCGGATAGAGTCGCCCGCCGGCCTCCCGGACAATTGCATCGAGCCGCGTGAAAAGTCGCGTAATGGATGCGTCTCGTTGCGGGAAGTCAAGCGCCAGAGATGTCCCCTCCATCGGGAAGGACAGGAGCCCGGGCGAAATATTCTTGCCGCAGCGCTTGAGCACGGCAAGAAACGAGCCGGTTCCGCTGGATGAGATCGCTTCGAGAATCACGCGCGTTGCGTCGCGAGCCGTGTGTGGCGGCACGACACATTGGTACTGTTGGAAGCCCGCTCGTCCGTAGATTCGATTCCATTCAAGCAGACTGTCGAGCGGGTAGAAATACGCGTCGTAGTCGACTTTCGTATGGACTTCGGGGTGACGCTGTCGCTGGTAATACAGTTCGTTGAGCGCGCGTAGTGTGACCCCGTTGAACAGTGGTACGGGCGACGTAAACGGCACCGAGTACTTCTTGCGGCGGTTGACCTCCAGCGCCCCTTCGGTGGCGTGGTCTCCAACCATGAAAATGCCGCGCCCAAGCGATGCGCCGCGACTCAGGCAGTCGACCCATGCAACGCTGTACTCGTGCTCGGGATCGAGCCGCTCGGATAGTTCGAAAAATCCGTCGAGATTCGGGAATCGGATGCTCGCCACGTCAATCAGGCTGGAGTGGATTGGCATCAGCTGAATTTCGGCCCACATGATGAGCCCGGTCAGGCCGAGTCCACCGATGGTGGCCGAGAACAATTCGGCTTGTGTATCCGGTGCGCAATCGATAAGCGATCCGTCGCTGCGCGCCAACGCGAAGCGGCGCAGGTGATTGCCAAACGTGCCGCGGACGTGGTGGTTTTTGCCATGAACGTCGTTTGCGATTGCGCCACCGAGCGTCACGTATTTTGTGCCGGGGGTGACGGGCAGCATCCATCCGCGCGGTATTGCGACGTCGAGTACTTCGTCGAGCGTCACGCCCGACTCCGCGCGAAGCACGCCGGTTTGCCAGTCAGCGGCAATCAGCCTGTCGAGCGACCTCGTGTGCATAACATGGCCGGAAGCTGCAAGACAGCTATCACCGTAGCTTCGGCCGTTTCCGAACGCGAGCGACGATCCTTGATCGTGAGCGACCGCTTGCCAGGCCGAATGGGCCGTGTCGCGCCAGGTGACGGCATGTGGTGTTTGCGGTGCATTTGGGTAGCGTCCCCATGACAGCATCGTACCCATCGATCAGGTAGCCGCCCAGAAGATGATGGCGCACAACGCGGCGATCAACAGGCTGATACGGTCGCGTGCAGCAAAAACGATCGGGTCATCGTGCATCTTGCCCCGATGCGTGATGATCCACGTTCGACTGATCCAGTACAGCATGAGTGGGCAGGCGAGCCAGATCACCTGCGGATGACGATACAGGCTCGTCGTCCTGGCGTCCTGGATGTAAAGCGCGAGCACCAGGACTGCCAGGTAGCCCGAGGACGTGCCGAGCGACGAGAGCATTGGCAGATCGCTGGCGATGTAGCCTCTGCCGCGTGTCTTGACAAGGCCGCGCGCCTGTATCGCGTGCAGTTCAGCGTATCGCTTGACGAGCGCAAGACTCAGGAAAATGAACATCGAAAAGGCGAGCAGCCAGAACGTCAGATGCGCGCCTACGGCGGCGGTGCCGGCGATGATGCGAATCGTGTAAAGTGCCGCGAGCACGACGACGTCCACCATGACGCGTCGTTTCAGATACGTGGAATACGCGAGCGTCAGTGCATAGTACGCGAGCAGCACGGCCGAGAAGCGCCATGGCAATAGCGCCCAGGACATGACGAACGCCACTGAAAGCAGGAGCGGAAAGAGGCCAATGCCCCATGTAAGCGATAACGCGCCGGATGCAAGCGGACGCTTGCATTTGACGGGGTGGTGGCGGTCGTCGTCGAGATCGAGCAGGTCATTGAGCAGGTAAACGCTTGATGCGCAAAGGCCGAACGCGACGAACGCCAGCAGTGCCGCCAGCACCTGTTGCGGCGAATCCAGCATGTGCCCGGCAAGCAACGGCAGAAAGATCAGGAGATTCTTCAGCCATTGATGGAGCCGCAGCGATTTGCTCCAGGTCCTGAGCATGACGGGGCGGGAATCGATGACGCGTTCGACGTTGCCGATCTTGCGTGCCGCGCGCTCGACGCCGCTTTGCGGATTGACCACATAAGCACGTTCGGCGGCGTTCCAGACGGGAAGGTCGTCGTGCGAGTTGCCAGCATAGTCGAATCCCTTTACGCCGTATTCGGCCACGAGACAATCACGCTTATTGGCGGCGGAGAGATTGGTGTTTGCGTCCGTCGCGAATGTTTTGTCAAACAGACCGAGGTGAGTTGAAATCGCCTGCGCATAGCGTTCGTGACTTGCCGTGGCGAGTACGAGCGAACGGCCGGCGGCTCGTTCGCGTATAAGCCATTCGATGACGGCGGGGTCATAAGGCAGAACCGATACGTCTAGGTTCGTCGCGTCGGCGAGATGGGCCTTCAATGCAGGTTTCCCGCCGCGCATCAGCCACAGGGCCGGCTTGTAGAACCGGTGTGGAGCCGACTTCAGATAGGCGAACCCTGATTCGAGCAGGATGTCTGAACGGATCAGGGTGCCGTCTAGATCAACGACGAGTGGTCTGCTGCGCATTCATTCAGCCCCCGAGAGGGGTCTACGTGATTTCGAATAGGAGGGCGTTTCGCGAGTGGTCGAACCCCGGCAGTACGTTCGCATGCGTGACTCAGGCCTCACGAGCTGTGTGGAAAGCCGCGCTACTTTACTATCCCATTGCCTATTTCACAACCTCGCCGGGGTAGTCAAGCACTCGCGGCATTTCGAATGCCGAGTGTCGAGTGCGGACGGTTGGCTTGCGATGCCCGGAGTTCTGGAAAGGAGTGTGGAAGATGAGGCTGACCGAGAGGGGCTGGCTATAGAACGGGCGGGGCGGCCTGTCGTGGCGCAATCAGTTGTTGGTTGCCGCCTCCGGCCAGCAATGAATCCGCGAGCCGGAGGCGCCAAAAATATAGGACGCCGATATATTATTTCAGAAAAATGTCGCATAGCTCCAACTGCTTGATTGATCTCGGCTTCATGGCGGCAGCTATGCGCGATTCAAATTCGGGCGACCGGTCTTCTCGGCATACCATAACGGCAGAAGGTTGCATGCCGACATACTTGGCCGGGTTTTGATACACATCGTCGTATTGGGGAAAGAATTTGGGAACGACAAAGGCTTTCCGTTCACTGTAAAACGGGAATTCGCTATTCCAGTCGTCGCCAAACACGATGATTGGTTTCGAGCGATTGGTATTGTCACGCACAAAATGAGCGGAGGCCAAGACAGGATCATTGAGGCCATGCACTTCCTGGAGCCACTTGAAATTTTGACTCGTGCGAAATGTCTGGATATTCAATGCGACGACCGCTATCAGCGCAATAACGCCAGCAGCAGACAGCAGTTTGTTCGAGTGCTGCATTGCTCCTGCAAGTGCCACCGCGACGGCGAACAGCAGGAATGCTTCGTTCGATATCTGATAGTACTCGTGTACGTACTGCAGATTCGTGAAGATCATGAAGTACATCAGGAACAAGACTGCGCTCAGCACAATCAAGCCGCGATGCTTCCGATCGAGTGTGACGACGCCGGCAACCATTATCCCGATACCGAGCCAGCCACCGATATTCGTGACGACATTTCGATGCCAGATAACCCAAAGCCAGAGCTTCCAGTCAAGCCTGTCACCGCCGAAATTCCATTTCATGAGCGCCGACGACGTCAGGTGATGACCGAGTAGGTTTAACTCCTTGACAATGTCGGAATATTTGGCCCACGCGGTGCCGATGATAAAGGGGATCAGTATCGCGATGATGCCGAGCCAGAGTGCTCTGGACTTCAAGCCTTGAGCGCGTATTTCGGGGGCCGCGGCGCACAGCATCCAGAGGCCGAACACTGGCACAAGCGGCAACACCGTTGTCGATTTTTGCAGAATGGCGAGTGTGAGGAAGGTGCCGGTCAAGATACCTGTTCGAACGGAACGAACGCCCTGAATCATACTGATCGAGTACGAGACAAAGTAGAGCGAGAAGAAGAGCGCCGTGCTCTCCATCAAGAATGCATTACTGAAGAAGATGTGTAGTGGGGCCGAGAAGAATAGGGCCGTTGCGGCAATAAAATAAACTGGCCACTGGCCCGAGAAGAGGGTTCGGGACAGTCGCGCGATCGGAAAAACGCAGGCCGCGAGAAATGCGTAACTGACGAGACGGCCAACGCGTTCCAGATCGAACCCGAAAGAGCACGAAACCCAGGATACGACCCATTGATAAATCGGGAATTCGAACGGAATCGCCCACGGGGCTCCCCCGACCGGTGTTTCGTACGCCAGCTTGAATCCGTCGCGGCACGCCCAGTACGCTGTCAAGGCCGTTTGCGTCTGACGGAAGGAAAAGTTGCGGATGAGCATGTGCTGCCCGCTATAGCGGACAGCTATGTATCCGCAGTAGAGGAAGGCGAGCAGCGCAACGATGCTGGCTACACTGACGATGATAGTCCCTGTGATCTGTCTTGATTCCGACGTGGTTGCGACCGCGCTCATGCCGACCTCGTAAAATTTGAGATACGGATTATAGACGAGTGCCTAGTCACGTTTGGCAGGTCCGAGCACCAATGTCGTGACGTGTTTTGCCGAACGCCTCGGGGCCTGGAGATTAGACGATGGCAAGTCCATATGTGGTGCACCGGCCATCTTTCGTGCTCAGTGCAATGCCGCGGGTGGCGGTCGCGCGAGCGATCGGCGACACCGGGCCGGAAGCAACTGCGATCAGCGTCGCTATCAATGTCAGGCGCGTATGACGGTTGGCTTCGCAGATGTGCGGAGTAGCCAGCGAGACCGAGTGTGTGTGGGGGGGGCTCGTGTGGTTGCGCCGACCATTCCACCCTATCCCGCGGACAAGGGGAAAGGGTGTTTCGAACGAAAGCGTTCGGCTTCGCTGCGGCAGCATATTTGCTACAAATGGCAATACCAGTTGCGCATGTGCGCCGGTATGCGCACACTTGTCGCTGGTTCCCGCCCCTATTGTAATTTCTATCCACACGTGGCGCCTCATTCCATCGAACTCCGCTCCAGCAGTTCTAATTGTTCCCCCCCGTCCAGCGATGACGGGCTCTCGGTTTCCGTTGTGACATACTTTCCGAACGAAGCGCTGCTTGCGCGGACATTCGTGAGTCTTGGCGTTGCCAGCAATCGTCTTCGCGAGGTGCGCCCGGAGTTGGCCGTTAGCTTGTCGGTCGTTGATAACGGCGGTTGGTCGTCCAGCTTGTCGGCGGATCTGGCCGCACTTGGCAACGGCGGAATCGAGTGCAATCTCATTTCCGGACACGGTAACGTCGGTTATGCGCGCGGCCACAATCTGGCCATCGAACGGGGTCGGAGCCGTTACCACCTCGTTCTGAATCCAGATATTGACCTCGAGCCTGGGGCGCTTGCTCGGGCGCTGGATTTCCTCGATGGTCACCCTGATGTCGGCTTGTTGTCCCCCCGTATCGGCGACGACGAAGGGAAGCTGCAATACCTCTGCCGCCGTTATCCCGCGTTGCTTGACTTGTTCGTGCGAGGGTTCCTGCCCAACGCTCTTCGAAAGCTTTTCGCCCGCCGGCTCGCCCATTACGAAATGCGCGACCGCATTAATGAGACGGACATTGTCTGGGATCCTCCGATTGTCAGCGGATGCTTCATGCTGTTCCGAACCGAGCCGCTCAAACGCTTGAAGGGCTTCGACCCTCGCTATTTCCTTTATTTCGAGGACTACGACCTGAGCCTGCGTACGCGCGAATTGACACGCGTTGCGTACGTTCCTACAGTGCGTGTTCTCCATCACGGAGGTGGCGCTGCCCGCAAAGGCTTCGTACACATCCGTATGTTCGTTGCATCGGCCTTCAAGTTCTACAACCGGTTCGGCTGGAAATGGTTATGAGTCGAGTCGTCGTGACTGGGGCGAATGGCTTCGTCGGCCGAGCTGTGAGCCGGGCATTGACGGCAGGCGGTCATGTCGTGACGGGGCTCGTCAGGCGCGCGGGCGGCTGTGCCGAGGGTGTTCGGGAATGGTTTTATGATGGCCAGGACTTTGCCGGGCTGGACGGCGAGGTTTGGCCCGAGACCGACTGCGTCGTCCACCTGGCCGCACGCGCACACATGCTGAACGACACCGCAGCTGACCTCGACGCCGTCTATCGGGCAACCAACGTCGAGGGCACGTTGCGGGTGGCGGAAGCTGCTCGACGTAACGGTGTGCGGCGCTTCGTGTTCGTCAGCAGCATCAAGGCTCTTGCGGAAACCGATGGTAGCAGCCCGCTTGGCGAAGACGATCCCGCCCGGCCCGAAGACGCATACGGCCGCTCGAAACGCGAAGCGGAGCAGGTCCTGCGGCAGTTCGCTGAGTCATCCGGCCTCGACGTCGTCATCGTCCGCCCCCCGCTTGTTTACGGCCCAGACGTTCGCGCAAACTTCCTGCGAATGATGGATGCCGTCTGGCGTGGGGTGCCATTGCCGCTCGGCGCTATTTCTGCCCGCCGCAGTCTCGTCTACACCGACAACCTCGCGGATGCGCTACTGCACTGCGCGACCGATCCGCGCGCCGCACGCGGCTGCTTCCACGTCGCAGACGACGACGCACCGTCCGTGACGGAATTGCTCCGTATGATCGGCACTGCGCTCGGCAAACCGGCACGCCTGTTTCCGGTTCCCCCAGGCGTGCTGCGCGCGATCGGCAATCTGTCCGGCCGCAGCGCGGCAATCGACCGTCTGACCGGCAGCCTGCAGCTCGATACTGGGCACATCAAGCGCGTTCTCGACTGGCGTCCTCCCTATACGACGCAACAAGGCCTTGTTGCGACGGCCGCGTGGTATCGTTCGCGCGATACCCAAAAATAGGCAATATGCATTTCACGATAACCACGTGGCTCGCCGCCGCCGCGATGGCCCTGGCCGCCGCCGTCGGCTCGACGGCGATCCTGCGGACGCTGCTTGCCACCGGATTGGCCTGGCGTCTCGCAACCGATATTCCGAACGATCGTTCGCTGCACACGCGTCCGACGCCGCGAGTTGGCGGCTGGGGCATCGTGCCGGTCTGCGTCGTCGCGATATTGTGGCTCGCACCTCGGATGTGGCTGACTGCCATCGCTGCCGCGGCGCTGGCGGCCTTGTCGCAACTCGACGACCGGCGTGGGCTGCCCGCTCGTGTCCGGTTCGCTGCGCACCTTGCGGCAGTCGTTGCGCTGATCGTGGCCTATCCGGCTGCGGCTCCGTGGTGGCTCCTCGCCGGTATGGGTTTCGTGATGGTCTGGTTGACCAATCTCTACAATTTCATGGACGGTGCGGACGGGCTCGCTGGCGGCATGGCGCTGTTCGGATTCGGCGCTTATGCGGTCGCCGGGCTTGCGGGCGCTCATCCGTCCCCGGATCTCGTCGCCAGCGGCGCTGCGATCGCGGGTGCCGCGCTCGGCTTTCTGCTGCTGAACTTCCACCCGGCGAAACTGTTTCTCGGCGACGCAGGCTCAATTCCACTCGGATTCATGGCGGGTGCGCTCGGCTACTGGGGCTGGCGCGATGCGATCTGGCCGATCTGGTTCCCGGCGATGGTGTTCTCGCCCTTTATTGCGGACGCATCTGTAACACTCCTGAGACGTTTGTTACGCGGAGAAAAGTTCTGGCAAGCGCACCGCGAGCACTATTATCAACGGATGGTGCGTTCCGGCATGAGTCACGGGCGCACCGCCATTTATTGGTACCTCATCATGCTCGCAGGCATAATTGTTGCGATGTGGGCACTGGGCCGTCCCGCGCTGCAGCAATGGTTGACGTTTTTTGCGTGGCATGGCGTGCTGACGTGCATCGGCGTCGTGATCGACATGCGCTGGCGCCGGCTGCAGACGGCCATTGATAACAATTCGTGAGGTCTCCCGCCGATGTTGCGATCCAAAGCATCATGGCTGTCATTCAGTGCTTTTTTGTTCGACCTGCTGGCGGTAGTCGCCGCATGGTTGTTCGCCTATCTCGTCCGGTTCAACGGCAGCATTCCGCCTGATTTTCTGAACGGCGCGCTTGCCGCGCTCGCCTGGGTGCTCCCCGTCTACGCGCTGATGTTCCACGTATTCGGCCTGTATCGCGGCCTGTGGGTGTTCGCGAGCTTGCCCGACCTGATGCGAATCTCGAAGGCGCTCGCCTGCGGCGGCGTGATCGTGATGATCGGCGCGGTCATGTTCCAGCCGTCGCCGATCATTCCGCGATCCGTACTGCTGGTCTCCCCGTTAATGTTGTTCCTGATTATGGGCGGCGCACGCGCGCTGTACCGCGCGACGAAGGAGTTCTACCTGTACGGCGGTCTTGTAGGACAGGGCAAGCCGATGCTGGTGCTTGGTGCCGGTACGGCCGGCGCCAGTCTCGCGCGTGAACTGTCCCGCTCGGGCGAGTGGCGCCTCGTCGGCCTGCTCGACGACGATGTCACGAAGCAGGGCCGCGAGATCTACGGTTACAAGGTGCTGGGCTCGTTCAATGACCTCAAGCACTGGACCGAGATGCTGAAGGTCGAATACGCGATCATCGCGATTCCGTCCGCATCGGTGGAAACGCAGCGTCGCGTCGCCACGCTTTGCGTGCGCGCCGGCGTGAAAGCGATGGTGCTGCCGTCGCTGACCGCACTGATGCCGGGGCAAGGCTTCCTGTCTCAGGTGCGGAGCATCGACCTCGAAGACCTGCTCGGCCGCGACGCCGTAACCATCGACACTCCGCACGTCGAAGCCTTGCTGCGCGGCCGCGTCGTGATGGTGACGGGCGCGGGCGGCTCGATCGGTTCGGAGCTGTGCCGGCAGATCCTGCGCTTTGCGCCGGCGCAACTGGTCGCCTTCGACCTTTCCGAATACGCGATGTACCGCCTGACCGAGGAACTGCGCGAGCGCTTCCCCGACCAGCCGGTCGTGCCGATCATCGGCGATGCGAAGGATTCGCTGCTGCTCGACCAGGTGATGTCGCGCCACGTGCCACACATCGTGTTCCATGCGGCGGCCTACAAGCACGTGCCGCTGATGGAGGAGCTCAACGCGTGGCAGGCGCTGCGCAACAACGTGCTCGGCACCTACCGTGTCGCGCGGGCGGCGATCCGCCATGACGTCCGCCATTTCGTGCTGATCTCGACCGACAAGGCCGTCAACCCGACCAACGTGATGGGCGCGAGCAAGCGTCTCGCGGAGATGGCGTGCCAAGCGCTGCAGCAGACGAGCGAGCACACGCAATTCGAGACGGTGCGTTTCGGCAACGTGCTCGGCAGCGCGGGCAGCGTGATTCCGAAGTTCCAGCAGCAGATCGCGAAGGGCGGTCCGGTGACGGTCACGCACCCGGAGATCACGCGCTTCTTCATGACGATCCCGGAAGCGTCGCAGCTCGTGCTGCAGGCATCGAGCATGGGGCGCGGCGGCGAGATCTTCATTCTCGACATGGGCGAGCCGGTCAAGATCGTCGATCTCGCGCGCGACCTGATACGCCTGTACGGCTTCTCGGAAGGGCAGATCCGCATCGAATTCACCGGGCTGCGGCCGGGCGAGAAGCTCTACGAGGAACTGCTCGCCGACGACGAGACGACGACCCGCACGCCGCATCCGAAACTCCGGATCGCGCGGGCCCGCGAGGTGCCGGACAACCTGCTCGACGAGCTGCTGCCGTGGCTGATGCAGCATCGCGTGCTCAGCGACGACGAGGTGCGGCGCGACCTGCGGCGCTGGGTGCCCGAGTATCAGACAGTGGTGGCGCCGCTCCTGCAGAGTATGCCGATCAGGGCGTCGTCGAATCGGTGAACGACGGCTCGCCGCATGGCGAGCTAAAAAAGGCTGCGCGAAGGCGGCAGATATAATTCAGCGCTCGAAATCCGACCGCTACGTCAAAGCCAATGCTTGCGCGAAAAATCCTTCCGTTTGGTCTACCCCTATTGGCGTTCCTCGCGCTCGCCTTCGCATTCTTTCCCGAGAGCATTGATGACGCGTATATCACTCTGCGCTACTCGCTCAACCTTGCCCTCGGACACGGTCCGATTTTCAACATCGGCGAGCGTGTAGAGGGGTACTCCAATCCGGTCTGGATGGCATTGCTCGCGCTTACTGGCAAGATCGGACTGTCGATGCCGTTGATGATGAAGGTCTACAGCGTCATCGCTGGCGCGGTAGCCATCCTTATTGTCGGGCAATACGCCGACCGGGTATTTGGCCGGATTGCCGCGCTGTCTGCAATGGCGCTTCTGGCGTGCTCGACGTTCTTCGCCCTGTGGGCTACTGACGGCCTGGAAACGATGTTTTATACGGCTCTCGTCACTGGCCTCTACATTCTTCTTTTATCGTCGGCAAACCCGGTTACGATCGGCATCGTGGCCTCCCTCGTCGCACTGACGCGCCCGGAAGGAGCGATCTTCGGACTAGTCGCATGCAGCTACCTGGCGTGGCGACGCGGGTACAAGCAGTCCCTCGCCGTGCTCGCGCTGCTCGCGATATTCGGCGGTGCTTACGAGCTGTTCCGGATTGAGTACTTCGGCGCGCTGGTGCCCAACACGGCACTCGCGAAAGTCCACACCACGGCGCAAACCGTTCTCCGCGGGGGCCAGTATCTATGGCGCTTCAATGCCGAAAGCGGGTATCTCGTGCTTCCGGCCGTCGTCGTGTCGATCTGGATCCACCGAAAGAATGACACTGTGCTACTGGGTGCCGCATTCATGGGCGCCCAGCTCGTATTCCTCGCTGTGTCCGGGGGGGACTTCATGTACGGCTACCGCTTCGTTGTGCCGGTCCTTCCGATAATCGCACTGCTTGCGTCGGGTTGCCTGAGCGGTGACCTATTAACTGACAGCAATGTCCGAGGCTGGATGGCGGTGCTTGGCGTCGCAGTTGTCGTGGCGTTCCAGTATGCGTCGCTGCCGCCAATGCGCGTGCGCGTGGACAACTTGGTTGCGCGACGGTCTACGCACTTCGATGTCGCGCGCTATCTCGTGAGCAGAACGACAGTCGCCGACACCGTTGTCCTGTCTGAGGCAGGAATTGTCCCATTCGGGATACGCGCGCGCGTGTACGACTATCTGGGGCTGACGTCACCATACCATTCGGTGTTCACAGCGGACGGGCACGTGAGCGCCGAAAATGCGCTTTTGGATCAACCGAAATTCGTGCTGCTTACGATGAAGGAAGGCCATGCCGGAGCGCTGGTGCCGCGGACGAACGTAGACGCTGATCTCTTCGACACTTTGCCGCTCTCGTCGCGATACAAAGCGGTGCGGCAGTTCTATATCGACCCGAACCTCAGCTATCTCGACAAGATTTACTACAAGTACGCTCCCGACGCGGTCCGCATTTACTTCGTCGTCTACGAACGGATTTGATTCGCGAACGACAGCGGCGGTGGCTCGAATGTTGACCCGTTCCACGTCCAAGCTGCCCCGACTGCTATGTCCGACCCAAGCGGTTCAGTAAAGCACCCCAAAGGTCGGATCGGTGTCCAACTTTAGGGGCGCAGGTCAATGCTGCGTCTCTTTGTTGCACGCGAATCCTGTGGCTCAGTGATTATGCCGCCGCGCCTTCCGCACCACCATCCACCTCGGCGCCCGAAACCGCACGATGCTCACATACAGCCACACATAGGTGAGCGCGAACAGCACGACGAACGTGAACAGGTGCACCGTATGCCGCCAGAACAGTGTCGCCGGAATCACCGCGACTAAGCACAGCAGCCACAGATAAGGCGACGTCAGCGAATTGCGCCGCGTCAGGTCGTGCGCGGTCTTCGTGCCGACCGCCCAGCGCATCAGGCGCTTGTAGACGAGCATGTGCAGGTGCACGCCGTCCGGGATCCCCGGCGACATCCCGCGCACGAACTTCTTCCGGTAGATCGAGAAGCAGGTCTCGAAGATCGGATACATGAAGAGCAGCACCGGATACCACGCGGACACTTCGCGATGCCGCATCACGAGCGAAATCGCGAGTTCGGCGAGCATGAAGCCGATGAAGTACGCGCCGCCGTCGCCGAGGAAGATGAGGCCCGCCGGGAAGTTCCAGATGAAGAAGCCCATGATCGCGCCCATCATCACGATCGAGCCGGACATCACGACGGGATCGCCGACCTGGAACGCGACGTACGCGAGCGACGCAAACATCATGAACGCGACCATCGACGCGAGGCCGTTGAAGCCGTCGATGATGTTGACCGCGTTCGCGAGCGCGGCGACGGCGAGCACCGTGACCGCGGCCGAGATCGCCGCGTAGCCGAGCAGGAAATCGAGGGGCGGCACGCTGATGCGCGTGATCGCGATGCCCATCAGCACGAACGCGAGCGCCGCCGCCGCCATCGTGCAGGCGAGCCGCACGGCGGGCGTGACCTTCTTCGTCAGGTCTTCGATCAGGCCGGATGCGAATGCAGGCAGCCCGCATGCGGCGAGTCCGAGGATGCCGCCCGCGATGGCGGGATATCTGCGCGACAGCAGCGCCGTCGCGGCCACGAGCCCGATCAGGATGCCGACGCCGCCCACACGGGGCACCGGCCGCGCATGGAATTTCTGCACGCCGGCAAGATCGTTGTCGATCGAGAATTTCTCGTGCAGGTGCGCATAGCGGACGATGAGCAGCGTGACGAGAAGCGAGACGATGAAGCCGACGGCGAAGCTGAGCATGGGATTGCCCGGAAATTGGACAGCGGATTATACAAAACCGCGCGGGTTGTTTTCCTGCCAGCGCCAGTGGTCCGCGCACATCCGATCAAGGTCGTATTCGGCTTTCCAGCCGATGATCTCGGCTGCGGCGGCGGGGTTTGCGTAGCACTCGGCGACGTCGCCCGGGCGCCGCGCGACGAGCTCGTACGGCACCGGCCGCCCGGACGCCTTCTCGAACGCGCGCACGACTTCGAGGACGCTGTAGCCGCGGCCCGTGCCGAGGTTGACGGTGAGGCTCGCGTCGCGCTGCTCGAGCGCGTCGAGGGCCGCGATGTGGCCGCGCGCGAGGTCGACGACGTGAATGTAGTCGCGCACGCCGGTGCCGTCGGGCGTCGGGTAGTCGCTGCCGAACACGCGCAGCTTCTCGAGCTTGCCGACCGCGACCTGCGCGACATACGGCATCAGGTTGTTCGGGATGCCGGCCGGATCCTCGCCGATGAGGCCGCTCTCGTGCGCGCCGACCGGGTTGAAGTAGCGCAGCGTCGCGATGCGCCAGGCCGGATCGGCGAGCTCGACGTCGCGCAGGATCTGCTCGGCCATGAGCTTCGTCTGGCCATACGGGTTGGTCGCCGACAGCGGGAACGTCTCGTCGATCGGCGAGCGCTCGGGCACGCCATACACGGTCGCCGACGAGCTGAACACGATCCGCTTCACGTTTCGGTCGCGCATCACGCGCAGCAGCGACAGCAGGCTGTCGAGGTTGTTGCGGTAATACTCGACGGGCTTCGCGACCGATTCGCCGACCGCCTTCAGCGCCGCGAAATGGATCGCGGCCGTGATCGGATGGGCGTCGAAGATCGGCGCGAGCGCGCGCGCGTCGCAGACGTCGACTTCATGGAACGCCGGCGTCTTGCCGGTGATCTTCTCGATCCGCGCGATTGCCTCGCGCTTGCTGTTGACGAGGTTGTCGGCGATCACGACGTCGTAGCCGTGCTCGAGCAGCTCGACGGTGGTGTGCGAACCGATATAGCCTGCGCCGCCGGTGACGAGGATCGTACCCTTCGTGCTCATTGCTGATTGCTCCGTCAAAGTGTGACGCCCGTCAGGGCGGAAATGGTCTGATGATACCGTTCGACGACCTTCGCTTCGTCGAATTCCTCGGCGACCTTCTGCCTGCCGCGCTCGCCCATCGCGCGGCGCTCGGCCGCGCTCATGTCGAGCATCCGCGCGAGCCGCGCGGCGAGGCTCGCGCTGTCGCGCGCCGCGCACAGCAGGCCCGTGACGCCGTCGGCGACGACGTCGCGGCAGCCCGGCACGTCGGTCGCGACGATCGGGCGGCCCATCGCGGACGCCTCCATCAGCGTGCGCGGCACGCCTTCGCGATACGACGGCAGCACGACGCAGTCGGCGGCGGCGATGTGCGGCCGCACGTCGTGCGCTTCGCCGAGGTATTCGACGACGCCTTCGCGCACCCACGCGTCGACATCGTCGCGGCCGATCGCGCTCGGGTTGTCGACGCCGAGCGGGCCGAGCAGCTGGAAGCGCGCGCGCGGATGCTGCGCACGCACGACGCGCGCGGCCTCGACGTACTCGCGCACGCCCTTGTCCCACAGCAGGCGGCCGATCAGCACGAACGTGAACGTGTCGCGCTCGGGCAGCGGCGCGAGCGCGAACTGCTCGAGGTCGACGCCCTCGCCGTGCAGCAGGCGCGCGCGCTCCGGATGCGCGAGGAGCTGCTCGTGCGTGAACGTGTCGAGGTCGTCGCGGTTCAGGAACCAGACTTCGCGCGGGAAGCGGAACGCGAAGCGGTACAGCGTCTTCGCGACCTGCGCGGCGCGGCTCTTCTGGATGAACACGTAGCCGAGGCCCGTCGTCACCGCGATCGACGGCGCGCGCGCGAGCCACGCGGCGATCGAGCCGTAGATGTTCGGCTTGATCGTGTAATGGAACACGAGGTCGGGCTCGATCGCCCGATAGTGCCGATAGAGCGCGGCGAGCGTGCGCAGGTCTTCGCGCGGGCTCGTGCCCTTCGATGCGATGGGCAGCGCCGCGTAGCGGCAGCCCATCCGCACGAGCGGCTCGACCGTGCGGTCGCGCGGCGCGAGCACCGTCACCTGCGCGCCGCGCGCGATCAGCATGCGGATCAGGCCTTGCCGGTACGTATAGATCGCCCACGCAGTATTGCAGACGAGAACGATGCGCGGGGCGGAAGCGGAACTCATGTCGGGCTGAAAAAAATAATCGGACGCTCGGGCAAAAATGATGGGAAGCGGTGCGTCACGCCGCGCCGCGCGGCGCGAACAGCAGGCGCTTCGCGCGCTGCAGCGTCGAATAGGGCGTTACAAAATGAAGCAGATTTTTCGCGACGCCGAGCCAATCGTAAGGATTGAGCGGATTGAAGTAATGCAGCGCCAGCGCGAGCGTCGACGCGATCTGCCGGCGCCGCTTCGTCGCGCTGATGCCGCCCTCGTTCAATTCGTAATACAAACCGAGCTCCGGCAAATTCGCGCAATCGTAGCGTTCCATTAACCGTAAAAAAAGATCGAGGTCTTCCGCCGCGCGATATTTGATCCGGTAATTGCCGACCGCCTTGACCGCCGCGACGTCGAGCATCATCGACGGATGCACGAACGGCGAGCGCAAGAAGCGCGTGCGGCGCAGCGTCGCCGGATCGGCGGCGGGCGTCAGCATGAAGAGCGGGCGGCCGTCGCGCGACACGACCTGCGTCCACGTGCCGAGGCCCGCGACGTCCGGATGCGCATCGAAATACGCGCGCTGCTTCGCGAGCCGGCCGGGCGCGGCGAGGTCGCCCGCGTCGATGCGCGCCGCGTAGCGGAAGCCGCGCGCGGCGAGCGCGTCGATGCCGGCCGCGAGCGCGCGCTCGATTCCGCCGTTTCGCGGCATCCGCAGCACGTCGATCGCGAGGCCCGGCAGTTCGGGCGCGGCGATCGGCGGCGTGCTGCCGTCGTCGACGACGAGCACGCGCACGGGCGCGTCTTCGCGAAACGACTTCAGCGTGCGCAGCAGATCGTCGTGCGCGTTGTACGCGGGAATCAGCACCGCGACATCGACGAGCGAGCGGGCGGCGCCGGGCGTGGCGAAAGAGGGCGTCATGGGCGCAGCTTCAGGCGGATGTAATGGAAATTGACCGACGCAGCGGCGAGATAGCCGGCGGCGAGGCCCGCGAGCGCACCGTAGAGGCCGAGCGCGGGAATGGCGATCAGGTTGACGAGTGCGGCGAGCGCGAGCGCCACCGACCATTTCGCGAGCAGCACGAACTTCGCCTGATACTTGAGCACGACGAGATTGCCGATCGCCTCGATGCCGGCCGGCACCGACAGCCACACCGCCCAGCGGAACACGTCGACCGACGTCTCGAAGCCGGGGCCGAACACCTGGCGGATGATGAAGCCCGCGAGCAGGTCGAGCACGAGCGCGCCCGCGATCATCAGCGCGGCCGTCATGCCGATGAGGCGCCACACGTTGCGGCGCAACCGCGCGATGTCCTGCACGCGATAGACGAACGCGGGCGCGATCGTCTGCGCGAGCATCAGCGCGAGCGTGATCCAGTTTTCGTTCAACTGCTGCGCGGCCGCGTAGCGGCCGAGCTCGGCGAACGACACGTAGCGCTCGAGCATCAGCCGGTCGAGCTTCAGGAACAGGTACATGCAGACGAGGCCGAGCCAGAATACGGTGCCCATCGTCGCGAATTCGCGCACGAGCGGCCGCTCGACGTGCCAGCCGAGCGCACCGCCGTTGCGGCTGCGGTAATACCAGATCAGCGCGGCCGCGATCGCCGCGGCTTCGAGCGCCCACAGCCAGCCGAAGCGCGCGGGCGCGGCGGCCGCGCGTACGAGGAGCCACACGAGCGCCATCTTCGCGAGCGCGGCGGCGATGCTCGCGAGCAATTGCGGCTTGCTGTACGTCATGCTCTGCAGCCACGCGTTGACGACGCCGACGAACGGCTCGCGCAGCGCGAGCGTGACCGCGAGCCCCGCCAGCATCGCGCCGACGAGCGGATCGAACGCGCCCAGGGCGATCGCCGCCCAGGTGAGCGCGAGCGCCGCGACCGACACGGCGAAGCGCAGCGCGAATGCGCTGCCGAGCACGGCGCCCAGTTGCGCGCCCGCGCGCTGGACGATCGTCGGCACGAGGATCTCCGCGCCGCAGACCCACGTGAGCGGCGCGAGGACGAGGAGGAGCGTGTTCGCGTATTGCCATTTGCCGAACGCTTCAGGGCCGAAGTAGCGGGCGAGGAGGCCGCTCACGACGATCGCGACGCCGATCTGCGTGACGCGTTCGACGCCGAGCCACGCGAGGTTCGCGACGGCCTTGGCGACGTCGGGATTCGAAAGCCTGGATTTCAGCATGGCGCGCAGCAGGAAAACGTGCGCGAGATGACCGGGCCGGCCGTCCGCGGGAGCGGTTTTGCTGCAATGAAGCAATCAGGCATTAAAATGGGCGCGATCGGCGTAGCTGAAACCAGCGATTATAAGTTGGATCGGATTCGCTTCAGGCATCGGCGTGCCATGCATTGCCCCGCGTCGGTCGGTTCGGGCGACAATTTTTTACGCATTCGCGTTGAGGCGGCCAAAATTTTTATGGACGACACAGAGAGTGAATCGATGATCTCCCAATCCATCTTCAAGGCATACGATATCCGGGGCGTGATCGGCAAGACGCTCGACGCCGACGTCGCGCGTGCGATCGGCCGCGCGTTCGGCAGCGAAGTGCGCGCGCAGGGCGGCGATGCGGTCGTCGTCGCGCGCGACGGTCGCCTGTCGGGCCCCGAGCTCGTCGGCGCGCTCGCAGAAGGGCTGCGCGCGTCGGGGGTCGACGTCGTCGACGTCGGCATGGTGCCGACGCCCGTCGGCTATTTCGCGGCGAGCGTGCCGCTCGCGCTCGCGAACGGCGAGCGCCGCGTCGACTCGTGCATCGTGGTCACGGGCAGCCACAATCCGCCGGATTACAACGGCTTCAAGATGGTGCTGCGCGGCGCCGCGATCTACGGCGACCAGATCCAGGCCCTCTACCAGCGCATCGTCGACGCGCGTTTCGAAACCGGCAGCGGTTCGTATGAGCAATACGATGTCGCCGATCAATACGTCGATCGCATCGTCGGCGACATCGAGCCCGCGCGGCCGCTGAAGCTCGTCGTCGACGCGGGCAACGGCGTTGCGGGCCCGCTCGCCGCGCGCCTGTTCAAGGCGCTCGGCTGCGAGCTCGTCGAGCTCTTCACCGACATCGACGGCAACTTCCCGAACCACCATCCGGACCCGGCGCACCCGGAGAACCTGCAGGACGTGATCGCGAAGCTGAAGGAAACCGATGCCGAGATCGGTTTCGCGTTCGACGGCGACGGCGATCGTCTCGGCGTCGTCACGAAGGACGGCCAGATCATCTATCCGGATCGCCAACTGATGCTGTTCGCCGAGGAAGTGCTGTCGCGCAACCCGGGCGCGCAGATCATCTACGACGTGAAGTGCACGCGCAATCTCGCGCACTGGGTGCGCGAGAAGGGCGGCGAGCCGCTGATGTGGAAGACGGGCCATTCGCTCGTGAAGGCGAAGCTGCGTGAAACGGGCGCGCCGCTCGCGGGCGAGATGAGCGGCCACGTGTTCTTCAAGGATCGCTGGTACGGCTTCGACGACGGTCTCTACACCGGCGCGCGCCTGCTCGAGATCCTCGCGCGCGTCGCGGATCCGAGCGCGCTGCTGAACGGCCTGCCGAACGCGGTGTCGACGCCCGAGCTGCAGCTGAAGCTCGAGGAAGGCGAGAACGTGAAGCTGATCGACAAGCTGCGCGCCGACGCGAAGTTCGACGGCGCCGATGAGGTCGTGACGATCGACGGCCTGCGCGTCGAGTATCCGGACGGCTTCGGCCTCGCGCGCTCGTCGAACACGACGCCCGTCGTCGTGCTGCGCTTCGAGGCGACGACCGAGGCGGCGCTCGCGCGGATCCAGGACGATTTCCGGCGCGCGCTGAAGGCGGCGAAGCCGGACGCGAACCTGCCGTTCTGAGCTTGACTTCGGCGCGTCGCGCCGCGCGGGCGGCATGGCCGGCCTTGCGCTGACGCAAGCCTTGTCGAAAAAGCGGCGAAGCATTCGTGCGTTCGCCGCTTTTTGTCTGTGTCGGCCGCCCGGCGCGATAAAATCCGTCCTTTCGGCCTGTGCCGGCGGCTGCCGGTCCTCTCTTTCAGCGTGCAAAAAATTCTGATCGTGCGCGTGTCGTCGCTCGGCGACGTCGTGCACAACATGCCGGTGATCGCCGACATCCGCCGGCGCCATCCCGATGCGCAGATCGACTGGCTCGTCGAGGAAGGCTTCGCCGACCTCGTGCGGCTCGTCGACGGCGTGCGCAACGTGCTGCCGTTCTCGCTGCGGCGCTGGCGCAAGCATCCCGGCTCGTCCGCGACGTGGCGCGAGATCCGCGCGTTCCGGCGGCGCCTCGCGGAAGAGCGTTACGACCTCGTGATCGACTGCCAGGGGCTCATCAAGACCGCGTGGGTCGCGAGCTGGGCGCGCGGGCCGCTCGTCGGCCTCGGCAACCGCACCGACGGCGCCGGCTACGAGTGGCCGGTGCGCTTCTTCTATGACAAGCGCGTGCCGATCGCGCCGCGCACGCACGTCGTCGAGCGTTCGCGGCAGCTCGTCGCGGCCGCGTTCGGCGATCCCGCGCCGACGCCGGACGATTCGATCGATTTCGGCCTCGACACGCGCGGCGCGTCGCGCGCGCTCGCGCCGCTCGATCTGAACCTGCCGGTGCCGTATGTCGTGTTCGTCCATGCGACGTCGCGCGCCGACAAGCAATGGCCCGACGACGCGTGGATCGCCCTCGGCGAAGCGCTCGTGCGGCGCGGCGCGTCGCTCGTGCTGCCATGGGGCAGCGACGCCGAGCGCGCGACGAGCGAGCGCCTCGCGAAGGCGTTCGGCGCGGCGGCGATCGTGCCGCCGAAGCTGTCGCTGCCCGCGGTCGTCGGCCTCATTGACGGCGCGGCGGCGACGGTCGGCGTCGACACGGGACTCGTCCACATCGCGGCGGCGCTGAAGCGTCCGACGGTCGAACTGTACAATTTCGCGACGGCCTGGCGCACGGGCGGCTACTGGTCGCCCGACGTCGTCAACCTCGGCACCGCCGGCGCGCCGCCGTCCCTTTCGCAGGTGAAGGACGCACTCGCGTCGTTCGGCCTCTTGTAATCCCGATAGGCGATCATGAGCGAATCCCAGATCATCGAAATTGCGTCCGCCGACTGGAGCGGGCAACAACTGTCCGTGCCGCGCGAGCAACTGCTCGGCGGCCTCGAGGACGGCAAGGTGCTGTTCTTTCCGCATCTGCGCTTCGCGATCGAAGGCGGCGAGGAAGCGCTCCTCGATCCCGCGCTCGCCGATCCGAAACGTAAGAACATCAGTCTCGCGCCGAACGGCGGCGCGCTCGCCGGCGTGGTCGGCGATGCCGTCACCCAATCGGCCGTGCGCGCGCTGATCGCGCGCTTCCAGAAGCAGGCGGGCACGCTCGTCGACGGGCTCTTTCCCGAGTATCGCGGCAAGCTGCGCGTCGCGCCGACGAGCCTGCGCCTGATGCAGGTCGAGACGCGCCAGACGTCGTGGCGCAAGGACGACAGCCGCCTGCACGTCGACGCGTTTCCGTCGCGGCCGAACTACGGCGAGCGGATCCTGCGCGTGTTCACGAACGTGAATCCGGCGGGCGTGCCGCGCGTGTGGCGCGTCGGCGAGCCGTTCGAGGACGTCGCGAAGCGCTTCCTGCCGCACATCAAGCCGCAGTTGCCGGGTTCCGCGTGGCTGCTCGGATTGCTGCACGTGACGAAGACGCGTCGCAGTGCATACGATCACCTGATGCTGAACCTGCACGACGGCATGAAGGCCGATCTCGACTATCAGAAGAACAGCCCGCAGCAGACGATGCCGTTCCCGTCGGGCAGCGTGTGGGTCTGTTTCTCCGATCAGGCGTCGCACGCGGTGATGTCCGGCCAGTTCATGCTCGAGCAGACCTTCTTCCTGCCGGTCGGCGCGATGGTCCAACCGGCGCGCGCGCCGCTCGGCATTCTCGAACGCCTGCAGGGCAGGGCCCTCGTTTGAGCGCGCGCGACGTTTTCATCGCCGGAGCTGCCGCGCGATGCTGAGAGCGATCTATCGTGCGCTGTGGTGGCTGATCGCGCCGCTCGCGGTGCTGCGTCTCCTGTGGCGCTCGCGCAAGGAGCGCGGCTATCGCGAGCACATCGGCGAGCGCTTCGGCTTCGGACCGGGCCGCGCGGGCGCGCGCGGCGTCGACGAGCCGACGCCGATCGTCTGGGTGCATGCGGTGTCGGTCGGCGAGACGCGCGCCGCGCAGCCGCTCATCGACGCGTTGATGCGCGCGCGACCCGACGTGCACGTCCTGCTCACGCACATGACGCCGAGCGGCCGCGCGACGGGCGAGCAGATCTTCGGCGAGCGTGTGTCGCGCTGCTATCTGCCGTACGATCTGCCGCACGCCGTGCGGCGCTTCCTGCATGCATGGCGGCCGTCGCTCGGACTCGTGATGGAGACCGAAGTCTGGCCGACGCTCATCGACGAATGCCGTCGCGCCGACGTGCCGCTCGTGCTGACGAACGCGCGAATGTCGGCGCGCTCGTTCAGGCGCGCGGCGAAGTTCGGCTCGGCCGCGCGCGAAGTGTTCGGCGGTCTTTCGCGGGTGCTCGCGCAAAGTCCGGCCGACGCGGAGCGGTTGACGTCGCTCGGTGCACGCAACGTCGCGGTGCTCGGCAATCTGAAGTTCGACATGTCGACGCCGCCCGAGCTCGCCGCGCGAGCACGCGCGTGGCGCGCGGCGATCGGCGATCGGCCGGTGTGGGTCGCGGCGAGCACGCGCGACGGTGAAGAGGCGCTCGTGCTCGATGCGTTCGCCGCGCTGAAGACGCAGGACGCACTGCTGATTCTCGTGCCGCGCCATCCGCAGCGCTTTGCGGAAGTCGCGGCGCTCGTCGAGCGGCGCGGGCTGCGCCACGTGCGCCGCACCGAATGGGCGGCCGACGCGGCAGCGGCCGCGGCCGGCCGGCCGGCCGCTTCGGCGCTGCCGGCGGACGTCGCGGTGCTGCTCGGCGATTCGATGGGCGAACTGGGCGCGTACTACGCGGCCGCCGACGTCGCGTTCATCGGCGGCAGCCTGCTGCCGCTCGGCGGGCAGAACCTGATCGAGGCGTGCGCGGTCGGCGTGCCGGTGCTGATCGGGCCGCACGTGTTCAACTTCACGCAGGCCACGGCCGACGCGGTCGCGGCGGGTGCATGCGCGCAGGTGCGGGATCCGTTCGATCTCGCGCGCACACTCGACGCGCTGTTCGCCGATCACGCGCGCCGCATCGCGATGGGCGCGGCGGGCGCCGCGTTCGCCGCGCGGCATCGCGGTGCGACCGCGCGCACGGTCGACGTGCTGAATGCGCTGCTGCCGCCGCCGCGCGTCGTGTCGGCGGCAAGCGACGACGGCGCCGCGGGCGGGCTCGACGCGGGCGCGGCGATCGACTGAGCGCCGGGCGGGGCCGTGCGGGGCCGTGCGGGGCCGTGCGACGGCGGCGTTGCCGCTGTCGCGGCCATCGCATCGCGTCGCATCGCGCGACAGCGGCGTCTCGCGGTCTTGCGATCGCGCGACGCGGAACGCTCAGACCGTCAGCAATCCTTTCTTCTCGATGAACGCGATCACGTCGGCGACGCCGTCGAGCGCCTTCAGGTTGCACATCACGTACGGGCGCTCGCCGCGCATCTTCTTCGTGTCGGACGCCATCACGTCGAGGTTCGCGCCGACGAGCGGCGCGAGGTCCGTCTTGTTGATCACGAGCAGGTCCGATTTCGTGATCCCCGGGCCGCCCTTGCGCGGAATCTTCTCGCCGCCCGCGACGTCGATCACGTAGATCGTCAGGTCCGACAGCTCGGGACTGAACGTCGCGGCGAGATTGTCGCCGCCCGATTCGATGAAGACGATGTCCGCATCCGGGAAGCGCGAGAGCATCCGGTCGACCGCCTCGAGATTGATCGACGCGTCTTCGCGGATCGCCGTGTGCGGGCAGCCGCCTGTCTCGACGCCCATGATCCGTTCCTCGGGCAGCGCGCCCGCGATCGTCAGGAGGCGCTGGTCTTCCTTCGTATAGATGTCGTTCGTGATCGCGACGAGGTCGTAACGGTCGCGCATGCCCTTGCAGAGCATTTCGAGGAGCGTCGTCTTGCCGGAGCCGACGGGGCCGCCGATGCCGACGCGCAGCGGCGGGAGCTTCTTCGTGCGGCGGGCCGCCGCGGTGAGAGGTGCGTTCATTGCGATGTCCAGGAATGCTTGGGGATGCTTACGAGCGGAACAGACGCGAATACTGCGACTCGTGCCGCGCGGACAGGATGCCGAGCTGCGGTGCGAACGTGTTGATCGCGTCGGGCGGCGTCGCGAGCGCGCGGCGCACCGCCGCGCGAATCGGCTCGCGCAGCGCGACGATGATCTTCTGGCCGGCCAGCTGACCGAGCGGCACCGCCTTGATCGCGGCGGCCGTCTGGTTTTCGACCCAGCCGAACGCGTACGCGGCGAGCGTCGCGTCGGGCGTCGCGCCGTGTGCGGCGGCGGCGAACGCGAACGCGGTCGGCAGCGCGATCGGCGAGATCGATGCGAGCGTCGCGCGGCGCGCGGCGTCGCCCCATTCGAGCGACGCGCACAACTGCGCGAGCGACCAGCCCATCTGCTCGGTTTCGCGGCGCAGCTCGGACGATTCGCGGCTCGCGACGAATTCTTCGTTCGCGTCGGCGAGCGCGACCGCGTCGTGCGCATGCCAGCGCGCGAGCTGATGCGCGAGGAACGGCAGCTCGCCGTGTGCGAGCACGTCGGTCAGGCCGCTCGTGATCCAGTCGCGGGCGCCGTCGGCGTCGCGGATCAGCGGCGCGTCGAGCGCGGCTTCGAGTCCCTGCGAATAGCTGAACGCGCCGATCGGCAGCGCCGGCGACGCGAGGTGCAGCAGCGCGACGAGCTCAGCGGTGTCCATGGCGATGACCGTGCGAGCAGGACGGACCATGCTGATGATCGTGATCGTGATCGTGATCGTGATCGTGATCGTGATCGTGCGAGTGCGAGTGCGAGTGCGAGTGCGAGTGCGAGTGCGAGTGGCCGTGGTGCTCGTCGAACACTTGCTGCGCGAGTGCATAATCCTCGGCGAACGTCGCGTCGTGGCCGTGCCGATGTCCGCCGCCGTACGCGCCGGCCTCCGGATGGAACGGCGCGTTCGCGCGCTCGATCGCCGCGCCGAGCCGTGCCAGCATGTCGGCGAGCACGGGGTCGTATTCGAGCTTCAGGTAGTCCGAGCCGATCTCGACCGGCGTATGCCGGTTGCCGAGGTGATACGCGGCGCGCGTGAGCGTGAGCGCGTCGGGCGCGCGCACGAGCAGCACGGCTTCGGCAGCCGCGGCGACGCGAACGAGCGCGCCGTCGTCTGCGACGAGCACGTCGCCGTCGGCGAGCACCGTGCCGCGCGGCAGCACGAGCGCGACTTCCTCGCCCGTGTCGAGCGTCGCGGCGAGCCGGCTCTTGCAGCGTGCGTCGTAGGCGAGCGTGAGCGTCGGCGCGCGCGCGACGAGCGTCGCGGCGAGCTTTACGTGCGGGGCGATGCGTTTATCGATCGTGCGCATGATGATTCTTCAGGACTTCAGAACAGGAAATAGCGTTGCGCCATCGGCAGCACGGCCGCGGGCTCGCAAGTGAGCAGCGTGCCGTCGGCGACGACATCGTAGGTCTCGGGATCGACGCTGATTGCGGGACGCCATGCGTTGTGAACCATGTCGTGCTTCGTCACCGTGCGGCAGCCGCGCACCGGCACGAGCCGCTTCGCGAGCCCATAGCGTTCGCCGATGCCTGCGTCGAGCGCGCGTTGCGATACGAACGTGAGCGACGTGCGCGCGAGCGCGCCGCCGCGCGTCGCGAACATCTCACGGTAATGGACGGGCTGCGGCGTCGGAATCGACGCGTTCGGATCGCCCATCTGCGCGACCGCGATCATGCCGCCCTTGATGATCATCGCGGGTTTGATCCCGAAGAACGCGGGTTCCCACAGCACGAGGTCCGCCCACTTGCCCGGCTCGATCGACCCGACTTCGCGTGCGATGCCGTGCGTGAGCGCCGGGTTGATCGTGTATTTCGCGACGTAACGCTTCGCACGGAAGTTGTCGTTGCGCGCGCTGTCCTCGGCGAGCGCGCCGCGCTGCACCTTCATCTTGTGCGCGGTCTGCCACGTGCGGATGATCACTTCGCCGACGCGGCCCATCGCCTGCGAATCGGACGACAGCATCGACAGCGCGCCGAGATCGTGCAGGATGTCCTCGGCCGCGATCGTCTCGCGGCGGATCCGCGATTCGGCGAACGCAAGATCCTCGGCGATCGACGGATCGAGGTGATGGCACACCATCAGCATGTCGAGATGTTCGTCGAGCGTGTTGATCGTGTAAGGGCGCGTCGGATTCGTCGACGACGGCAGCACGTTCGGCTCGCCGCACACCTTCAGGATGTCGGGTGCGTGGCCGCCGCCCGCGCCTTCGGTGTGGTACGTATGGATCGTGCGGCCCTTGAACGCGGCCACCGTCGCTTCGACGAAACCGCCTTCGTTCAGCGTATCGGTGTGGATCGCGACCTGCGTGTCGGTGTCGTCCGCGACCGCGAGGCAGTTGTCGATCGCGGCGGGCGTCGTGCCCCAGTCTTCGTGCAGCTTGAGGCCGATCGCGCCGGCCTCGATCTGCTCGACGAGCGGCTGCGGCCGGCTCGCGTTGCCTTTGCCGAGAAAGCCGAGATTGATCGGCCAGCCGTCGGCCGCCTGCAGCATCCGCTCCATGTGCCACGGCCCCGGCGTGCAGGTCGTCGCGTTGGTGCCGGTCGCGGGGCCCGTGCCGCCGCCGAGCATCGTCGTCACGCCGGACGCGAGCGCCTCGTCGATCTGCTGCGGGCTGATGAAATGGATGTGCGTGTCGATGCCGCCCGCCGTCACGATCAAGCCTTCGCCCGCGATGATCTCGGTCGCCGCACCGATCGCGATCGTGACGCCCGGCTGGATGTCCGGATTGCCCGCCTTGCCGATCGCCGCGATGCGGCCGTGCTTGATCGCGATGTCCGCCTTCACGATCCCCCAGTGATCGAGGATCACCGCGTTCGTGATCACGGTGTCGGCGACGTCGGCCGCGGGCAGTTGCGACTGGCCCATGCCGTCGCGGATTACCTTGCCGCCGCCGAACTTCACTTCTTCTCCGTAGACCGTGCAGTCGCGCTCGACTTCGATCAGCAGCTCGGTATCCGCGAGCCGAATGCGGTCGCCCGTCGTCGGCCCGTACATTTCCGCGTACGCGCGGCGGCTCAAACGTAATGTCATATCGTCGAATCCTTCGAATGCCCGTGCGGGGGGGCGTATCAGCGAGTCGCGTCGGGGCGGGCGCTCAGAGCGGTCCCATCACCTTGCCCTGGAAGCCATAGACGACGCGCGCGCCTTCGAGCTCGACGAGCTCGACCGTGCGCGCCTGGCCCGGCTCGAAGCGCACCGCGGTGCCGGCCGCGACGTTCAGCCGAAAGCCGCGCGCGGCTGCGCGATCGAACGACAGCGCATCGTTGACTTCGTGGAAGTGATAGTGCGAGCCGACCTGCACCGGGCGATCGCCCGTGTTCGCGACGATGAGCTCGATCGTCTTGCGGCCGACGTTCAACGCGTGCTCGCCGTCGTCGGTCAGGAGTTCGCCGGGGATCATGCGCCCTCCCGGCAAAGCGTGCGAAGGGCGCGGCTTCCGTCGGCGGAATGCGGGAGGGAATGAACCAAGCAGTGAATCATGACGCGCCTTCATGGAATCGGGTGATGGACGGTGACGAGCTTCGTGCCGTCGGGAAACGTCGCTTCGACCTGGATGTCGGGAATCATCTCGGGTACGCCTTCCATCACGTCGTCGCGTGTCAGAAGCGTCGTGCCGTAGTGCATCACTTCGGCGACCGTCTTGCCGTCGCGCGCCGCTTCCATCAGCGCGGCCGTGATGAACGCCACCGTTTCTGGATAGTTGAGCTTGAGCCCGCGGGCTCGGCGGCGTTCGGCGAGGAGCGCCGCCGTGAAGATCAACAGTTTGTCTTTTTCTCGGGGAGTCAGTTTCATGAAAGAAACATTTTGGAAAACGTAATATTCGGGCGGCGCGCGTCGCGGCGGTCGCGAAGTCATCGTAGCACTGCGAACGTGCGCGCGCGGTGAAGCCTTCGGGAATGAGCCAGCAAGGCACGTGCCATGCGTTTTCCGCGCGCGTTCGTGCTGCGCGACGGTGCGTCGCGCACCGTGATGGCACGTTTTTCTGAAAGGCGTGCGTCAGGAACGTGCGGTGTTCAGGTCTGCCAAAGGCGCAGCGGCATCGCATCGACGCCGTGGACGATCGGGCGCAGCGCGAGCCATTGCGAGATGAAGAGCCGCTGCAGCGCCTCCATCGAATGTGCAAGGGCGCGAATCAGCATCACGCCGGGCGCGACGCAGGTGACGCCTGCGCGCAGCGCATCGTCGAACGGCAGGGCGGGCGCGATCGATTCGGTGAGCGCGTCGGTGCATGCGGCGCCGAGCGCCCAGAGCGTGCCGTAGACGGGAAAGCCGCCGAGCCCCTGCGGCGCGGCGCGCAGCGTATCGGCCGCATCGAGGCGCGCGCGCTCGACCCACAGCGGCCGCCCCGACGGACCGACGATCTTCGAGAACGACGCGACGCTGCCCGTCGACCACGCTTCGCCCGCCGCCTGGCGGCCGAGCTGCGTCGCGTCCCAGCCAAGCACGCTCGCGCCGTCGCCGAGCTTCAGCACGAATTCGAGCGATGCCTGCGCGGCGTCGAAGAACAGATTGTTCTGCGGCAGCCAATCGAGCTTCGCGTGCGCGCCGACGCCGATGTCGATTCGCTGCCGCGCGTCGAGCCCGTTCGATTTGTACCACTTCGTCGCGCCAGGCGTCGTCAGCACCGCGTGCGTATCGGCGGCGAGCTTCACGTCGATCTCGAGCCGGTCGCCGCCCGCGACGCCGCCCGGCGGATGGACGATCACCGCGTGGCAGATCGCGTCGCCTTCCGGATAGAGCGCGCGCTGCACGCGCAGCGGCCCGACGTGCCGGCGATGGACGAGCGCGGTGCGTCCCGTCCGCTGCCGCTCGAAGCCGAGTTCGAGGCGGGCGTGCCACGCCTTGGCGGCGGGGCGGACGAGCGAAGCGTGGGGTTCGTGGGCGGACATCGGTCGAATCGGAAAAGCGGGCGCGCTAATGCTACAGGATACCGGCTCGCTTCTGCGAGCGGGGGACGGCGCGCGAGTGGCCGGCTTCGACGCGCGCCGGCCGCTCGCGGAAATCGTTCGGCGCGTGCGGAATGTTCAGTACGTTTAGGGTATTCAGTACGTCGTCCGATACGAATCGTCTTGTTCAGACCGCGATCCGCTCGCGCACGCCATCCGCATCCATCTCGCTGCCCGCGCCGCCCGCGACGATCTCGCCGCGGCTCATCACCCAGTAGCGATCGGCGATCGAGCGCGCGAAATCGTAATACTGTTCGACGAGCAGCACCGTCATTCTCGTTTCGTCGACGAGCTGCCGCAGCGTGCGGCCGATGTCCTGGATGATCGACGGCTGGATGCCTTCCGTCGGCTCGTCGAGGATCAGAAGCTGCGGCTCGCTCATCAGCGCGCGGCCGATCGCGAGCTGCTGTTGCTGGCCGCCCGACAAGTCGCCGCCGCGTCGCGCGCGCATGTCCTTCAGCACCGGGAAGAGCGCGTAGATCCGGTCGGGCACTTTCGACGGCGCCTTGCGGCTCGCCGCCCCGACGAGCAGGTTCTCCTCGACCGTGAGTCGCGGAAAGATGTCGCGGCCCTGCGGCACGTACGCGAGGCCCGCGGCGACGCGCGCGTAGGGCGGCAGCGCGCCGAGCGGCTTGCCGCGCCAAGCGACGTCGCCGCTCTTCGCGGGCACGACGCCCATCAGGCAGCGCAACAGCGTCGTCTTGCCGACGCCGTTGCGTCCGAGCAGCACGGTCAGCTTGCCGTCGTCGGCGGCGAGGGTCACGTCGCGCAGGATGTGGCTGCCGCCGTAGTACTGGTTCAGCGATTCGATCGTCAGCATCGCATCATCGTCCGAGATAAGACTCGATCACCGCTTCGTCGCGCTTCACGTGATCGAGCGTGCCTTGCGCGAGCACCGCGCCTTCCGCCATCACGGTCACGCGGCCCGTGTCGCCCGCGAGCGCCGCGACGAACTCCATGTCGTGCTCGACGACCATCATCGAGCACGTGCCGCGCAGCGTGTTCAACAGCTCCGCGAGCGCCATCGTCTCGTGATCGGTCATGCCGGCCGCGGGCTCGTCGAGCAGCAGGAGCGCGGGGCGCTGCATCAGCAGCATGCCGATCTCGAGCCGCTGCTTCTGCCCGTGCGACAGCTCGCCCGCGAGCCGGTACGCGCTGTCTTCGAGCCGGATCAGCGCGAGCGTCTCTTCGATCCGCGCTTGCGCCGCGCGATCGAGCCGCGCGCGCAGCGACGCGAACCAGCGCTTGTCGGTCGCCATCGCGAGCTCGAGGTTCTCCCATACCGGATGCTGCTCGAACACGGTCGGCTTCTGGAACTTGCGGCCGATGCCCGTGCGCGCGATCTCCGGCTCGCTCATCCGCGAAAGGTCGAGTGTCTGCCCGAGGAACACCTTGCCCGAGTCGGGACGCGTCTTGCCGGTGATCACGTCCATCATCGTCGTCTTGCCGGCGCCGTTCGGACCGATCACGCAGCGCAGCTCGCCTGCGTCGATCGCGAGCGACAGCTTCTTCAGCGCACGAAAGCCGTCGAAGCTTACTTCGACATCCTCGAGATAGAGGATCGTGCCGTGCGAGGTATCGATCGCGCCGGGCGCGACGACGTGCGACATCTGAGCCGTGCCGCTAACCGCGCGCAGATCGACGCCGTCCGGCTGCGCGAGATCGGGAATCATCGCGTTCTCGTTCATCGTGGCGTTCCCTTGCGTATGACGGTTTCGACGAGGCCCATGATGCCGCGCGGCAGCACGAGCGGCACGAGCACGAAGATGAGGCCGAGGAAGAACAGCCAGTATTCGGCGAAGTACGCGGTGAACACGCTCTTCGCGCCGTTGACGGCGAATGCGCCGACGATCGGGCCGATCAGCGTGCCGCGGCCGCCCACCGCGGCCCAGATCGCCATCTCGATCGAGTTGCCGGGCGACATCTCGCTCGGGTTGATGATGCCGACCTGCGGCACGTACAGCGCGCCCGCGATCCCGCACAGCACGGCCGACACGACCCACACGAACAGCTTGTACGCGAGCGGGCTGTAGCCGAGAAACATGACGCGCGTCTCGCCGTCGCGGATCGCGGTGACGACGCGGCCGAGCTTGCTCGTGACGATCGCGCGCGCGGCGACGAACGACGCGACGAGCGTCGCGAAGGTCATCAGGAACAGCACCGTGCGCGTGCCGGGCGACGTGATCGCGAAGCCGGCGATGCGCTTGAAGTCGGTGAAGCCGTTGTTGCCGCCGAAGCCCGTCTCGTTGCGATAGAAGAGCAGCATCGCGGCGAACGTCGCCGCCTGCGTGATGATCGACAGATACACGCCTTTCACGCGCGAGCGGAACGTGAAGAAGCCGAACACCCACGCGACGACGGCGGGCACGAGCACGACGAGCGCGAGCGCGTACGCGAGATGCCCGGTGCCGCTCCAGTACCACGGCAGCTGGTGCCAGTCGAGGAACACCATGAAGTCGGGCAGGTCGCTGCCGTACTTGCCGTCGCGGCCGATCGCGCGCATCAGGTACATGCCGATCGCATAGCCGCCGAGCGCGAAGAAGAGGCCGTGCCCAAGGCTCAGAATGCCGCAGTAGCCCCAGACGAGATCGAGCGCGAGCGCCGCGATCGCGTAGCACATCAGCTTGCCCGCGAGCGTCATTGCATAGGATGACAGATGAAATGCGCTCGATTCGGGGGCGACGAGCGCGGCGAGCGGCACGCCGACACCGACCGCGATGCACAGCGCGACGAGCGCGAGCCACGCGCGCCGCGACAGCAGCGCGGGGCGCGGCGGCATGCCGAGCGCGAAGCGCGACGCGGCGGGCGTTGCCGGCGCAGCCGAGGCGGCGACCTGTGCGACGGGAAGAGAGTGGATCGTCGAAGTCATGTCACGCCTCCGCGCTGCGGCCCTTCAGGGCGAACATCCCTTGTGGGCGTTTCTGGATGAACAGCACGATCATCACGAGCACCGCGATCTTCGCGAGCACGGCGCCCCAGAACGGCTCGATCGCCTTGCTGACGAGCCCGAGGCCGAAGCCGCCGAGCACCGTGCCCGCGATCTGCCCGACGCCGCCGAGCACGACCGCCATGAACGAATCGATGATGTAGCTCTGGCCGAGATCCGGGCCGACGTTGCCGATCTGCGACAGCGCGCAGCCGCCGAGCCCTGCAATGCCCGCGCCGAACGCGAACGCATACGAATCGACGCGCGCCGTTTTCACGCCGACGCACGCGGCCATCCGGCGGTTCTGCGTGACCGCGCGCACGAAGAGGCCGAGGCGCGTCTTCGTCAGCACCGCCCATGCGACGCCGACCACGGCGAGCGCGAACGCGAGAATCGCGAGCCGGTTGTACGGCAGGATCAGGTTCTGCATCACGGTCACGCCGCCGCTCATCCACGAAGGATTCACGACCTGCACGTTCTGCGCGCCGAAGATCATCCGCGTCGCCTGGATCAGGATGAGACTCACGCCGAAGGTTGCGAGCAGCGTCTCGAGCGGACGGCCGTACAAGTGCTTGAGCACCGTGCGCTCGAGCACGATGCCGACTGCGGCCGCCGCGAGAAACGACGCGGGAATCGCGGCGAGCGGATACCAGTCGAACGCGCCCGGCGCGTAGCGCTGCACGAGCGTCTGCACGACGTAGGTCGCGTATGCGCCGATCATCAGGAATTCGCCGTGCGCCATGTTGATGACGCCGATGAGACCGTAGGTGATCGCGAGGCCGAGCGCGGCGAGCAACAGCACGCTGCCGAGCGACAGCCCCGCGAACAGCGTGCCCACGATCTCGCCGCGGCGCTGGATCGCGTGCAGCGCGTCGAGCCCTTGCAGCGCGGCGTCGCGCACGCGCGCATCGGGCTCCGCGTAGCTGCCGTCGGCGTTTTTCGCGACGAGCGGACGCAACTGCTCGATCATGTCGAGGTCGTTGCGCGCGGCGACGAGCTGCACCGCTTCGAGGCGCTTCGCCGGATCGGCGTCGTGCAGCGCGGCGATCGCCCACAGCGCATCGAGGCGGCGCTTGAGCGTCGGGTCGGTTTCCTTCGCGCGCGCCGCGTCGATCATCGGCTTCAGTGATGCATCGGTGCGCTTCAGCAGCGCGTCGATCGCGTTGCGCCGCGTCGCGAGATCGGACGACGCGAGGTCGAGCCCGGACAGCGCGTTCGCGATCTTCGTGCGCAGCAGGTTGTTGAGCATCACGGGCTGCGCGTCGCCCGCCTGCGCCGGCGCGTTCGTCAGCGCGTCGTGCGCGGTGTCGCCGCTCTGGATCAGGATGCGTCCCGCGTCGGTCGCGAGCGCGTCGCCGTTCGCGAGCGCGTTCAAGAGCGCGACGGCGGCGGTGTCGCGCTCGGCGGCGAGACGGTCGATCGCGGCGGTCTTCGCGTCGAAATCGTCGCCGGCGAGCGCGGCGACGTCGGCGGCCGTGACCGCGAACGCCGCGCGGGGCGCGCCGAGCGCGAATGCCGCGCAGACGGCGAGCGCCGCGAACGCACGGGCGGCGCGGCTCAAAGGCGTGGGCATCGGTATGTCCTCGCGAATGGAGAGAAAACGCGCGGCGCGGCCGCGCGCGATGGCGGCGCCGCGCGTTTGCGCGGCGCTTGCGGAGGCGTCAGGCGAGCGCCGCGCGACGGCGGCGCAGGAACTCGGGAATCGAGCCGACCACATCGGGCTTGCCCTGGTTGCCTGCGATGAACGGACTCCACGGTTGCGCGCGGATCGCCGTCTTCGTCTTCCAGACGACGTTGAACTGACCGTCGCCGCGGATCTCGCCGATCATCACCGGCTTGTGCAGGTGGTGGTTGCCGTCCATCGTCAGCGTGAAGCCCGACGGCGCCGCGACGCTCTGGCCGATCATCGCGACGCGCACCTTGTCGACGTCGGTGCTCTTCGCCTTCTCGACTGCCTGCTTCCACATATGGATGCCGACGAAGGTCGCTTCCATCGGATCGTTGGTCACGCGCTTCGCGCCGCCCGGCAGGTTCTGCGACTTCACCCACGCGGCGAACTGCTCCTTGAACTTCGTGTTCGCCGGCCCCTTCACCGACATGAAGTAATTCCACGCGGCCAGATGCCCGACGAGCGGTTTCGTGTCGATCCCGCGCAGCTCTTCCTCGCCGACCGAGAACGCGACGACGGGCACGTCGGTCGCCTTGAGCCCCTGGTTGCCGAGCTCCTTGTAGAACGGCACGTTCGAATCGCCGTTGATCGTCGAGATCACCGCCGTCTTGCCGCCCTGCGCAAAGGTCTTGATGTTCGCGACGATCGTTTGATAATCGCTGTGTCCGAACGGTGTGTAGACTTCCTGAATATCGGAGTCCTTCACGCCCTTCGATTTCAGGAACGCGCGCAGGATCTTGTTCGTCGTGCGCGGATAGACGTAATCGGTGCCGAGCAGGAAGAAGCGCTTCGCGCCGCCGCCTTCCGCGCTCATCATGTATTCGACGGCCGGAATCGCCTGCTGGTTTGGCGCGGCGCCCGTGTAGAACACGTTGCGCGACATCTCTTCGCCTTCGTACTGCACCGGGTAGTAGAGCAGGCCGTTCAGCTCCTCGAACACGGGCAGCACCGATTTGCGCGACACCGACGTCCAGCAGCCGAACACGCACGCGACCTTGTCCTGCGTGAGCAGCTGGCGCGCCTTCTCGGCGAAGAGCGGCCAGTTCGATGCGGGGTCGACGACGACGGGCTGGATCTGCCGCCCGAGCACGCCGCCGCTCTTGTTGATGTCGGCGATCGTCATCAGCGCGGTGTCCTTGAGCGAAGTTTCGGAGATCGCCATCGTGCCCGACAGCGAATGCAGGATGCCGACCTTGATCGGGCCTTTGCCCGAATCCGCCGCGCGCGAGAGGGGGCTTTGCCCCGCGAGCGCCATGACGCCTGCCATCGATCCGAACTTCAAAAGACTGCGACGTTTCATCGAGTTCCCCTTGCCTGTTGGAGTGTGGGCGCGCACCGGAGCGGACACGCGGCGAACCCGAATACGCAAGGCATGTGCCAGATGCTGCGCCTTTCGGGTTCGCGCGCCCATCGGCGGGGCTTTCGACGATGCGGCGCGGTGCCTGCGACGCGCGCGATCGCGCATCGCGTGGTCCGTCGCGGTGCAGCACCGCGCACGCGCATGCTGCATGGTTGTGCATCGCGAGTCGCGTGCTTACACTCTCAATGCGATTTCCCTTCGATGCGGCGGCCGAGCGACGCGCTCGTCAGCGCGCGTCGCGACGTATTCCAAACATCATTCGATCGATCTCCGAGGAGTTCTCCATGGCCGAGCACGTTTCGCAGACCCCCGACCTTTCCGCGTTCTGGATGCCGTTCACCGCGAACCGGCAATTCAAGGAGGCGCCGCGTCTCCTGGTTGCGGCGAAGGGGATGTACTACACGTCGCACGATGGCCGCCGCATCCTCGACGGCACGGCGGGCCTCTGGTGCGTGAACGCGGGACACGGGCGCGACGAGATCGTCGCGGCGGTGAAGGCGCAGGCCGAGGAGATGGATTTCGCGCCGACGTTCCAGATGGGCCACCCGAAGGCGTTCGAGGCGGCGACGCGCATCGCGCGCCATACGCCCGGCGATCTGAAGCACGTCTTCTTCACGAACTCCGGATCGGAGGCGGTCGATACCGCGCTCAAGATCGCGCTCGCGTATCACCGCGCGCGCGGCGAAGGGCAGCGCACGCGCTTCATCGGACGCGAGCGCGGCTACCACGGCGTCGGCTTCGGCGGCATTTCGGTGGGCGGCATCGCGCCGAACCGCAAGGCGTATTCGGGCGCGCTGCTGCCGTCCGTCGATCACCTGCCGCATACGCTCAACCTGAAGGAAGCGGCGTTCTCGAAGGGGCAGCCCGCGTGGGGCGCGCATCTGGCCGACGAATTGGAGCGGCTCGTCGCGCTGCACGACGCATCGACGGTCGCCGCGGTGATCGTCGAGCCGGTCGCGGGCTCGACGGGCGTGCTGATTCCGCCGCAAGGCTATCTCGAACGGCTGCGCGAGTTGTGCGACAAGCACGGCATCCTGTTGATCTTCGACGAAGTGATCACCGGCTGGGGGCGGCTCGGCGCGGCGTTCGCGTCGCAGTTCTTCGGCGTGACGCCCGACCTGCTGACGATGGCGAAGGGCACGAACAACGCGGCCGTGCCGATGGGGGCGGTGGCCGCGAGCGGCGCGATCCACGACGCGATCGTGAACGGCGCGCCGGCCGGCATCGAGCTGTTCCACGGCTATACGTATTCGGGGCATCCGCTCGCGGCCGCGGCGGCGGTCGCGACGATCGATCTCTACGAGCGCGAAGGGCTCCTCACGCGCGCCACGCGGATCGGGCCGATCTTCGAGCGCGAGATCCACAAGCTGAAGGACGCGCGCCACGTGATCGACGTGCGCAATCTCGGCCTCGTCGGCGGCGTCGAGCTGAGGCCGCGCGACGGCCAGCCCGGCGCGCGCGCGTACGAGGTCTTCGTCAAGTGCTTCGAGAAAGGCGCGATGATCCGCTATACGGGCGACATCCTCGCGTTCTCGCCGCCCCTTATCGTCGAGGAGGCGCAGATCGTCGAGTTGTTCTCGATCGTTGCGGAAGCGCTGAAGGAAACGGAGTAGGCGGAGAGGGCGAAATGAGCGGGAAGATCACGCGAAGCGGCGCGCGCTGCGCGCGCCGCCGCGATGCGCGGTCAGTAGCGCGGCACCGACGGATCGACGTCGCGCGACCACGCGTCGATCCCGCCTTGCAGATTGTAGAGCTTCGTGAAGCCGCGCGATTCGAGGAACATCGCGACTTGCGCGCTGCGCATCCCGTGGTGGCACACGCAGACGATCTCCGCTTCGTCGTCGAGCTCCTCGCTGCGCGCGGGAATCTGCTGCATGGGGATCGACACGCTGCCGTCGATCTTCGCGGTCGCGATTTCCCAGGGCTCGCGCACATCGAGCACGACGGGCGCCGGGCGCGCCGGGTCGCGCAGCCATTCGGCGAGGGCGGACGCGGTCAGGATTTGCATCGGCATGTATCGACTCAGAACTTGAAGCGCGACGGCTCGATCGCGTTGACGAGGTGGTCGACGTAGGTTTCGAACACGTCGGCGACGCGGTATTGCTTCTCGTCGATGCGCGTGATGATCTGCGCCTTCATCACCGGCCGGCCGCCGACGAACGCGGCGAGGCGGCCGCCCACCTTCAGTTGCTCGAGCAGCTCTTGCGGAACGACGGGCAGGCCGCCCGACACGCAGATCACGTCGTACGGCGCCTTCGCAGGCCAGCCGCGCGAACCGTCGCCGAGCGCGACTTCGACGTTCGTCACGCCGTTCTTCTTCAGATTCTCTTCGGCGAACTTCGCGAGCGCCGGATCGATCTCGACCGTCGTCACGCGCTGGCCGCGCGCGGCAAGGAGCGCCGCCATGTAGCCGGAGCCTGCGCCGATCTCGAGCACGTTCTCGTGCTTCTTCACCGCGAGTTCCTGCAGGATGCGGGCCTCGACGCGCGGAAACAGCATCTTCTGGCCGCTCGGCAGCGGCAGCTCGATGTCGGCGAAGGCCAGGTCGCGGTATGCGGCCGGCACGAAGTTCTCACGCTTGACGACCGACAGCAGGCCCAGGACGTCCAGATCCAGTACATCCCAAGGACGGATCTGCTGTTCGATCATGTTGAAACGTGCTTTTTCGATATTCATGGTGTCATGCTGCCTGGACGGCAATCGGGCGGGGGACGAAAAACTCCCGAATTGTACCAAACGGGGCCGCGGTCTTGCCTTTGGAGCGACTGCAGCGCGAAACCGGCTAGCGCTTGCTGTTCTTGATCTGCTGCTCGAGTGCGGCGTCAAACTTGCTGACCTTGCGCGGCTTCTTCGGGCCGAGCTCGTCGACGAACGCGACGAACTCCTCGAGCGGCAACGGCTTGGAGCGCTTTTCGGCCGCGCCGCTCGAACGGTCGACGAGGTAGAAGAGGCCGCCCGGCATGCCGACCGCCGCATATTGCGCATTGCCGGTGCGGGTTTTCAGGCGTTCGACCGCGCGGGTCGCTTGCGTGGTGCGCATCGTGCGTGGAAACGGAGTGCGATGAAACCGTCACTGTATCAACAACGCGGGCTGAGCGCGCGGTCAGACGGTCTTCGAATAGCGAGTTTCGGGCGCGTCCGACAGGTATGCGTCGAACACCATCGCGATGTTGCGCACATACAGGCGCCCCGCCGGGTGAAGCGTCAGACGATCGCGGCCGATCGACAGCAGGCCGTCGCGCTCGAAGCCGCGCAGCGTGTCGAGCTCGCGCGCGAACTTGTTCGCGAAGCGGATGCCGTACGCCGCCTCGAAATGCGAGAACGGCAGTACGAGATTGCACATCAGGTGCGTGATTACGTCGCGCCGCAGCCGGTCGTCGGCGCGCAGCTTCACGCCTCGCACGATCGGCAGGCGCTGCTCGGCGAGCGCCGCACCGTAGCGCGGCAGCTCCTTTGCGTTTTGCGCGTAGACGTCGCCGACCTTGCCGATCGACGACGCGCCGATGCCGATCAGGTCGGCGTCCGCGCGCGTGCTGTAGCCCTGGAAGTTGCGCTGCAGCGTGCCGTTGCGCTGCGCGCGCACGAGTTCGTCGCCCGGCCGCGCAAAGTGGTCCATTCCGATGTACACGTAGCCCGCGCGGGTGAGCCGCTCGATCGCGAGACCGAGGAGCGCGATCCGTGTCGCGGGCGGCGGCAGCGCGGTGTCGTCGATCTGGCGCTGCATCTTGAACAGATGCGGCATATGCGCGTAGCCGAACACCGACAGCCGGTCGGGCTCGAGCTCGGCGATCGCGTCGAGCGTGCGCGCGAAGCTCGACACGGTCTGGTGCGGCAGTCCGTAGATGAGGTCGATGCTGATCGAGTGGTAGCCGGTCGCGCGGGCCGCGCGGACGAGGTCGGACGTCATCTTGAGCGGCTGCACGCGGTTGATCGCGCGCTGCACGTCGAGATCGAAATCCTGCACGCCAAGGCTCACGCGGTTGAAGCCGATCGTGCGCAGATGGACGAGCGTCGCGGGCGACGCAGTGCGCGGGTCGATCTCGATCGAGAACTCGCCAGCACGGTCTGACGCGAGCGTGAAGTATTCGCGAGTCGCCGCCATCAGCTCGGTGGTTTCGGCGTCCGACAGGAAGGTCGGCGTGCCGCCGCCCCAGTGGAGTTGCGTGACGGTGCGCTCGGGATCGAAGAGCGCCGCCTGCAGCGCGATCTCGTGCTTCAACTGGTCGAGATAGGGGCGCGCGCGCTTGCGGTTGCGGGTCGCGATCTTGTTGCAGCCGCAGTAGAAGCACGTGGTCGCGCAAAACGGGATATGAAAATAGAGCGACAGGTCGCTCGCCGACGCGCCCGGATCGGCGGCCGCGCGGATGTAGTCGGCGGGATCGAAATCTACGCTGAACTGCGGAGCGGTGGGGTAGGACGTATAACGAGGGCCGTTCGCCGTGTACTTGGCAAGCAGGTCAGGGCGAAACAGCGCTTCGGACGGGATCGGCTGCGTCATGCTGGAAGCTCGAATCGTGCTCTGTGACGCCGTTCAGTATATAAATCGGCGGTTTCATTGAATTGTGTAATAACGTCGCAGCGGCCGATGGCACAATACGGATTCCGCGCGCCGCCGGCCGGCTTGCCGTTCGGCGTTTGCGGCGGTTGTCGTGGCTTTTGGGGTATTTGATGTGATGATTGGCGAAGTTGTCGTGAGTTCGCGGAAGACGTCCGCGCACGCGTGTCGCGAAGGCTGCGGCGCGTGCTGCATCGCGCCGTCGATCTCGAGCCCGATTCCCGGCATGCCGAACGGCAAGCCGGCCGGCGTGCGCTGCGCGCAGCTCGTCGACGGCGAGCGCTGCGCGATTTTCGGCCGCCCGGGGCGGCCCGCGTGCTGCTCGGGCCTGCGGCCGAGCGACGAGATGTGCGGCGCGACGCGCGCCGACGCGCTCGCCTGGCTTGCACGGCTCGAAGCCGAGACGCGGCCTGCGGCGCCGCTCGCCCCAGCAGGAGAACAAGATGGCACGGACGATCTGGGCGGTGCTCGCCCATGACAGGCCGTACCGGAAGGACTACGTAAGCGTGAAGCCGGCTTGAACGGCTCACGCGAGGTAGAAGTTCAACGCTTAACACAGGGTGAACGTCGAAAGGTTGCGCAGTAATCGAGTGTGATGACAAGCCAGGTAGGACCGGGACTCGCTAAACCTGCATGCCGTGTAGAGCTTCGAGCTCGCCAGGAGAATGAGGTGCGAGTCAGCGTATTTCATAGGGGTCCGCAGCGGGCAGTATCGGCTGCAACAAGGCCGAATATAGAGCTGCAGCCCATCCTGTCAAGTCTGACCACACGAAAACTGTTGCAAACGGGACGCGTTCATATAGATTCAGCATGACCCAGACGAGCGCGCCGGGCCGGCGCCGCTTCCTGATCGCCGTGTGTGCGGCCGCGGGCGTCACCGTGTCGCTTGCCGCGTGCGCGTCGACGTTCCCGTTCATCCCTGATCACTACACGTTCTCGCAAGGTGACGTGCAACGCGCGGTCGCTCGCAAGTTCCCGTATCGGAAGACGGTCGCGCAGGTAGTCGACGTCGCGCTCGCGAATCCGGCGGTCGGACTGCTGCCCGACCAGAACCGGGTCGCAGTGCGCCTCGACGCGCGCTTCGAGAGCCCGTTCCTGCGCGAGCCGGTCAACGGCAAGTTCACAGTGTCGGGCCAGCTCGCGTACGACGCGCCGAGCCGCTCGGTCGTGCTGAAGGCGCCCGCCGTCGACAGCGTGAACGTCGACGGCGACGCGCAGACGTATACGCAGCAGATCGGTGCGGCGGCGGGCCTCCTCGCGACTCAATTGCTGACCAATTATCCGATCTATACGTTCAAGCCGGAACAGCTGCAATTTGCCGGCGTGAATTACGAACCCGGTACAATCACAATTCTTACAAACGGCATACGCGTGGCGATCGTCGAAAAGTGACGTCGCGCCGCGCGCGGCCGGAGCGGCCGCGGCGGTTCCGTGGCCTCGGTTGACTCACTTCGGAAGCGGGCCACGGATGGATTGGATACTGATTTGCAAAGCGCTGGCGCTCGGCATCATTGAGGGGCTGACTGAATTCCTGCCGGTGTCGAGCACCGGCCATTTGATCGTCGCGGGCAGCTTCCTGCGTTTTCATTCCGAACAGGCGAAGACGTTCGACGTCGTGATCCAGTTCGGCGCGATTCTCGCCGTGTGCTGGGAATACCGCCGCAGGATCGTGGACGTCGTGACCGGCCTGCCCGCCCAGCGCGAAGCGCGGCGCTTCGTGATGAACGTCGTGATCGCGACGCTTCCGGCGATCTCGCTCGCGCTGCTGTTCGAGAAGACCATCAAATCGGTGCTGTTCGCGCCGGTGCCCGTCGCGGTTGCGCTTGTCGTCGGCGGCGTGGTGATCCTGTGGGTCGAGGGGCGGCGGCGCGAGCGGGGTGCGCCGGCGCGCGTGCAGTCGATCGATGCGCTGACGCCGCTCGACGCACTGAAGGTCGGCCTCGCGCAGTGCTTCGCATTGATTCCGGGGATGTCACGGTCCGGCTCGACGATCATCGGCGGGATACTGTTCGGCCTCGATCGGCGCGTCGCGACCGAATTCTCGTTCTTTCTCGCGATCCCGGTGATCTTCGGCGCGACGCTGTACGAGACAGCAAAGGATTGGCGCGCATTCGACGCCGATTCGATCGGCCTCTTCTCGATCGGCCTCGCCGCCGCCTTCGTCAGCGCGTTCGCGTGCGTGCGCTGGCTGCTGCGCTACGTCGCGTCGCACGATTTCACCGTGTTCGCGTGGTATCGGATCGCGTTCGGGCTGTTCGTGCTGCTCGTCGGCTATAGCGGCTGGATCGAGTGGACGTGAGGCCGCAGCCGCGGTTCTCGCACTGAACCAGCCGATATGCGGCGGCGGTGCGCTCGCCGCTGCAGACCTTCGTTCGACCGGATTCGCCGGTCGGTGCCGCGCGTCAGTCCGCGCGCTTCTTGAATACGAGATCCCACACGCCGTGCCCGAGCCGCAACCCGCGGCGCTCGAACTTCGTCACCGGACGATAGTCGGGGCGGGGCGCATAGCCTTTCGCGGTGTTCTCGAGCGTCGGATCGGCGCCGAGCACCTCGAGCATCTGTTCCGCATAGTTCTGCCAGTCGGTTGCGCAATGCAGGTACGCGCCCGGCTTGAGCCGCGTCGCGAGCTGCGCGACGAACGGCGGCTGGATCAGCCGGCGCTTGTGGTGGCGCGCCTTGTGCCACGGGTCCGGGAAGAAGATGTGGACGCCGTCGAGACCGTCCGGCGCGATCATGTGCTCGAGCACCTCGACCGCGTCGTGCTGGATGATCCGGATGTTCGTCAACTGCCGCTCGCCGATCAGCTTCAGCAGCGCGCCGACGCCTGGCTCGTGCACCTCGACGCCGATGAAGTCGTCGCCCGGGCGAAGCGCGGCGATTTCGGCCGTCGATGCGCCCATCCCGAAGCCGATCTCGAGCACGCGCGGCGCGCGGCGACCGAAGATCGCGTCCCAGTCCGGCCGTGCACGCTCGTACGGGACGACGAAGCGCGGGCCGAATTCGTCGAGCGCGCGGCGCTGGCCGGTCGACACGCGGCCGGCGCGCGTCACGAAGCTGCGGATACGGCGAAGATGGAGCGGGTTCGATTCGTCGTCGCCGGCTGCCGGAGTGGCGTCGGTCGCCGGTGCGGAGGCGGCGTCGTTGGCGTCGTCGTGCGGCACGCCGGGAGCGTTCGGATCGTCGTGAGTCATCGTGGCAATGAAAGGCGAGTGGCGGGCCGGGTGCCGCGGCGCGCAGGGCGGCGTCGCGATCGACGGGCCGCCCGGTACTGCGTACGAAATAAGAAAAAGCCGCCTTCGACGAGGCGGCTTCGCGTGCTTCGGCTGCGGATGGCATCCACGGTCGGGAAAGTGGAGCGGGCGATGGGAATCGAACCCACGTCATCAGCTTGGGAAGCTGAGGTAATGGCCATTATACGACGCCCGCGGAATGCGCGATTCTACTGGGGTTTGGGTGGGGAAGGCAAGCGGGGGATTCTGGGCGGCGGCATCGAAACTGGCATCGCTCGATGGGGGGGCGGTGGCATCGCTGATGGTGAACGAGTAGGAGGGCGGGATCGACCGCGAGCGCTGGCTTGCTGTCCGAGCTGCGATGCAGCTCGGGTTCACTGGGGGTGTCAGGATTTTCGTGTTCAAGGCGGGTGTACTCACACCTCGCGCCTTCAAAGAAGATGCAAGTCCTGAAAACGGACCATGCCTTGCTTATCTATCGAGTAAGTCACCAAGCGAAAATTAAGCTCATCCGCGGTGACATCAGTAATATGTTCCATCGGATGCTCAGACACAACGATAATCTGAGTTACTTGCTTTCCTGTAAATTGCCTCGTCGGAGAAACGTGAACCGAAAGCTGGCCAATGGCAGTATAGATACTGTGAGTGTCAGTGCGGGTCTTTACCTCAAAAAGCAATGCGTGCTTCTTTTTCTCAGCTACCAAGTCGATCTCACGGGATTTGTAAATTTTGTCTTCGCCGATAAATTCTTTGCGCAGAGCTTCAACGATCTTGCCATGATTTGATTTGGCGTAGGCGCGCTTGGGTTTGGATGATTTCCGTCCTCCGGTGAATTCTTTGAAGTATTCCTCGAGCTTGTCAAAGCCAGTTTTATTGGACTGCCTTCCTTCGTCGGTGGACGATGAGTTGGAATCAGTGCTGGGTTCCCCGTTTGCCTCTCCACCACGCACCGAATCACGTAGCTCAATAGCAAATTCACCTATGTCTCGAAGCAGGCTCGTCGAATGAAGGTCGGTAATTAATAATAATTCAATCGACTTGCAGCCGGATTGCGCATCTGTAACGTATGATGTCATAGCCTCAAAAGCGATATCTTTGGGAATTCGGTTGATGACGGCGATGATGCCGCGGTGTGCAAGGGAAATTTACCAGTTTAAACATCTTCCAGAAATGCGCCGCCGAGACTCTTCTTAATCTTATCTAGGGCATAGTTAAATTGAAGATCAATGAAAAGCGTGTGCTTGGCGCTGTATTCGCCACGATCAAATTCAATAAGATGGAGTAGTCTGTTTGAATTCTACGGACTAGCGGAAAATTTATGAATAAGAGATTGGCGCGGCGAGAGAATTCACCGAGCCCATTTCGATCGCCGGAAAATGGGAATTATTGTCCATCGGGAAACGATGGGATGGTTTGACGGGTAGGGCCGGCCGATTGCCGGGCAGCCGGAAATCCGCATAAAGTTGAGCGTGCGCAGCCGGTTCGGGCGCGTCCGGCGTCCCGTTGCGCCGCGCCGGCACGTTGCGCCGCCGCACGTCCGGGGCGGGTCCCGCGCCTGCCGCGCGGCGAGGACGTCGCACGGATCTTCTCTTCGTCAATCGTGAGGTGCGGCCTTGTTCTATTCGATCGTCGCGATCTTCGTCGGCGCCGGGCTCGGCGCGCTGCTGCGCTGGTTCCTGAGCCTCGGCCTCAATGCGCTCTTCCCCGAAGTGCCGCTCGGCACCCTCGCGTCGAACCTCATCGGCGGCTATCTGATCGGGATCGCGGTCGTCGCGTTTACCACGAGGGCGGGGCTGCCGCCTGAATGGCGACTCTTCGTGATCACGGGCTTCATGGGCGGGCTCACGACGTTCTCCACCTATTCGGTCGAAGTGATGACGCACGCGACTCAGGGCGAGTTCGGCTGGGCGCTCGCCGTGGCTGCCCTACACTTGATGGGTTCGTTCACATTGACGGGGCTCGGCATGTGGACCGCGCGGGCGTGGCTCGCGCCGGTCTGATCCGGCCTGGGCGGAGGCGGCTATGGACGGGGTCTTCCTGCGTTTTTACGTACACGAGAATCACCGGCTGCACTGGAAGCCGCTCTGGGAATGGCTGCTCGAGGAAGCGAACCGGATGGGCGTCTCGGGCGGTTCCGCATTTCGCGCGATGGCGGGGTTCGGCCAGCATCGGGTGCTGCACGAGGATCGCTTCTTCGAGTTGCAGGGCTCGCTTGCGATCGAGGTCGAATTCATCGTCACGGAAGACGAGGCGCGGCGGCTCATCGCGCGCGTGTCGCGCGAGAAAGTGCGCGCGTGCTACGCGACGATCCCCGCGCACTTCGGCGTGATCGACAATCTCGGCGACGGCGCGCCGGCCGCCGCCGCGCCGCCGAACGAATAGCGCGTCAGATCCCGAACAGCGTGAGCGACACCGCCGCGCGCGTCACGATCATGATCAGCACCTGGACGATCACGAACAGCAGGATCGGCGACAGGTCGATGCCGCCCAGGTGCGGGATCAGCCGGCGCAGCGGGTTCAGGAACGGCGCCGTGAGCTGATACAGGATCGCCATCGCGGGCGAGCGCGGGTTCAGCCACGACAGCAGCGCCATCAGGATCGTCAGCCACAGCACGAGGTTGAGCGCCCATTTCACGACGGTCAGCAGCGCGACGATGAGAATCGTCGGGATGATCGACAGCGCGTCGACGCCTGCCATCGTCACCATCAGCGCGACATAGACGAGCGACGTGACGAGTGCCGCGACGACGCTCGCCCAATCGACGCCGCGCACGCCCGGGACGATATGCCGCAGCGGCAGCACGAGCCAGTTGGTCGCCTGCAGCACGGCCTGCGTGACGGGATTGTAGGGCGGCACGCGCACGGCCTGCAGCCAGACGCGCAGGATCAGCGCTGCGCCGAACAGTGTGAAAACGGTATTGAGCAGAAAACGGGCGATCTCGCCGAACATCGTTTGAATCCTTTTCTTTATCCAGTCCAGTCGGTAGCGTGCCGTCGCCGCCCGCAGGCGGCGCGCATCGGGCGTCACCTTATCACGGCTCGTCGCGGGCGGGGCGTGCGAGGCCGAGCGAACGGGCGAGCGACGCGTCGACCGCGTGCTCGAGCGCGTCGAGAGACGGGGGCGGCGACGCGCGCTTGCGCGCGAGCGCGACCGCGCGGCGGGTATGGAGCGCGTAGAGCGCCGCGTGGTCGCCGCCGAGCGACTCGAGGAGCGCGAGCTGTCGCTCGACGATGCCGACGTCGCCGCGCGACACGGGCCCCGCGAGTGCGTTCGCGAGCCCCTTGTCGCGCGCGGTCTCGATCGTGCCGGCGAGCATCGGCAGAAGCGCGCGCAGCGCGTCGTCCTCGGCGAAGCCGAGCGAGTGCCACAGCTCGACGCATTCGGCGAGGTTGCCAAGCGCGAAGCTCGCCGCGTAGTTGGCGGCCGCGTGATAGAGCATCCGGCCGCCCGCCGGGATCGACAGCGGATGGCAGCCGAGCGCGGCGGCGAGCGCGACGAGCAGATCCTTCAGCGCGCCGTCGGCCTCGATCGTCACCGAGCAGCCGTCGATCCGCGCGAGATCGGCGTCGCCGCCGCCGAACAGGTAGAGCGGATGGAAGCCGCCCGTCGCCGCGCCTTGCGCACGCGCGGGGGCGAGCAGATCGACGCTCGATGCGCCGCTGCAATGCACGAGCGCCTGCTCGCCCGCGCGCGCCGGCGCAAAGCGCAACTCGGCGGCGATCCGGCCGAGTGCGTCGTCGGGCACGGTGACGAAGATCAGGTCGGCGGCGTCGACGACCGCCTGCGGCGAATCGACCGCTGGGCAGCGCGCGCCGTGCGCCGCGCTGCCGCTGTCGCGGTCGGAGCGTGCGGGGTCAGCGGCGTCGCGCGCGGCTCGGTCGGCGTCGATCTGCGCGGCAAGTGCGGCGGCCGATGCGGGCGAGCGGCTCGCGATCGCGGTGACGGCATAGCCGGCGCGCGCGAAGCGGCGGGCGACGCAGCCGGCAAGGCGGCCCGCGCCGATGAAGCCGATGCGGGGCGTGGCGGACAAGGCCATGGATGCGATCCTGGATCTGCGGCAAACCGTCAGTATCGCGTATTCGGCGGCAGCAGCGTTCGATCCAGCCCCGGAAGACCGCCGGATTTTGGGGGACGGAATGCGCGGCGAGATGCGTCCGTGTCGCGCGGGCCACATGCTGTCTCTAATTTGTAATCGTTCATTACCGGTCTCCGAACGGGCGGCGTGGTGCGGCGCACGGCGTCTCCCGCGATTCTTCGCAATCCGCCGAATTGCAGCCGGACCGCGTTCGCGCGTCCGTGTCCGGTCCTGCGCGCCGCCTTGCCACGGGGCTTTGCGCTATTGCAATTTGCAACAAATGGGCGTGGCTCGCGATGCCGGATTTCGCTACATTCGTCTCATACGGCAAACAAGCCGTCGCTGTCGATGCGGCGGGCGCTGACGCCCGCTGCCAGGAGAACCAAAGTGAAAAAGCTCATTCCGTTGATCGCCGTTGCCGCACTGGGCCTGGGCGCTGCGAGCGCTGCCCGGGCGCACGTGTCGATCGGTGTCGGCATCGGGGTGCCGATCGCGCCGGCGTATCCCGTTTATGCCGCGCCGCCGCCCGTTTATTACGCACCGCCTCCGCCGCCCGTCGTCTACGCGCCGGCGCCCGCGTACTACGCGCCGCCGGTCGTCGTCGGCGGCTACTACGGCTACGGACGCCCGTACTGGCGCCATCACGGCTACTACGGCCGTCCGCACTGGCGTTATTGATTGCTGACGTCGACGCGCCGCCTGGCCGGCGGCGCGCCTGATGCTGCGGCGCAGCACGGCAATGGTTCGTGCCGCGCCGTTTTTCTTTTCGGGGCTGCTGCGCGAATCGAGCGAAGCTGGGACAATGGTCGTTCCCTTGTCCAACGCGTTTTCCTGCTCGCCGCCATGCCTGTTCAATCCGCTTCCGGCCTCGCCATCCCGACCTTCGACGACGTGACCGACGCGGCCGCCCGGCTCGCCGGCGTCGCGCATCGCACGCCCGTCCTCACGTCCAGCACTGCCGACGCGCGCACCGGCGCGACGATCTTCTTCAAATGCGAGAACTTCCAGCGGATGGGCGCGTTCAAGTTTCGCGGCGCGTACAACGCGATCTCGCACTTCGACGCCGAGCAGCGTCGCGCGGGCGTGCTCACGTATTCGTCCGGCAACCATGCGCAGGCGATCGCGCTCGCCGCGCGCCTCGCGGGCATTCATGCGACGATCGTGATGCCGCACGACGCGCCCGCCGCAAAGGTCGCCGCGACGAAAGGCTACGGCGGCGAAGTCATCACCTACGATCGCTACACGGAAAGCCGTGAGGAAATCGGCGCGCGGCTCGCGCACGAGCGCGGGATGACGCTCGTGCCGCCGTACGACCATCCGCACGTGATCGCCGGGCAGGGGACGGCCGCGAAGGAAATGATCGACGAAGTCGGCGAACTCGACATGCTCGTCGTGCCGCTCGGCGGCGGCGGGCTGATTTCGGGCAGCGCGCTGTCGGCGGCGGCGCTCGCGGCCGGCTGCGCCGTGATCGGCGTCGAGCCGGAAGCGGGCAACGACGCGCAGCAGTCGCTTGCGCGCGGCGAGGTCGTGCATATCCCGGTGCCGCGGACGATCGCGGACGGCGCGGCGTCGACGCACGTCGGCGAGTACAACTTTCCGATCATCCAGAAGCTCGTCAAGCGGATCGTCACGGTTAGCGACACGCAGTTGATTGAGACGATGCGCTTTTTCGCGGAGCGGATGAAGATAGTCGTCGAGCCGACCGGCTGCCTCGGCGCAGCGGCGGTGCTCGATGGCGTGCTGCCCGTCGCGGGCAAGCGCATCGGCGTGATCCTGAGCGGCGGCAACGTCGATCTCGCGCGCTACGGCGAGTTCCTGCGCGGATGAGTGAGGGCGGGCGGCTTGCGGCGTGTCGCGTCGGCAGGCCGGACGCGCGAGCGGCGGGGCGGTCGGTTCATCGAGGCGACCGGCCGGCCGGATGAGTCGGGCTGCGCATGCGGTTGCACGAGCGGCTCGAGCTCCTGACTCCGGCCGCGTCGTCTGAGCCGAGCCAGCGTCAAGCCGCCACGTTCAGAATCAGGTCGCGATAGCCGCCGACGATCACGCTGTACGAGAAATACGCAAAGAGCAGCGCCGACACGACGTGACACGCGCGCATCAGTCTCGCGCCCGCGTGCTTGCGGCCCTGGCTCGCGAGTGTGCAGAGAAAGAGCGTCCACGCGAGCCCGCCGAGGAAGAATCCCGACAAGAACACGGATGCCGTCGCGGGCGTCGTCGCGCCGGCCTTCGCGATCAGCGCGCCGCCGACCGCCGCGAACCACAGGATCGCCGACGGCGACGACATCGCGAGCAGCATTCCGCGCGCGAAATTGCGCCACGTGCTCGGCTGCACGAAAGCGGCGCACGTGTCGTCGTCCACGGCGTCGCGCGCCGGTTCGGGAAAGAGCGCCTCGCGCGCCATCTTCCACGTGAGGAACAGCAGCACCGCGCCGCCGCCGAGCCATACGACCCAGCGCACCGCTTCGAACTGCAGCAGCACGGCCATCCCGGCGAGCGCGAGCGCCGCATAGACGAGATCGCCGACGCACGAGCCGACGCCGAGCCAGAAGCCCGGCCGGAATCCGTGCGACAGTGTGAGCGACAGCATCGCGACATTCACGAGGCCGATGTCGAGACAAAGCGAAAGCGACAGGAAAAAGCCGTCGGACAGCATCGACGTAGGGGCGAAGCTCATGGTGCGTCGTCGTTATCGAAGATTGGAGAAGCGGAAGCTCACGACAAGCCGATGTCGGTCCATAGACGATCGACACGCGCCTTCACGGCGGCGTCCATCTCGATCGGCCGGCCCCATTCGCGCTGGGTTTCGCCTGGCCACTTGTTGGTCGCGTCGAGTCCCATCTTCGAGCCGAGGCCCGCGACGGGCGACGCGAAGTCGAGATAGTCGATCGGCGTGTTCTCGACGAGCACGGTGTCGCGCGCCGGATCGACGCGCGTCGTGATCGCCCAGATCACTTCCTTCCAGTCGCGCACGTTCACGTCCTCGTCGACGACGACGATGAACTTCGTATACATGAACTGCCGCAGGAAGCTCCAGACGCCGAACATCACGCGTTTCGCGTGGCCCGCGTAGCTCTTCTTCATCTGGACGATGGCCATCCGGTAGCTGCAGCCCTCAGGCGGCAGATAGAAGTCGGTGATCTCGGGGAACTGCTTTTGCAGGAGCGGCACGAACACCTCGTTCAGTGCGACGCCGAGCACGGCCGGCTCGTCGGGCGGCTTGCCGGTGTAGGTCGAGTGGTAGATCGCGTCGCGGCGCATCGTGATCCGCTCGACGGTGAAGACCGGAAACCATTCCTGCTCGTTGTAATAGCCCGTGTGATCGCCGTACGGGCCTTCGAGCGCGTGCTCGTAGCCGGCCGTGGCGCCCGCAGCCGGCCGCGGCGGTGCGCCTTCGGGGGCGGGCGCCGGCGTGCCTTGCTGCGGATGAATGAAGCCTTCGAGGACGATCTCCGCGCGCGCGGGCACCTGCAGCGTGTCGACGCCGGGCGTCAGGCATTTCGCGAGCTCGGTGCGCGCGCCGCGCAAGAGGCCGGCGAACTGGTATTCGGACAGCGTGTCGGGCACGGGCGTGACGGCGCCGAGCGTCGTTGCCGGATCGGCGCCGAGCACGACGGCGACCGGATACGGCTGGCCCGGGTTCTTCAGCGCGAATTCGCGGAAATCGAGCGCGCCGCCGCGATGCGCGAGCCAGCGCATGATCAGTTTGTTGCGTCCGATCAGTTGCTGCCGATAGATGCCGAGATTCTGGCGGGTCTTGTTTGGCCCGCGCGTGACCGTCAGGCCCCAGGTAATGAGCGGACCCGCGTCGCCCGGCCAGCAGGTCTGGATCGGCAGCTTGTGCAGATCGACATCGGCGCCTTCCCAGACGATTTCCTGGCACGGCGGCGCGGGCACCGTCTTCGGGCCCATGTCCCACACGGCCTTCGCGAGCGACAGCAGCTTGCCTGCGTCCTTCAGGCTCTTCGGCGGATCGGGCTCCTTGAGCGCGGACAGCAGCCGGCCGATGTCGCGCAGCGACGCGAGCGCCGCGTCGTCGTCGGCATCGACGCCCATTCCGAGCGCGACGCGCCGCGGCGTGCCGAACAGGTTGCCGAGCACCGGAAACCGGTAGCCGGTCGGCGCGTCGAACAGGAGCGCGGGCCCGCCCGCGCGCAGCACGCGGTCGCAGAGTTCGGTCATTTCGAGGACGGGCGACACGGGCTGCATGATGCGCCGCAACTCGCCGAGCTGTTCGAGGCTGCTGATGAAATCGCGTAAGTCTTTGTATTTCATGAAGGATATCCAGGCCGCGCGCGACAGGCGGCGGCGGTGGGGGCGGGCACGGCGTCCGCCCGGAAACGAGCGCCGATTTTACCCGGCCGGACGGCCAGGCGACGGAAACGTAAAAAAATGGCGGCGGATCCGAACGCCAGACGGCGCGCGGCTTCCGATTCCGACCCGTAACAAATCATTACTTTTTGTTATGAAAACGTATTTCTATAGTGTTGACGATCTATAAAACCCTGCTAGAATCCGCTCACATTGGTTGCAGGTCCCAGTGTTGAACCATCAATCCCCGGTCCTATAGACGCAACGCGTCGCCGTCCGCCGATACCTGCACGGCCTTCTGACGGTCTGTTTGTTGTCCTAGCCAGCGCCCAGTCGACGCTGGTTTTTTGCGTAGGAGCCTCGCGCGTCCGCCTGCCGCAAGTGCAGGCCCTGTTTCGACGTGGCTCCGAACGGTACTTATACCGTTTCTCCGATACCGATGCGGTCTGACCAAGACGCTCGGTGTCTTGATTCCGCGGCAGCGCGCCATGTCTCGCCTCGAGAACCGAGCGAGCCGCACGAATCATGCCCGTGGAGGATCTGAATGAACGCTTGGTTATCGTGGCGTCCCAGTGAGCGGCATGCGCAGATATTTCGCGCAGCGCTGCGTCGCGGGACGCGTGTCAGTCACCATCTATTGAGCGTGGTCGGTTGCTGTGCGGTTGCGATCGCGCTCGTGCTGTGGCTGCTGCCCAACGTGCGCGGCACGCTCGCAGCAAAAATGATGCCGTTCGTGTCGGCTGCGGTTCAGGCCGGTCCAGCGCGGCTCCTCAGCGGCCATCCGTTGCCGACCTTCGGCCCGGCGAACGCCGACGAAGGCGAATCGATCAATGCGGATGCGGCGCCTGCGGCAACGGCCACGCCCGCCGACGTCGGCGCGGCGCTCGACGCTGTGCGCAACGGCCCGTCGCCCGTGTCGCTCGCAAAACTCATCCCGACGCAGCGGGTCGCCGCCGACGCGCGCGACGACCGCGTGCTCGCGTCGAACCGCGAACAGGCGCTCGTCGCCACTTACCTCGCGCGCCGCTACCGCGTTGCGCAGGAGCCCGTCGGCCAGCTCGTGAAGACGGCGTTCCAGACGGGCCGCGACGTCGGGCTCGATCCGCTGCTGATCCTCGCCGTGATGGCGATCGAATCCGGCTTCAATCCCTACGCCGAAAGCGGCGTCGGCGCGCAGGGCCTGATGCAGGTGATGTCGAAGGTTCATTCGGACAAGTTCGAATATTTTGGCGGCACCGATGCGGCGCTGCAGCCGCTCGTCAACATCCAGGTGGGCGCGCTCGTGCTGAAGGACTGCATCGCGCGCGGCGGCTCGCTCTCGGGCGGGCTGCGTCTGTACGTCGGCGCGACGACGCCCGACGACGGCGGTTACGGCACGAAGGTGATCGGCGAGCGCGACCGGCTGCGCGATGTCGCGCGCGGTCGCAAGGTGTCGATCTATGCGTCGCAGCAGCCCGCGCAGGGTGCAGTGACGGTCACGACGGTGTCGACGTCGGGCGCGACGCAAAAGCGCGTGCATGCGACGCTCGACGGCACGCGCCCGCTGACGATCAAGGCTGCCGCCGCGCCGAAGGCGCCGCAGCAGGACGATGCGAGCGTCGACACGGCGGCGAAGCACGATACCGCGGCTTCGGAGCTCGGCACCTGACGGGTGGCGATTGCATGCGCCGGAGCGGCGCGCCGCGCCGATCGCGCGAAGATTGTGGAAGACAGGGAATCATCGAAAGGGCCGAGTCCGGTGTTAGACGGGACTCGGCCTTTTTCGTTTTGGCGGGCCGGAGCGGCGACGTGTCTCGGGCGCAACTAACTGCAGGCGGGGCGATCGCGTGTGATGGCCCCGCCGATTTGTTGCAAATCGTTGCGGTTGCGACAGGCCCGGCCCAAGACCTAGGCTGAAGTCCGAAGCGCAAATCGCCAAGCTCAGGTTCAAGGCGAGCGGCGTGGCGAAAAGCGCGAAACAGAAAGTGGAAGGCGAAAGAGGCGAGGAGCAGGATGGCGACGCGCGCGAAACTTGCCACGCGCGACCGTCGTGATCGGCAGCAACGACAGGTGTCGGTACGTGCATGCAGGGCCGCGCCCGTGCCGAGCCTCCTGCCGCCCTACCGCCCGAACAGCTTGCCGAGACGCTCGACCGCTTCTTCGAGCCGCGAGTACGCGGTCGCGTAGGACAGCCGGATATAGTCGTGCGGCGCATGAACGCCGAAATCCATCCCCGGCACGAGCACGACGCCCGCATCGTGCAGCATCGCGTTCACGAGCGCGGCGCTGTCACCTGCCGCAGGATGCGCGACGCCGCCGCATTGCGCGTATACATAGAACGCGCCGTCCGGCATTACCGGCACCTCGAAACCGAGCGATTCGATCGCCGGCACGATGAAATCGCGGCGGCGCTTGAATTCCGCGCGGCGCGCCTCGTAGATCGCGAGCGTGTCCGGTTCGAAGCATGCGAGCGCCGCGTGCTGCGCGAGCGCCGACGGGCAGATGAACAAGTTTTGCGCGAGCTTCTCGAACGTGCCGACGAGCGCCGGCGGCACGACGAGCCAGCCGAGCCGCCAGCCCGTCATGTTGAAGTACTTCGAGAAGCTGTTGACGGTGACGACGTCGTCGCCGAACGACAGCGCCGAGACGGGCGCGCCGTCGTAGCTCAGGCCCTGGTAGATTTCGTCGACGATCGTGAAGCCGCCGCGCGCACGCACGGCATCGATGATCCGGCCGAGCTCGGCGGGCTCGAGCGACGTGCCCGTCGGGTTCGACGGCGACGCGAGCAACACGCTGCGCGTGCGCTCGCTCCAGCGCGCTTTCACGTCGTTCGCGGTCAGTTGGAAGCGGGCTTCGGGGCCGCTCGGCACGAGCACCGCGCGACCTTCGGCTGTCGCGACGAAGTGGCGGTTGCACGGATACGAAGGATCGGGCATCAGCACTTCGTCGTCACGGCCGACGAGCGCGAGACACGCGAGCAACAGCGCGGCCGACGCCCCCGCCGTCACGATGATCCGCTCCGGCGCGATCGGGAGACCGTACGCGCGCGCATAGTGCGCGGCGATCGCCTCGCGCAGCGGCGCGATGCCGAGCGCGCTCGTGTATTGCGTGACGCCGCGCCGCAGCGCCGCGGCCGCCGCCTCGATGACGGGTTCCGGCGCGGTGAAGTCCGGCTCGCCGATGCTCATGTGGATGATGTCGCGGCCGGCGCGCTCGAGCACGGCGGCTTCCTTGACGATCTCCATCACGTAGAACGGCTCGATCGCGTCGACGCGCGACGCGAGCCTCAGGAGCGAATCGGCAGCGGTGTTCATCGTCGAATCAAAACGTTGGAGAAAGCGGAAAGCGGGCGCGCGCCGCGCGCCCGCGAAGGGGTTACGCGTCGCGTCGCGCCTGCGTTTCGGCCGGGCGCAGCTTGACGGAAAGCTTGTCGAGCACGCCGTTCACGTACTTGTAGCCGTCCGAGCCGCCGAACGTCTTCGCGAGCTCGACGGCTTCGTTGATGATCACGCGATACGGCGTGTCGATCTGATGCGTGAGCTCGTACGTCGCGATCAGCAGCACCGCGCGCTCGACGGGCGACAACTGGTCGATCGGACGGTCGAGACTCGGCGAGATCGCTTCGGCAAGCGCCGCGTGCTCGCGGATCACGCCGTGCAGGACCGTGTCGAGCAGCGTCTTGTCGGCCTTGTCGTAACCCAGCGCGCCGCGCAATTGCGCGTCGATCTCGCCCGGCGCCGCGTTCGACAGCAGCCATTGATACAGGCCCTGCGTCGCCAGCTCACGCGATTGTCGGCGGGCGCTCTTCTTCATGCGCGCTCCTCTTCGTCTGCGTCGTCCTCGTCTTCGTCTTCGTCCTCTTCGTCGTCGCTCAATTGATCGAGCGTCATCGTGAGGTTCGCCATCTCGACGGCGACGCGTGCGGCATCACGACCCTTCTCGGTCATCCGGGCGATCGCCTGCTCGTCGGTTTCGGTCGTGAGTACGGCGTTCGCGATCGGCGTGTTGAAGTCGAGCGCGATGCGTGTGATGCCCGCGCCGCTCTCGTTCGACACGAGCTCGAAGTGATAGGTCTCGCCGCGGATCACCGCGCCGAGCGCGATCAGCGCGTCGAACTGATTGCTTTCCGCGAGCTTTTGCAGCGCGAGCGGGATTTCGAGCGCGCCCGGGACGGTCACGAGCAGCACGTCTTCGCCAGCGACGCCCAGGCGCTCCAGCTCTTCGACGCACGCGTCCGCGAGGCCGTTGCAGACGGGCTCGTTGAAGCGCGATTGAACGATGCCGATACGCAGGCCATCGCCTTCGAGGTTCGGTTGATATTGTCCGATTTCCATGTTCTTTCCGTGGTGTGGATGAGCGGTGATAGGGGCTGCAGCACAGGCTGACAACATTACGACACTACGACACGAGACCGTTATGCGGCGTCGGGCGTCGACGTCGCGCCGCCCGGCATCGGCGCGAAGCCGGTGACTTCGAGGCCGTAGCCGGACATGCTGCCGAGCTTGCGCGGATTCGACAGCACCTGCATCTTGCCGACGCCGACGTCGCGCAGGATCTGCGCGCCGATGCCGAACGTCTTGAAATCGACCGGCCGGCGCTTGAGCGCGGCCGCCTTCTCTTTTTCGTCGAACGCGAGGAACACGTCGACGAGATGCTCGTTCGTGTCGCCGCAGTTCAGGAGCACGATCACGCCGAGCTCGCGCGCGGCGATTTCCTTCATCGCGGCGTCGAGCGTCCACGAGTGGGTCGAAATGCCGGTCTCGAGCAGGTCGAGCACCGACAGCGGCTCGTGCACGCGCACAGGCGTTTCTTCGTGCGGCGCGGGCGTGCCGCGCACGAGCGCGATGTGCGGCGAGCCCGTCGGATGATCGCGGTACAGCACGGCTTTGAACGGGCCGTGCGCCGTCTGCATCGTGCGCTCGGCGACGCGCTCGACGATCGATTCGGTGCGGCTGCGATAGTGGATCAGGTCGGCGATCGTGCCGATCTTCAGGCCGTGCTCCTTGCCGAATTCGATCAGGTCCGGCAGGCGCGCCATCGTGCCGTCGTCCTTGATGATCTCGCAGATCACGGCGGCGGGCGTGAGACCCGCGAGCGCCGTCAGGTCGCAGCCCGCCTCGGTGTGGCCCGCGCGCACGAGCACGCCGCCCGGCTGCGCCATGATCGGGAACACGTGGCCCGGCTGCACGATGTGCTCGGCGCGCGCGTCGTGCGCGACCGCGGTCGCGATCGTGCGCGCGCGGTCCGCGGCCGAGATGCCCGTCGTCACGCCTTCGGCCGCCTCGATGCTGACCGTGAACGCGGTGCCGTACTGGGTGCCGTTGCGATACGTCATCAGTGGCAGGTGGAGCTGCTTGCAGCGCTCCTGCGTGAGCGTGAGGCAAATCAGCCCGCGGCCGTAGCGAGCCATGAAGTTGATCGCTTCCGGCGTGACGAACTCGGCGGCGAGCACGAGGTCGCCCTCGTTTTCGCGGTCTTCTTCGTCGACCAGGATCACCATCCGGCCGGCTTTGAGCTCGGCAATGATGTCGGGCGTGGAGGCGAGCGTCATAAAAGGATCGGGGAAGGGAAAGCGCATATTTTACGCCACGCGCGTCGGGTTTTAGCCGAACGCGGCGCGACAGCCGGCCGCGTCGGCCGAACGGCCGATGGCGGCGCGCGCGACGATGCGGCCGGAGCACCGCGCAGCGGACGTTCGGCGGGCGTCGGCGCGCGATATCCGGCGGGCGGCGCAGATGCGAAAAGGGCGCGATGGGTGCGTCGATCGTCCGATCGCGCGCACGCATCGCGCCCCGGGCGCGCCCGGCGGAACGCCGCGCGCCGCGCCGGTTCACGCTTACTTCGGCGCCTTCATCATCCGCTCGACATAGCGCGCATCATGTTGAGTTCAGCCGGAGATGCTTGTCCCGCAAAGCGTACGATTCAGAGGTGCTTGCGTATACCGTCAGAAATATCGTCGTGACGCGATGTCTTCAGCAAGACGTAGATTGACGCGAATTCTGACACCTCACCGTTCGCCAAACAATCGGTCGAGCGCCGAAATGATTTCATCCTGTCGATGTACGGGCGAGCTAACCGGCTGGGTCAGCGCGCTGCGTGGAATTGCGGCGAGCGTTGGGGTATCGAGCATGCACTCAATACCCTCAATGATGACCACGGGGATCAGATCAGGCGGAAGCGGCACCGTGGCGATCCGGTCCAACCGGCGTAGCGGGATGACCACGCGAGTTGCCAGTCCGGACAGATGATTTCCTTGGACCTCGACGACATATGGCGCACCAGGGTGTCCACCGGGGTTGGAGAATACGTCGAAACGGGCCATCAGAACGTCCGGTACTGAGCAAGCGGCAGGCCGTCGCGCTCGACCATGTCGTTGTAAGCCTGGATAAAGTCCGTATATTTGATCGCCCACTGACGATCCTTCTCCACCTGTACTGCCTGCCGGATTGCCCGCTCGCACGTCTGCGAAAAGTTGATCCCGAGTTCCTTCGCGTCCTTGTAGACGTCCTCGGGCAGGCTGATGTTGGTAGCCCGGCGCGGGATGGTGTCGGTTGCCGTATGCTCGTTCCTTTGATGTTGGAATTTATGCGCACTATAGTCCACATAAATGTGCTCATCCGTGATGCTCATGTTTGTGGTCCCAAAAGTCGGCATCTGACGCCTATCGCCAGCCCTGACGATGATCTCCCGAGCGGCAACAAGCGATCCCTTCTCGAGTGGCCGACCATCTGCTAGGGTCTGTTCACATTCTCACCAGCGGCCCAAAGGCGCGGGCAAGCGAGGCGAAGGCGAAATTTCAGGGGAAGCTCAGTTCCTCGCTTTCATCAGCTTCGCGCTTATTGTCGATGGACTTGGATAGTGTGAACACGCCCTAATAGCGGAGGTGCGTCATCTATTTCGTGCAGCTACTTGCAAGAGGTGCGCAACGAATCGTGTCAGCAGTGGAGTTTCTGCCTGAAATTTTGGCAAGTAAACGCACGTTCGAAGCGTGATCCGCGGACGAAACGGCACGGTACGCAGGGAGGGAAAGATCTGCTCCGAAAGCGTTTCCGGGTTAATCAGCGCGACGCCGAGGCCCTGCTCGGCAAGGCAGCAGGCCGTCAAGCTGTTTCCGGCCGCCACAGCGATCCGCATTGGTACGTGAGCCTGATGGAACGTTGCTTCAACGAGTTGCGTGGTGGGGGACTGAGCACTGAGCGTGACGAGAGGTACGCCATTGAGATCGGCAGGGCGTATCAATCGGCGGGTGGCCAACTCATGATCTTTGTGCACCACTGCCACAAGTGCGACCTTTGAGATGTCCCGGGTCTCGCACAGCTGCAGGATTCGCGCGTCGACGTCGCGTACGGGTGGCGTCGTCACGCCCACGTCGATCTCGTGATTCGCCACCATGCTGAGGATGGTGGCAGTGCGGTTGGAATTGACCTCTGCCTGAATATCGGGGAATTCGCGGAGCGTGCGTTGCAACGCTTCAGGGACCAGATGCGCCAGGGCCGCTCCCCCCGAAGCGATCACGATACGCTGCGGACTCTGAATGGAAGGGCGGCGAAGCTCGTTGCGAGCGTATTCTAACTGGTTCAGCGCGCGTTGAATCGCAGGGAACACACGTTCAGCTTCCGCCGTCGGCTGCAGTCGCCCCCCCACCTTCGCGAAAAGTTTTACACCCGCTTCTCGCTCGATGACCGCTATTGCCTTGCTCACCGCCGCCATCGATATGGCAAGGCGCGCGGCTGCCTCTGCCATGCCGTTGCTCGTCATCATGGCTGCAAAAATTTCCATGTGTCTGGCACTAATTGAGGCGAGTTGCATGATCGAGGTGACGTTCGGCGTATCGAAGATGACTTGACCGTAGGTTAAGTGATTTTCCATTGTTTTCAAAAATGACCGTCCATAGAATTTTTCGCAACACAGCGCGGTGTGGGCAGCGAACTGCCCAGGGTTGCTCAGACAGGCCACCCCATCCCTCACGACACCACAGCGAACGGGACGAGACGAACATGGAATTCCAGAACGCGCAAGCAGAGATGCGGTCCTTCATTGGGAAGCACCATCACAAGACGTTCGACTGGGGCGCGTGTACATTCAATGAGGGGTATCCGCAGCTGGCTCGTGCGCAGATGCGCTATGTTGGCGCGGGCGGGTCGCCGAAGTCCGACGACCCAGATACGCTCAAAGCAAAGCATTTCACGGTGAGCCTCGTGAGCCAACCGGTCGGCAAATATGCGTCAAGCCATTCGCACGAAGTCGAAGAGTCGTTTCTCGTTTTGGGCGGTGTGCTCACGGCCGTATGGCTCTGGGGCGACGAGGCGATAGAGGCGCGGCTTGGCCGAAAGGACCTGTGTCTAAATCTGCGTAACCGTGTTCACGGCTTCAAGAACGAAGGTTTCGAGCCGGTGCTCGCTTCGATCAGCGTCGGCAGCGGCAAGCCGTTGCCGACGGCATTTGCGATACATCCGCGCGATGGCGATCCCGAACTTGCTGCCCGCTTCGGCGCCGCACTCGGAAAGACCTACGATTTTGATCCGGAGAGCGACGATCCGCGTCACCGTGAACTATCCAGGCATCTGGTGCGCCATAGCCAGCAGCCGGTGATTCGCATGCCAGGCTTTTCAAAGAAAGTACATGTGGGCGAGGGCGGCGCGCCGGCCGGCACCTATCGCATGGATCTCGTCCATCTTGCTCCCGGGGAAGGCATTCAATTTGATGAGCGGAATGTCGAGGATGCTTATCTCGTCATCGACGGTGTGGTGACGGTGGGCTGGGAGCTGGGGAGCCAAGTCGTCGAGCAGAGATTGGGTGTGCATGATCTGATCTTCAATCCGGCCGGACGGCCGCATTATTTCCGTAACGACGGTTGTGAGAACGCGCAGTTCATGATGACCATCGGCAGCGGAGCACTGGAAAGTGTCGACTTCCGTGCAGCGTGAGGCAGGCATGAGCGGGACCGTTCCGTTGTCGTTGAATACCGGACGAGTGCACCGAGAGTGGGAAGTATGCGCTGCGCAGAGTTCCCTGCAACCCGGAGCGTGTTGCTGGGCGATTTCTTTTGCGTGACGCAACGCGAGCGGCCGGAAGCTGTCGTGTCGTGTGTGTCGAACGGAGCGTCGAAATGATCGAACGTGTTGCTGTCCAGAGTCTGCGTGGTATTGCCGTTTGTGCGCCCAGCGCAACGATTTCCGCACCGTTTTTTCGTGATCAGTGGGGGCTTGCCAAAGTACCGGCGGCGCAACCGGAAACTGTCTATTTTCGCGGAACACTGGGCGAGCAGTGGATATATGCGCTGCGCGATGCTGCTTACCACGGCATCGACTATCTCCATTTCGCGCTGGTGGACGCGATGGCCGTCGACCGCTTCTACGAGCAATTGCAGGCCGATGGCGTTGTGGTTGGCACGCCTCCCGCACGACTTGCGACACCCGGCGGCGGCTATGGATTCGATGCGATCGATCCTGAGGGGCGCCGTCTGCGATTCTCTTCCGATGTTGCGTGTCATCCGGAGACGGAAGACCGTGTGGCCCAGCCGAGCAAGATCAGTCATGTCGTGCTCAATTCGCCCGATCTTGCCAGGATGGAGCGCTTCTATTGCGACGTGCTGGGTTTTCGCACGAGCGACTATTCGGGCGAAATGATGGTGTTCCTGCGTTGCACGTCTGACCATCATTCGATTGCCTTCAACAAGGGGCCGTATCCAAGCCTCAATCACGTCGCCTTCGGAATGCCGAGCCTCGACAGCTTCATGCGCGGTATTGGACGCATGAGAGCGCAGGGCCAGACACCTGCGTGGGGGCCGGGCCGTCACGGGCCAGGCGACAACACGTTTGCGTACTTTGTGTCTCCTTCGGGCTTCGTAATCGAGTACACGTCGGAAGTACAGCAGATCGACGAAGCCACCCATGTGCCGAAGATCTGGCCGCGTGACAAACCGGATGCCATGGACCAATGGATGACGGCCGGGCCGCCCCCGGCCGCCTTGCGCGCGGTTATGCAGGGTCGTGCCGAGGCGGCCTGGACACGGCAGCAACTCGCTCGAGGCGGGAAAGACTAGGGTCTGTTCACATTCTCACCAGCGGCCCAAAGGCACAGGCAAGCGAGGCGAAGGCGAAATAGTTGCCTGAAAGCTTGTC
>NZ_LOWC01000044.1:0-736 GCF_001522845.1 Burkholderia sp. BDU5 | reverse complement strand
ACTATCGAAGGGCTTCGACAATCAGGGCGAAGTTGATAAAGGCAATGAACATCAGATCGAGTTTGTCGAAGCGCGAGAAGATGCGACGAAAGCCCTTCAATCGACGGAACAGCCGCTCGACTTCGTTGCGACGTTTGTACATTTCCCGGTCGTACTCCCAAGGCTCGACGCGCGTGCTCAACGGAGGAACGACCGGGATGAAACCGAGATCGAGCGCGAGCTGTCGGGTTTCGTTACCTTCGTACGCCTTGTCCATCAGCAGGTGCAGCGGCCGATTCGGCGGTCCCAGGCGTTCGAGCAGTGCACGTCCGTGCGGCGCATCGCCGGCTTGACCGGGCGACAGTGCGAACGTTATGGCTGTTCGAGCATCCGCGGCAACCATATGAATCTTGGTTGTCCATCCTCCACGGGACTTGCCGATAGCTTGGGGTCCATTTTTTTTAACGCACCGGTGCCGTCAGGATGAACCTTCACGATCGTGCTATCCAGCGATACCGCTTCAATTCGGACGCGAATAATCTGTGCGCGCTGCAACTCCGTGAACACTCGGTCCAGTACGCCGTTGCGAGACCAACGATTCATGCGCGTGTAGATCGTATGCCAGCGACCGAAACGTGGCGGCAGGCCGCGCCATTTACATCCGTGCTCAGCAACATAGAGGATCGCGTTGAGCACTTGCAGGTTCGGCAGGCTCACATTGCCTCGCTGTCGCGGCAGGCAATGTTCGATCTGTTTG
>NZ_LOWC01000043.1:0-72452 GCF_001522845.1 Burkholderia sp. BDU5 | reverse complement strand
GGTACGCTTTCCGATGCTTGCCCATGACGGCACCTCCTCTCCAACAAGAATAGGTGTCCGTTTTTGCGGGTCAACTTTATCGCGAAACAGGGGGCAAGGTCACAGCATTTACTTTATCAAGTATGTGCTGGCTTGGTCCACATCGCGTCGCAGGCACCAATACCGCACCCAGCAGTGCCACTACCGGCGACGCGGCTACGTACCTCCTGCTTTGGGATATCTACGGCTGTAGTACTAAAACAAGTAACGCAGCCCGATATTCACGCCCCATGGCTGGGTTAGCTTTGCACCCTTGCTATAGAGAACTTCACCGTGAACTTGAAGCGTTTTGCTGGTCAAGGCAGCGAAACCCGCGACAACTTCGAGACGGGTACCGGATAGATCGTTATCGAAGCGATTGTCATTTATGTTTACGACGTTGCCGTGCGCGAATTCCTGAACGAGCCCGAGCTTCACATAGGGCTGCATCTTGCCGCCGTTCGACAATTCCAGATTGCGGCCGAGCGTGGCGCCGATCCGCGCTTGCAACGACTTGGCCGGCCGGCCGGCCGCCTCGAGACCATTGTCCAGCTTGGTCGTGGTGCCGCTCGCGGTAAAGGCGGAAAGGCGCGTCGAAGGTTCGATAAACCAATTGTTGGCAAGCTCGAACAGACGGCCAAACTCAAGCGACATGCCCAGGCCGTAATTAGTATATGATCCGTTCGCGATTGTGCCGTCACTCATGGTCACTTTCGCATCGCTCCGGAAGACGTTTCCCTTGAGTACGCCGTCTAGGTAGTAGCCGTTGCTGCCAAGCCAAGTTGCATAGCTGCCCAAGTAAAAGCTGTCCACGGCTCCGTTCGTCGAACTTCCGAAAGCGAGGTCATTGCGACTGTAGCCGCCGAGCACGCCGACCAGTAATTTGCCATTGGCGATCGGCACGGAACGATCGGCGCCCACCGATAGACCATATTGGGTTTGCTGATAGGGCTGACCTGCGCGTCCGTCGACGTTGATCCGCGATCCATACGAGCGCGCCCAGACTCCGCCAGATGAATTGCCAAAGCGGAGTTCGCCCATGCGACTGCGCAACGACGCCTCTTCGCCATACCAGATCGTAGGCGTTGCATTAAATAGGCCAAGCACGGCAGATGCGGACGGCGTCAAGATCGGGTTGCCTTCTTCATTCTGCGCTTGCACTAGATACCAGCCTGAGCCTTCCTGTTCGAGGGTGTATTTGAAAGTGCCCGCGTCGACCATGCCGCCGTTGCCGACTGCCTGGAATGTGGCGTCTCCACCGCTGGTTTGCACGACCTGCAGGGGAGCTGCGCCCTTGCGCGGCTCTATACCGGTATTTTGAATAGCCAGCCCATGATTGCCCGAAGCAGTGCCGAACAAATTCAGGAAGTCGCCCTGCAGAGATGCCAAATCGACATGCATTCCAAAGGTGCCGCTACCCGACAATTCGCCAACATCAAGGCGATGGAAAGGCCCGCCGCTCTGACTCAGGTTGATCGTGCCGCCGCCAAGCGAGACATTGGCCACCGACGCGTTATCGACCATATTCCACATCGCAGCGCTGTTGACCGCGAGGTGGCCGACATTAGTCAGCTGGCCCGTGAGCACGGCACTTTTTTGCAAGGTGACAGTTGCCGCGCTGGAGTTGTCGACAACGACGTTGCCGTTCAACACGCTGTTGTCGACTGTCAGGTTGGCGGTGTTTCCATGGTTGACTTCAAGCAAGTTGCCGTTGCCGCCGATCAGATTCGAACCGTTTGCGACCATGAGATTGGCCGTGGCGCTGGGAAAGCTCGGGACGACACTGTCAACCACAATGGCTGCACCCGAGCGTCCCTCAATGGTCGACTGATCGAGGTTCAGGTTAGTGGTCCAATTGACGTTGGTTTGTCGTTCGGCGGTGATCAATAGACCGTTTGTATCCCCTGCGATATGAGTTCCGTTCGTCGCGCTTACGTTCCCGCCGAATAATGTGCCGCCGATGCCCGAATTTAGCATGCTAGTTCCGTTGCGCGTGGCGTTGACCTGAGTGTTGGCCAATGTCAAGTCGGCGCCCGCGAACGTGATTAGTGCGGCGCCTGCGCCGGAAAGCGTGCTATTGGCAACCTGGGCGCTCGAACTCGACAAATTGAAATTGCCCGCGGCGCGATTCAACGCTAACGCTGCGCCTGACGTATTGACGACGGATGCCTGGCTGAGCGTAGCCGTACTGTCGCCCAGGCTGAGCGCGGGGGCACTGCTCGAAGCGCTAACCGAACCGCCAACAACGGAAACGCTCGAGCCTGAATTCGCAGAAATGGCATTAGTTTGACCGCCAGAATTCACTTTAAGGGACGCGCCGTCATCCAAAGTCCAAGACTCGATAGGGGAGCCGGCATTCACGGTCGCGGATGCGCCGGGGCCAATCAATGTGCCGGCATGCGAGCCCGTCGCAGTGAATGCCAGTGCTACAGCGAGTGCCCACGGTGTTCGGCGCCAGGGAGAGATGAGAGAGGGGGACATAGAACTCCGAGCAAATTGTGAGAGAAAATATCAGCCATTTTCCCGGATGCTTTTGGCATTTCAAATAGGACGGGTACGAAAACCTCTCTCGGAGACATATCGCAACACGGCCAGCAGGCCATGATGACCTGAATTCTGCGATCTGAATTTTATTCAAATCTTTAAGAAAGTCAAATTATGGAATTACTTAATTCCACGCTAGATAGAACATCCTATTCATCACATCAATTGTTGATATTGCACTGCGGGAGAGCCGGAATGTGTATTTCGCGCGAGCGACATCGCAGCGCCGCCCTGGGAGGCTTGAGGATGCCGAATTTGGGGAATTTGTGGCTATTTATTGACAATAAAAAGTCGCAATCCATTCGAAAGAATTCTGAAACGCCACCGTATAATGTATAAATATAAATTGTATGAGAATTGTTTTTCTTGCGGGAATTTCGTTGAATTCTATAATTAATTGGTTGAGTTAAAAATTACAATTTAACTTCAAAATTCAGATTTGATGATGTAAATTTTATAACTTCGTGGAATTGGGGCTCGTCGAGGTTGTATTTGTTACCTGCTCGGATAATGACTGGTCCCGGTGGCACGTAACCTTCGAGCGCGAGATGTGTGCGGTGATTCGTGGGCTTTCAATTTGAGTCGGAGGGCATGATGAACAAGCGAAAGACCGTATCTGGTCAGACTGCGCGTGAGCGTGCTGCCAGGGTAGTTCGAAGCCTATCTCGGCAAGACGAGGCATCCGTGGTGGAGGATCTGTTTGAACCTGAGATCGATCCTGCAGCGCTGGCCCCGCTTCGTGGAGGGGCCCCTGCCGACGGTCTGCTTCTTGCATCGATCAAAAACGATGTGCTGAACATCAGGATTCCGATCAAGACCGATCCGACTGAAACGGTGCCGGATTGGGATGGATTTCAATTGTTCATCGACGATAGTCTCTATGACAACCGGCAGGATGTGGTCGATGCGGACCTGACGGCGGGCTTTGTCAATCTCGTGATCGCCGCGGCGGATCGCCGGGAGAAGATCATGCAGACGCCGTACAGAGTCCGATACCGTAAGTGGAAAGGACCGTCATTTCTCAATCAATACACGGATTGGCCGACGGCCATACAGTTCATCGTCGATTTGACGCCACCCGGTCCACATTTATCGAATCCGTTCATCGATCCGGACATCGTGAAAAGCGGATTGACCTCGGCAATGTTGACCGATTTGGGTGACAAATTGCCTGCCGAAATCTATAGCTACGGTTTCCAGGCACTGGGGGACAACGTTTATCTGATGGTCAACGACATCGTGTCGACGGCGCCAATTACACGAGATGACGTGACGAACGATTTCGTTGTCGAATATCCGCGGGCGTTGATCGAGCTGGCGGATGACGGTCCTGTGGATTTCAAATATAGAGTCGAGGATCGCGCCGGAAATATGTCGACCGACTCGGATCCGACGACGATCCGGGTGCTGCTCAAGATTGCCATTGACGACCTGGAGCAGCCTGAAGTTCCTGTGTTTGCACAGAATGACATCATTGTCGACGCCGATGCGCGTGCCGGCGTGCTCGTGCAGATTCCATTTCATGACCGCATCGAAGCCGGGGATGAAATCGTCGTGGTGTGGGGAGGGCGAGATCAGGAGGCGCGCGAGGTGCTCGCCGCTGACCTGCTTGATCCGGATTTCGTGTTCGGCCCGGACGGTGGCATTGCCGTGCAGTACGAGGAGGTGTTGGCCGCATTGGACGGCGCCACGCGGGGCACGGTTTCCGTCGCCTACAAGGTACTGCGTGACGGCTTTACGATTGGGACGTCACCGGATCTTGACGACGTGCTGATCGACCTGACGCTCGCGGGCGGAGAGGATCCCGATCCGACCGATCCCGTGCACGGCTTGCTGCTGCCGCTGACGATCCGTCCGCCATCCGGCGCGGGGCCCGACAACATCATTCCTCCGGATCAGTTCGGCGATGACGCGACAGCCGTTATACCGTGGGAAAACAAGGACGGCGATCCGGTGTTCGAAGAAGGAGATGAAATTCAAGTTTACTGGGACGGCGCAGCCGCACTTGCGGCTCCCTATACGATAGAGGCCGCCGACGTAGTCGCGGGAGCCGTTCCTCCGCAGACCGTACTAGGGACCGTTATCGAGGCCGGGGGCAGCAATCCCAGGTTGCCGGTTCATTACACGGTTACGCGCACCCTCCAGCCGCCCCCTGCCGATCAGAGCAATACCTCGCTTGCGCCGGATCAACTGGTGGACGTCCAGAGTTCGGATGACCTGCCGGGAGGCGCGCCTGGGCTGTCTGCAGGTGATTTTCCGGAGGCGCAGGGAACGCCTGGCAACCGTGTCGTGACGATCGCAGTCGCCCAAGGCGGGACCTTGTTTCAGGTGGCGCATTACCTGAATCAGGTAGCAGGGGATACCGTGTTCCTTGAAGCGCAGGCCTATACCGGGCTTTCAGGTGGCGCACCTGTGGGTGACAAGCTGGAACAACCGATTATCGTTAAGGATGGCGAAGAAAATGACCCCGTGAATTTTCTAATGCCGCAGACTTTTTTCCTCATCGATCCGTTGGATGCATCGATAGGACGTGTCGTGGTGACCTACACGGTCACGCAAGATCGGCCTAACCCTATTCCAGTGACTTCGCCTGCCACGACGGCAGTTACCGATGTGCGCGGATGGAAACCTTAGCCTGAGAGTTGACGCGCTGTCGGCAGCAAATTGAATTGGTATGTCTCGGAACGAGCGGGAAGGAGACGGGATCATGTCTGAATTTCGGGTGGACGGCGGTGGTTCGGCAAAGCGAATGCTCGCGGAATATCCGGCGCCGCAGGTGCCGAGCGCGGACGCCAATGGCGGCATCCGCTATCAGGATGTGCAGGCGCCTGACGGATTGATCCAGGTCCGGCTCGGGCCGGTCTTGTCGCCGCAGCCGATTCCGGGCGATCTGATCGAGCTGTTCTGGGGCGAGGATCCGAACGATCCGAACCTGGACCTGAAGCCGCCCGCGGCTCAGTTGACGATCCAAGAGGTTACGACGTACTACGTGCTGAACGTGCGGGCCGCGTTCGTTTTCGAGGTCGGAAGCGGCATGCAACCGGTGTTCTTCCGTCTGAGGACGTCGAGTGCGTGGCTCTATTCGGAAGTGACGCCGATCGACGTCAAGCTCGACGTGCCGGGCGGCTTCGATCCGGAGTCGTCGACGGAGTGGATCAACGAGAACCTGTCGCCGCCGGTGCCGGAGTCGACCGACATTGGCGAGGACGAAGCGGCGAAGGGCGTCGATGTGTCGATCGCGCCGTGGGAGAACATGGACGAGGGCGACCGGCTGACGCTGGCCTGGAGCATGCAGCGGATCAGCCATCCGAAGCTCGAATCGGGCGACGTGGATCAGCCGGTGGTGGTGCACGTGCCGCCGGAAGCAATTCAGGCGGGAGGAGACGGTGACGGCCTGATCGTGCGCTATGAAATCTACGACCGGGTGAAGAACTGGTCGAAGTGGTCGCTCGAGGCGCGCGTGAACGTGGAGGTCGATCCGAACTTGCTGGCGGCGCCGTTGGTGGTGCTCGCGCCGAGCGGGGAACTGAATCTCGATGAGTTGGGCAGTCAGGACGTGCAAGTGATGGTGATGGATGCCAAGATTGCGCCGCAAAGCCAGATCGAGCTGACGTGGAACGGCCAGACGGCGGATGGCAATCCGGTGGTGCGCACGGTGCGGGGGACCTATACGGGCGCGTTCCTATTCCTGAATGTGCCGAACGAAGCAGCGGCGGCGGTCGCGCAGGGGCTGGCGGTGCTGTCGTATACGGCGACGCTCGCGGGCGTTACGCAGCGGTCGCGCCGAACGACGGTGCGCGTGATCGGGGAGGTGCAGGGTCTGGATGCGCCGTCGGTGGAAGAAGCGGTGGGGGACGAACTGGATCCGGCGGGCAATGCGACGGTCCGCATCGAGCCGTACGCGATCATGGAGGCGGGAGACATCGTGCTGTTGCGCTGGGTGGGTGCGAAAGCGAACGGCGATCCGACGATGTACACCAAGGAGCAGCCGATCACGAGCGGCATGAAGGGAAATCCGGTGCGAATCCCGATTCCGGCGGCGGAATTGAGCGTGCTCAACGGCGGAACTGTGCGGGTGTCGTATTGGGTGTATCCGGTCGGAGGGGGCGGGCCGCTGGAATCGCCGGAAGCGGCATATCGAGTCGGCGCGGAAGAGACATTGCTGCCGCCGCCGGTCGTGGACTACCTGGACGATGGAAGCGGGGTCCTGGATCCGGACCGGGTGCCGCCGGCGGGCACCACGTTGACGGTGCCGGCTGGCGCGAATACGCAGGCGGGCGACGAGGTCCGCGTCGAATGGCTGGGCAAAACCGGACAGCCGACGGATACCTATCGGGACAGCTTTCCGGTCGGCGGCGGGACCGAGGGACATCCTCTGCCCTTTCCGATCGACAAATCGCTCGTCGTCAACAATCTGAACGCTAGCGTCACGGCGCGCTATGACGTGGTGCGGAGTGGTGCGACGCTGCCGGCGGAAACGGTGACGTTCCGGGTCGAAAGCGCGGCGGCGCCCAACCTCCCGGCGCCGACGGTGGATGGGGAGTCGGGAGGGTTGCTGGATCCGGACGCTTGGCCGTCGGGCACGACTTTACGGGTGCCGGCGGGGGTGACGGTGTCGCAGGATCGGGTGGACGTGTTCTGGCAGGGGCGCACCGGCGGCGAGCCCGATAGCTTTACGGACTGGCTCCTGGTGAGCGCGGGCATGGCCGGGCGGGAAGTGCCCTTCGATGTGGCGTACCCGTACATAGACTTGAATCGCGGGGTGCAGATCGAAGCGCGCTACGAAATCACGCGGGCGGGTAATCGTTTGTCGTCCAGCGTTCGAGCATTCTTGGTGGGACGGGTACAGAGGCTGCCCGCGCCGACGGTCACGGAAGCGAGCGGCGGCGTGCTGGACCCGGCCGACGCCCCCGGAGGAGCCACGGTCGTGGTGCCGGTGAGCGCCGCTTTGAAGGCGGGGGACGAAGTCACGGTGCATTGGGAGGGCGCGCCGGGAGCCGGGACGACGACCGTCTCGAAGACAGTGACGGGCGGTGGCGCCGATAAGGAACTTCCGCTGATCGTGCCGGCCAGCGCGATTAGCCCGAATATCGGGCGCAGCGTCGACATCTACTACGAGGTCGTGCGCTTCAACGGCGGCGACGTTGAGTTGTCTAGCACGTTGACGTTGCGCGTCGAGCAAACGACCGAAGAGTTGCTGCCGCCGACGATGCCGGACGCCCAGGACGGTAAGCTCGATCCGGCCAGCGTCGTTGGATCGGGTACGGCGGTCGTGGTTGCTCCTTACCCGGGTATGGAGCCCGGTGAACGAGTGACACTGACCATGATGGGGAATGGCGGAGGAGGTTCATTTACAGATTTCAAGGACATCACCGGCAATTCGACTGGCAAGCCGGTTGATTTTTCGATTCCGTTGGCGCGGCTCGTCCCGAACGACGGCCAAGCGCCCGTTCACGTTTATTTTGAGGTCGAGCGCCTTAACGGCAAGGTCAGCCAGTCCAGCGAGCTCATTGTGGCAATCGCGCGTGCGGCGCTGCCGGCGGCGGAAATCGACGAGGCGGACGACGATAATCTGAATCCCGACGACGTGCCTAACGGCTGCACGCTGCGCGTGAGGGTAGCCGCGAAGCTGCGCTTGGGCGACATTGTCGAGTTGCGCTGGGCCGGTGCGCCCGGGGACGGCAGCACGACGCTGCGTAGGACCGTGCAGGCCGGCGACGTCGGAAAGGACCTGCTCGAAGTTCTGCCGTTCCGATACATCGAACCCAATATCGGCCGGACAGTGGAGCTATCGTATTTCATCGATCGCAGCGATCCGCTGGAGAACGAAACGTCTCCGCCATCGGTTTATCAAGTCGAGCGCAGACTGGGCAACGGCGCGCTGCTGGTGTTGGGCGCGCGCCACAATCGCAGCCTTTATCGGGAATCGAGCGCGCCGCGCTGGCTAAGCGCGTTCAATCAGCAGACCAGCATTCCGATGCTCGTCGAATGGCAATACGAAGGTGAAGTGGCATCGACGTCGGGAACGACCTTCCGCGATACCAAGCCGCATCTGCTGCTGCATGTCCGCTCGGCAGACGACCGCGTGACCTTGAATCCGGCCAATTTCGTCGGCAGCGGCAGCGACTCGACGGCAACCGGAGTGGCGGCATTCGTCGCGCACCTCGATGCCGGCAACATGATCGGCTGGGGCAATGCGTTATATGGTGGCAACATTCCGCCGACGCTCATTACGCTCGACGATATCGCCGAAGTGACGTCGACACAGAGTGCATTTGCCGCTCGCCGCACGAACAACCTTGTGCCCGTCTGGGGCAACGCGTCGCAAGGCGGGAGCAATGCGCCGGCCGTCGAAATGGTTCAGGTGATCGGCAACAGTACCGCGATGGCCGCGCGCACGCGGAACAACAGCGTGGTCGCATGGGGCACCGCGGCGAACGGTGCCACGGTGCCAGCTCCCATCGCCGCGCTCACGGACATCGTTGGCCTTTATGCCGCCGGCAGCGCGTTTGCCGGATTGCGCACGGCGGGGCATGTCATCGCGTGGGGCGTGGCGGCGTACGGCGGCACCGTACCGGCGGATATTGCTGCGCTGAATGACATAGCCGACGTTTGCGGAGACTACACGGCGTTCGCCGCGCTGAGGCGCAATGGGCACGTCATCGCATGGGGGGCGGCGGCCGACGGCGGCACCGTGCCTGCGGCTATTGCCGCGCGCAACGACATCATCGAGATACGTGCGACAGCGCGCGCATTTGCCGTGCGTGCGCGTGACGGACATGTGCTCGCGTGGGGAAATGCTGCGTATGGCGGCACCGTGCCGGCGGATATCGCCGCACTGAACGACATCATCGAGGTGAGCGGGACGTGGGGGGCGTTCTGCGCGCGCCGCGCGAACGGCACCGTGGTCGCGTGGGGGAACAACGCGAAGGGAGGCTTGGTGCCGGCCGACATCGCGGCGCTTCATGACATCGTTCAGGTGACCGGAACGGCGGGTGCGTTTGCGGCGATTCGACGAAACGGCGCCGTTGTCGCGTGGGGCGATCAGGTGCGCGGAGGGAATACAGCTCCTGTTGCGGCGCAACTCACGGATGTTCGCGCCATTTATGCGAATACCGAAGTCTTCGCCGCATTGACTGCGGACAAGCGCGTCGTCACTTGGGGCGTCGCCGCGGCGGGGGGAGACAGCAGCGCGGTTCAGCCGGTGCTGCGTAACGGCATTTCATATGAGGCAACCGCGGCGTCCCGCGGATTGGCGGTCCAGGCGAGCCGCATGCAGGGCGCAACCGCGCCGACGTCGGCTATTGGGTGATGGAGCCTTGGGTTCCATGACCTCTTGCTATCCGAGGTGTTTTTTATGACCAGTCAGAAATCAAACTCGACGGATGCGCTGGATGCGCCGACGATCGATGGTGTTCAAGGGGGGGAGCTCGATCCGGCGGACGTGCCTGACGGAACGAGGATCCGTATCCCACCCTATGATGGCATGGCGGTTCGTGATCGCGTCGAGTTCCTTTTGCGCGATCGCGCCGACGAAGAATTGAGCTATGGCGATTACACATTCGTTCCCGCGCGCGATGTCGGGCATGAGTTGATTTTCGACATTCCATTCAGCGCGATCGAAGCGCTGGCTGATCGCGAAGTCGAGGCCGGCTATACCGCGACACCGGAAGTTGGCTTGCCGTGGCGATCCAACCTGCTGGTGTTCAGGATCGGCTCAGTATTCGAAGCGGAAGTCACGCTGGATATCAGCGCGTATCAATACGTGCTGGCACCCGTGCCGCCGACTTCCATTCCGGACTTTGCGCGATTCGAGCGCGAGGCGACTTGGGGAACAGCACCCTATACGTATGACAGCAGCAACGAACGTGTTGCTACTGTCGATGCAAGCGGCATTGTCACCTGCATGGGAAACGGCGCATGTGAGATTTCTGCCCGTGATCGACTTGGGCAGACGCGCAAGTACCCGCTCAACGTGAAAGGGGTGTTGCAGATCGAGTTCGTGTCCCGCAGCGCCGACTGGGACGGCATGAAAGCGGCATGCGAAGTGATGGGACTGGAGCCGGTTCCGCTGGATTTGATGAAACGCTTCTGGCGGCAATACTATCCGCCGGCCGTGGCAACCGCTCAAGGATGGCTCAGCTATCCGTTCTGGACAGCGGACCTCAACGGGCTCACTCCGTGGGCATATGATCTCAACGGAACCAGCGAGCAAGGCAACGCCAACAGTTACGATCGAAGCGAGCATTTTCAGGTGCTCGGCCTACGCCGCGAATGATATATGAGATCGCTCGCTTTATGTCGGCGCTCGTTCAGACCGTTGTGCATGGCGTCTTGCGTGACGGCGATGGGGTTGTCCGGCGTTTCCGTTCAAAGGTCGGCTCGACTCGTGTTTGGCGCGTTGTTGACGTTGTTGTGGACGACAAGCGCGTTGGCGACGACGGGAGCGGAAGAGGCGCAGATATTGAACCAGCGGTATCAGAGTACGGTGCCGTCGTGTGGCGCGAACCGGCCGGCGTATTACTGCAGTGGGGTGCTGATGCGCTCGTTGCCGGGAGGTGAGTCGCAAGATTTCTGGCGGCTCGGCGCGACGGACGGCGCGCTTGGGTCAGTACCGTTTACTTATTTGCGCAGCGACGTAGGGACGAACATACTGCCGTATAGCGCTGGATTCATATTCGATGACGTGGCGACGGCAGCCGGGCAGCACAAGCCGTTCAGTTTGCGTTGTGCCTACCCATTCGAGGCGGCGTTGAGCGAGACGACGGCGGATCGCGGATGCGATCTACTGGGAGGCGGGGGCGGTCAGTCGGATTTGAGTTCGTGTGCGCGGTTCGGGGTGACGGATGCGGCGAGCTGGGTCTCGCACTTCGAGCGAGAAGGGGGGATAGCCGGCAGGCAATGCTCGCTGAGCGCGATGGACAGCGGGCAATTCAAGGCGAACCTGGAAGCGCACGAAAGGACAGGAAGCGGTTGGAGCAGCAGGCCGACGATGGTGCTGATCGAGGCATGGAACGATAGCCGGCCGGCATCGTTGCCGATTCAGGCCGTGTTTTACGATATTTCGCACGGCGGTCAACTGAGCCAGGCGCAACATTACCAATTGCAGTATTTCAATGCGACGGGTCAGTGGTTGCCAATCGTTCAGGTGTATTTCGGAGCGAATGGTAAGGCGATATTCGGCTACGATGCGAAAGACCAGTTGGACCGCGGCTATCGGCTCGTGACGGATCTCGTTCGGCGATTTGAAAACATGTCGCCAGTATGCGAAGATGGAAGCCCTGCTTTCTTTTGTGATGGCGTGTTGATTCGGAACACTGGCTATGGAGCGACCTTCCATTCATGGAATCCGAGCCCCAATTCAGTTTCACGCAACGGCGTTTCATTCTCGTACGCGCGCAGTGATGTCGGCATGACTATATTGGCAGGGGGCGCCAATAGCGAAGGACTGATCATGTCCGAATTGAGGTTTCCGACGTCCTACCCTCTGGAATTAAGATGCGCATTTCCGTCGAATGCCGGTACCGGCGGACGATCGGATAGCTGTAATCGGGGCACAGATCATCGATTTTGCGACGAAATTGGCGTCACGACAATTGCAGCTTGGAAAACCCATTATGCGGCTGTCGGAGCCGGCGGTCAATGTGCATTTCGGCCGGATATAATCAATTTTCAACTGAGCATTGCGGTTAGAGTTGAGCTAGGAGTCGCTCGAGCCAATCATAACGAAATCATTATAGGTGCTTGGCCACAGGATATTCCGACGCAGCTCCCGATCGAAGCGTTCTACTATTCCGGCGCGAATCTTGGTGGTGCACAGTACATTCAGCAGGATTACATGCGAACAACTGGCCGTTTTATTCCGATCATCCGAGTCAACTTGACACTCGGCGGGGCCGGCATGTTCAGCTACTTCCCGAACGATCAGCAGACCGCAAAATTGGGCACCGTGACCGCGCCGTGATGACTGCAATGTTGAACGGAGCTGAAAACTCGCAGGGACTGCAGTTTCACAATTGGAGCTGTTCTTATGGTCTTGCCATGAAGCCTTGCATTTCTTGCTTCCTGATCCTGATAGTGAGGCTTGTCGATGTCGAAGAAGATGGGGGAATTGTGCGATGACGGCGAGAAGACACGGATGGCCGCTGCAAGACGCGTTGAGGCAATTGATATATCTGGGGCGGGCGGTCACGGCTTTGTCGGTGTTGTTGTGGACGACAAGCGCGTTGGCGACGACGGGAGCGGAAGAGGCGCAGATATTGAACCAGCGGTATCAGAGTACGGTGCCGTCGTGTGGCGCGAACCGGCCGGCGTATTACTGCAGTGGGGTGCTGATGCGCTCGTTGCCGGGAGGTGAGTCGCAAGATTTCTGGCGGCTCGGCGCGACGGACGGCGCGCTTGGGTCAGTACCGTTTACTTATTTGCGCAGCGACGTAGGGACGAACATACTGCCGTATAGCGCTGGATTCATATTCGATGACGTGGCGACGGCAGCCGGGCAGCACAAGCCGTTCAGTTTGCGTTGTGCCTACCCATTCGAGGCGGCGTTGAGCGAGACGACGGCGGATCGCGGATGCGATCTACTGGGAGGCGGGGGCGGTCAGTCGGATTTGAGTTCGTGTGCGCGGTTCGGGGTGACGGATGCGGCGAGTTGGGTCTCGCACTTCGAGCGAGAAGGGGGGATAGCCGGCAGGCAATGCTCGCTGAGCGCGATGGACAGCGGGCAATTCAAGGCGAACCTGGAAGCGCACGAAAGGACAGGAAGCGGTTGGAGCAGCAGGCCGACGATGGTGCTGATCGAGGCATGGAACGATAGCCGGCCGGCATCGTTGCCGATTCAGGCCGTGTTTTACGATATTTCGCACGGCGGTCAACTGAGCCAGGCGCAACATTACCAATTGCAGTATTTCAATGCGACGGGTCAGTGGTTGCCAATCGTTCAGGTGTATTTCGGAGCGAATGGTAAGGCGATATTCGGCTACGATGCGAAAGACCAGTTGGACCGCGGCTATCGGCTCGTGATGGATCTCGTTCGGCGATTTGAAAACATGTCGCCAGTATGCGAAGATGGAAGCCCTGCTTTCTTTTGTGATGGCGTGTTGATTCGAGCCACTGGGTACGGATCTGGCTTTCACTCATGGAACCCCAGCCCAAATTCCGTTGCGCGAAATGGCGTATCCTTTACCTATCTCAGAAAAGATATAAATATAAAGCACTTGCTTTATGATAATACTGCGGTTGGTCTGATAATGCGGGAATTTTCGGCGCCCGTAGCATATCCGCTAACCATGCGCTGCGCATATCCCAGAGACATGGGCACCGGCATAAACAATACCTGCACGCGCGGGGCAGATGCAAGATTTTGCGATGAAATTGGAGTTGTCAGCGTCCCGACATGGCAAGCCTCGGATAAACTCTGTCCATTTAGACCGGATGTTAACGGATTTCAGTTGAGCATCGATGTTCGTGTCGCACTGGGAGCCGGGTATAACTATTGGAATGAGATCATAATATCCGCTTGGCCACAGAACATTCCAGACAGGCTGCCAATAGATGTGTTTTTTTATATATCAAATTTGGCCGGCGCGCAATATATACAGCAGGACTATATGAATGCTACCGGAAAATTTATTCCATTGATTAAAGTTGACTTGAACAAGTCAAGTGATCAGATGTTTATTTACTCTCCTTCCGAACAAGCCACGGCTAAATCTGGATCTGTCCCGGCGATGTAGTTCATATATTAATAATTTGTGAGAATAGGGTGAAACTGAAAATAGTTGCGATCGCTACACTGGCGGCGCTTGTGGGGTGCGCAAATCAGCCACGAGAATCGCGCCCTCATGAAACAAAATCAATACCGACTTTCTCCCAGAAGATGACTGGTGAGCAGGTCGCACAGGATTTGGCAGTTCGATACGCTGACACGCGCCAAAATTGCGGCACAGTGAATCTCCCGGCATTTCTATGTTCGGGGATCATGATTCGCGCGACAGTCGATTCCCCACAATTTCATGCCTAGGATCAAGGTCGCCGCGGCGCTGCTGGTCGGCGGCGTGTTGCTCGCCAGCGGTATCGGCGCGGGCCTGCTGTCGTTGGTACGTCGTTGATCCACCTGACCGGTCTGTATTGACCGTTCCCCTCGCGCCACGGCATGTGAGCGCGAGGGGCATGGCGCCACCGCCATTGCCAGTTTCACCACTTCGAATTTGGACGTTTTGCGATTTAAGGATTCCGAATGATAGGCCAGAATGAATCGTTGTCCGCAGTGTCGTTGCATGGCGAGACAACAATCAACACCTGTTCAATCAACCTGAAAACGTGAATCAAATGAACCAGAAAATCGCATTCGGCATTCTCTCCGCCGCACTCGCACTGCCCATGGCCGCTCACGCATCGGACGGCACCATCACGTTCAACGGCGCAATCGAAGCACAGACCTGCACGATCAGCGTGAACGGCGGCAATCAGGATGCTACCGTCCAGCTCCCGACGGTCGCGGCAAGCACGCTGAGCACGAAGGGCAGTACCGCTGGCGCCACCAATTTCACCATCGCGCTGAGCGAATGCTCTGGCGACGCCACGCAGGTCCGCGCTTTCTTTGAGGCAGGCCCGAACGTCGACGCCACGAGCGGCAACCTGAACAACAACGGTTCCGCAACGCAAGTGCAGGTTCAGCTTCTGAACGAAGACGGCGTCGTGCTGCAAGCCGGCGACGAGTCGCAGCGCAGCAACGCAGCTTCGACGCTGACGGATGGCGCGGCAACGCTCGTCTACGGTGCACAGTACTATGCAACTGGCGCTGCCACCGCGGGTGACGTTCAAACTTCGGTGACCTACTCGATCGACTATCTGTAAGCACCGTCGGCAAGGCTCCATCATTTGCATGGAGCCGTTTTGCGACAAGGAGGGCTTATTCCAGTCCTCCTTCGTAGGCTGGAATCCACTATGCTCTCATTCAGAACGCCGAAGCGCGGTCGCTCGCGGCCGCATCTCTTCGTCCTCGTCCTTGCTCTCGTCGTCAGCACTCACGCGGCAGCCAATATCGTTCTGTTCGGCACGCGCGTGATTTATCCCGAGGGGCAGCGTGAAGTGTCCGTGCGCATGAACAATCGGGGTGAACAGCCCGGATTGGTTCAGGCATGGGTCGATCGCGGCGACACGAAAGCGACGCCGGACAAGGCCGACGCGCCGTTCGTCATCACGCCGCCGATTTCCCGCGTCGAGCCCGGCAAGGGGCAGACGTTGCGGCTTTCCTTTCTCGGCGACAACGTGCCGGAGAACAAAGAGTCGCTGTACTGGCTGAACGTGCTCGATATTCCGCCCAGGCCGAAAGCTGCCGAAGGCGAAAACCTAATCCAGCTCGCGATCCGCACGCGCGTCAAGATATTCCTGCGTCCGGCAGCGCTGACCGACGAGGGAGCGCTGGCCGCCCCGCAACAAGTGCAATGGCAGGTGCAGCGTGATGGCAATGGCCGCGTTCAGGGCGTCCTGGCGAGCAATCCCAGTGCTTACTACGTCAATATCGCGGCGGTCGAGGTCGGTCCCGAAGGCAAAGCCGTACCTGCCAGCGACGGGGCGATGATCGCTCCGGGCGAGACCCATCTGTTCCGCTTCGCTTCGCCGCTTCCGGCACAGCTCGAGAAAGCGCGCGTGGCGTTTGGATATATCACCGACTACGGCGGCATTGCTCGCGGCGAAAGCACGCTCGGCACGCCCTGACCACTCCCGGTTCCGCTCCGAGCCGCGACCCGCCCCGTAGTCGGCGGCGGTTCCAGGTGCGGCGCACTTCAACCTTCAGCCACCATGGAAATCAATCACTCGGCCCGTCCGAGGGCGGTGCGCGCTCGCGCGCGTCAGCCGGTTCTCAGACCTCTCCCCGCGGCGGTGTTATTGGCCAGCATGAGCGTGGCCCAGTATGCGTCGGCCGCGAACGATAGCGCATCCGCTCCCGCGCCGGGCCGCCAGCCGACCACGACGCTGGCCAGCGCGGACTTCGACCAGAGCTTCCTCCGGTCCGGTTCGGGCGAGACCGTCGATTTGTCCCGATTCGCCAACGGTAACCCGCTGCTGCCTGGCGAATACCGTGCGGATGTCTATGTGGCGGATCGCTTCATCGGCCGAGAATCCGTCACTGTCAAGTCGGGCGATGGTCCCAACAGCGCCGCGCGCATCTGCGTGTCGCGCACGCTGTTTGATCGTCTGGCCATCGATCCCGCACAGGTGCCCGCGGACTTGCTCGCGCGGCTTGCCGACCCGGCGGGTTGCGTCACCATCGAGGCGCTGTCCGACGACGCGCACGCCAGCCTCGACACCGCGGAGCTTCGGCTCGATGTCAGTCTGCCGCAGGCATTGATGCGTCGCCACGCCCGAGGTTACGTCGACCCGGCGCTGTGGGATTCGGGTATCACGGCGGGCATGCTGGGCTACAACGCCACTTTTTACCGAAGTGAGTCCGGCAACCTGACGCAGCAGTCGGCCTACGTCGGCATCAATGCCGGCTTTAACGTCGGCGGCTGGATGTTCCGCCATAGCGGCTCCTACCAGTGGCGCGAACGTGAACCTTCGCGCTACAGCTCGATCCGGACTTATGTGCAGCGTGACATCACGCCGATGAAGGCGCGCGTGACGTTGGGCGAATCCAACACCAGCGGCGAGATCTTCGACACCTTTGCATTCCGCGGCGTACAGCTCGCCACCGATGACCAGATGTGGCCGGAGTCGATGCGCGGGTACGCGCCGGTGGTCCGCGGCATCGCGCAAACGCATGCTCGCGTGACGGTGCGTCAGGGCGACGCCGTGCTGTACGAAACCTCGGTTGCGCCGGGCGAATTCGTGATCGACGATCTGTACCCGACCGGGTACGGCGGCGACCTCAATGTCACGGTGACGGAGGCCGACGGCCGCGTCCAGGAGTACAAGGTGCCCTACGCGTCGGTCGCACAGCTGCTGCGGCCCGGCAGGACGCGCTACAGCGTGGTCGCCGGCATGGTGCGATACAGCGGGTTGAGCTACTTGCCGAGGGTGATCCAGGCAACCGTGCAGCGAGGCCTGTCCAACAGCTTCACCGCGTACGCGGGGGCCCAGGTCACGAATGACTACGGCGCCGTGCTCGCGGGCGGAGCGTTCAGCACCCCAGTGGGTGCGTTCGCGCTCGACGTGACCAAATCGTGGGTGTCGTCCGCGGGTCTCAGACGCAACGGCACCAGCGTGCGTGCGACGTACAGCAAGCTGATCACGTCGACCAGCAGCAATCTGTCGGTGGCGGCGTACCGTTTCTCGTCGTCGGGCTACATGGACCTGCAGAACGCGCTGCAGTACAGCGACCAGGCGCGGCGCGGCACGCTGAGCGATAACTCCTGGACGACGAGCCGGCCGCGCAACCGGCTGTCGGTAACGGCAAGCCAGGGCTTCGGCCGGCGCGGCGGCAATCTCTACATTAGCGGCTACAGCCAGAACTTCTGGGACCGTTCGGGCAGCGACACCCAATTCCAGATCGGTTACAGCAACAATTTCCGTTCGCTTGGCTATACGGTCTCGATCAGCCGCAGCCGTACTTCGCTGGGGCAGATGGAAAACATCTACATGCTGTCGCTGTCAGTGCCGCTGGGGGGCAGGTCGCACGCGCCGACACTCAACATGGCCGTGACCAACGGGGCGGATGGCACCAGCGTGCGCTCCACCGTCAACGGTACGGCGCTGAATGACAACGCGCTCGACTACAGCATCGGCGTGACGCGCAATGCGAACCGCGACGTCGGCGCCAACGGGTCGGTGTTGTACCGCTCGCACTACAGCGCGTTGCAGGGCAGCTTCGATGTGGCCGACCGCTATCGTGCGATGTCCGCGGGCGCCAGCGGCATGCTGGTCGCCGACGGCGGCGGCGTCACGGCTTCGCCGTACAGCGCGCAGTCGATCGCGATCGTGGAAGCGCCCGCGGCCGCCGGTGCGCGCGTGCTTGGGTATTCGGCCATCGTGCTCGACCGCAACGGCCGTGCGGTGGTGCCGTACCTGAATCCGTACCGGCTCAACGAAGTGTCCATCGATCCCAACGAGCTGTCTGACGACGTCGAGCTTCTCACGACGCGGCAGCAGGTTGCGCCCCGGAGCGGCGCAATCGTCAAGGTTCGCTACGGCACCGTGGTCGGACGGCCGGTCCTGGTGCGGGGGACGCTGCCTGGCGGCAACGTGCTGCCGTTCGGGGCCTCCGTGGTCGATCCGGAAGGCAATGCGATCGGCATCGTCGGTCAGAACGGGCAGTTGTACGCGCGCCTCGCCGATGGGCTCGAGAAGCTGATCGTCAAGTGGGGCGAGCACGAACGCAATACCTGCATGCTCACATTGCCCGAGCAGGCGCCGGACACCGCTGACGGCAAGAAGGGGCCTCTCAAGCACCTGCAACGTTTCGACGCGATGTGCCAGCCGCTCGCGTCGGAAGCGAACCAAACCGCGTCGATGCGGCCGCGCAGAGTGATGCAGACATCCGGTTGAGCATGCGTTCCCACCACCGCGATCGCCACCTGCGTGGCGATTTCCCCTGATGATGAAAGGACGATTGTGATCAAGGAATACATACTGAAGCTCGGGCGCTCGTCGGTTCGGCGTCTTCTGCCCTGGGTGGCGCTGAGCCTGCTTTGCACCGGGACGGCGCATGCGACGCTGAACTGTTCGGTGGGTAGCGGCGAAAGCGTCGTGCTGCTTGACTTGACCCAGAAAATCCTGGTGCCGGAGGATGCACCGATCGGAACGGTGCTGATGAGCGCCCATGGCGTCAGCCGTACCGCTCAATGCATGCTGAATGTCACGTATCCGTTGACGAGCGAGTATGCGTATGTGCGCCGTCCCGACCTGACCACCAGCAACCGGATCGGCAGCGGCTTGGCGATCTACGTGACTTACAACGGCGATCGCGGCAATTCGGCGGCCAGTTGGAAAACCGACGTGCTGGTCGACTCGGCGGTCAAGAGCGTTTCCGTACCGTTCACGGTGGACATCGAGCTGGTCAAGGTCGGGGAGACGCCCACGAGCTCCGATATCAAGTTGCCGAGCAACTATGTTCACGTGCTCAGTGTGGCGGACCCGAATCAGAATTTGCTGGTTCAGGGTGGAAACGCGATGTATTTCATTAGAGGCCTGCAAGATGTCGTGGTGTTTACCAAGAGCACTTGCTCGGTCGTCGGAGACGCCAATCCCGTGGTCAATCTCGGCACGTTTGCGGCCAATGGCCAATCGGGCCTCGGTTCCGGCATCGGTTCGACCTCGCCGTCGCGGGATTTCACGCTGGAACTTGATTGCAAACAGGGCGATACCGGCGCGTTCTCCGTCGCGCTGACACTGGACGGCCAGACGGCATCCGGTTATGACAGCGCCGGCGTGCTGGCGCTGTCGTCGCAGACCGGCGCGGCGACCGGCGTCGGCGTGCAGGTCCTGAAAGGCGATGCCGGTTCGCAGACGGCCGTGCAATTCGGCTCGGCATGGGACGTCACGTCGCGATGGCAGTCGGATGGACGCATACAGCTTCCGTTCTCGGCCCGCTATTACCAGACCGCCGACACCGTCACCCCTGGGCCGGCCAACGCTACGGCCACCTATACCATCAGCTACATGTAGCGTCCCCGTGCTTCGGGGCGGTAGTCGGCGCCGCGGCCGGATGACCGCGCCGGCTGCTCGCATGCCGCCTGTGCGGCGTCGTGGACGGCATGGAATCAGACTCGCCGCGACGGAAACTTCCGTTGCGGCGAGTCCGTTTTCGGCGCGAACCTTGACTCTGGTGCTGCGCGCCTGATTACCCACGCGGGGGATGGCATCGCGCCAGTGCTGTGCTGGTTATTGGCCTGGCCATCAGGGATAGCGAGGATAGCCACGCCCATCACGCCCGCCGGCTCCGCCTTTCGCGGTGTCTCCACAAAAGCGAACAAACTTGTTCCGATTATTTCGCTTTCTGCGGATCGTTTCCTCCACTTACCCTTGCTGCACCCGATCGCGCGCCGTCGCCCGCCGCTGGCATGCACACGGGCAATGGAGACAATCGAAACCGGAGACATCACGTGTCGCAAGCCCGCCCCCTTGCAACTGCCCCCTATTCCCAGCAGGCCGGGACCTTCGCCCGCCTTCGTTCCATTTTCAGCGGATCGGTCGGCAATCTGATCGAGTACTACGACTGGTACGTGTATTCGGCCTTTTCGCTGTACTTCGCCAAAGTTTTCTTTCCGGCCGGCAGTCAGACCGTGCAGCTGCTCAACACCGCAGCCATCTTCGCCGTCGGTTTCGTCATGCGGCCCATCGGCGGCTGGCTGGTCGGCCAGTACGCGGATCGCAAGGGGCGCAAGGCGGCCTTGCTGATCTCGGTGCTGGCGATGTGCTTCGGCTCGTTGATCATCGGCCTGACGCCGGGCTACAACAGCATCGGCATAGCGGCTCCCATTCTGTTGGTCGTCGCGCGGCTGCTGCAGGGGTTGAGCCTCGGGGGCGAGTACGCCAGTTCGGCCACTTATCTGAGCGAAATGGCCGACAAGACGAATCGCGGCTTCTATTCCAGCTTCCTGTTCGCCACGCTGTCGCTCGGCCAGTTGCTCGCAATGGCGGTGTTGGTGGTGCTTCAGCAGTGTTTCCTGAGCGCCGCGCAACTGGAAAGCTGGGGTTGGCGCATTCCCTTCCTGATCGGGTCGCTGGCGGCGGGCGTCGCGATCTTTCTGCGCCGCAATATGGAAGAAACGGAATCGTTCGAGCAGCACCGGCAGGGCAAGCGCAGCCGCACGTCCGTCACGGAGCTGTTCAGGCACAAGCGCGAATGTCTGATCGTGGCGGGCCTGACGCTCGGCGGGACGGTCGCGTTCTACGCCTACACGACGTACATGCAGAAATTCCTGGTCAACAGCGCGGGGATGAGCAAGGCGGATGCCTCCATGGTGTCTGTCATCAGCCTGATTGCCTTCGTGTTGATGCAACCGGTGTTCGGCAGCCTGTCGGATCGCGTCGGCCGTCGTCCGCTGCTGATCGCCTTCGGCGTGCTGGGAACGGTATGCACCGTTCCGATCTTCAATGAGCTGAAGATGGTCCGAAGCATGGGCGGCGCGCTTGTGCTGATCTCGGCTGCGCTGCTGATCGTCAGCCTGTATTCGTCCGTCAGCGCGGTGGCCAAGGCCGAGCTGTTTCCGGTCGGAATACGCGCGTTGGGCGTGGGCTTGCCTTATGCGATCACGGTGTCGCTGTTTGGCGGCACGGCCGAGTACATCGCGCTGTGGACCAAGAGCATCGGGCACGAATCCTGGTTCTTCTGGTACGTGTCTGCGTGCGTTCTGGTGTCGCTGCTGTGCTATCTCTGGATGCCCGATCCGAAGCAGGTGTCCTGCATCGATCAGGATTGAATCCGGTTGACGGCATGTGAAGCGCGAGCGCAATGAATGCTGGCGCCATCGGCGGCCATTGACGCAACATGCGATTTCCACGCGCGCCGCACGGAGAATCGCGAGGCGCCCGACCGGAACGAGCAAGTGAAAAGTCGCGCAGCACGGAACAGGCGCGCTCGACGACTCGGCAACCTGTCGCGCAGGTACGGCGGTCTCCGTCTTATTTGCGCAGGGATTTTCTTACGCAACAAGGACGCAGCGATGATCGAACTCTCCCGCTTTCCAACCGCCTCCATGTGCGCGGCGCCGCTGCCGAATATCGAGCCGCCGAGTTTCAGGATTCCTCACGGCGCGGTCGACACGCATGCCCATGTCGTTTCGGCCGACCTTGCGTACCGGATGGTTGAGGACCGCAGCTACACGCCGCCGCCGGCACCGGAAGAGAAGTATCTCGCGATGCTCGACGCAACCGGGATGACGTATGGCGTATTGGTGCAGATCAGTGTCTATGGAACCGACAATCGCTACATGCTCGAAGTGCTCGGCCGCAATCCGCAGCGATTGCGCGGTGTCGCCGTGGTCGCGCCCGACGTGTCCGATCGCGAGCTGGAGGCAATGCATGCCGCCGGCGTGCGCGGCCTGCGCATCAACGTGCTGTTCGGCGGCGGCATAGGCTTCGCGGCCATGGAGACGCTCGCCAGCCGCGTGAAGGATCTGGGCTGGCATCTGCAATTCCTCATGGACGTCAAGGCCCTGCCCGAACTGATGCCGCGCATGATGAAGCTGCCGGTGACAGGCGTGATCGATCACATGGGTCACACGCCCGTGGCCGAAGGCCTCTCGGCTCCGGGCTTCGTTGCGTTGCGTCATCTCGTGTCCGCGCACGGCTATTGGGTCAAGCTCTCCGGCGCGTATCGCATCAGCGACAGATTCCCTACCTTCGAAGACGCGACGCCCTTTGCGCGAACGCTGATCGACGACGCGCCCGAGCGCATGGTCTGGGGCAGCGATTGGCCGCATGTGTCGCTTACGCCGGAGCGCATGCCGAACACCGGCGGCCTGCTCAATCTCGTTGCCGACTGGGCGCCCGACGAGGCCACTCGCCACAGGATCCTCGTGAGCAATCCGGCCCGCCTGTACGGCTTTGAGTGAAGCCGCCCGACAGCCCGGGCTGCGTGGCGCCATTCGCGCCCAATGACAAACGAGGAGACACGAAATGAACAGCAATAGCCAGATGTCGGCGACCGAAAAGCCGAACTGGTACAAGCAAATGACGGTGACCGAGAAGCGGACGTTCATGGCCGCGTTCGGCGGTTGGGCGCTCGATGCACTCGATTTCATGGTGTTCACGTTCGTCATCACGACCCTGATCTCGGTGTTTCACATCGACAAGGCCCAGGCCGGCATGCTGGCCACGATCACGCTGCTGTTCTCGGCGATCGGCGGGTGGCTGGCCGGCATCCTTGCCGACCGTTTTGGCCGCGTTCGCGTGCTGCAGTTCACGATTCTCTGGTTTTCCGTGTGCACGGCGTTGATCGGTTTCGCGCAGAACTTCGAGCAGATCTTTGTCCTGCGTGCGCTTCAGGGGCTCGGCTTCGGGGGCGAATGGGCGGTCGGTTCCGTGCTGATGGGCGAGATCGTGCGAACCGAATATCGCGGCCGAGCGGTCGGCACGGTGCAAAGCGGCTGGGCGATCGGTTGGGCAGTCGCTGCGATCCTGTACACCTTGTCGTTTTCCGTGCTGCCCGAAGACTACGCGTGGCGCGCGCTGTTCTGGGCAGGCGTCGTGCCGGCGCTGCTCGTCGTATTCATACGCAGGAAGGTGCCGGAACCGGAACTGTTCCAGCGCACGCGCAAGCGCGAAGACGCCAGCGCCAACCCGATGTCGACCTTGGCGATCTTCTCACCTGCACTGATCCGGACGACCGCCCTGAGCGCGTTGCTCTGCACGGGCGTCCAGGGCGGCTACTATGCGGTGACGACGTGGTTGCCGACCTTCCTGAAGACCGAACGCCACCTGTCGGTGATCGGCACGGGCGGTTATCTGCTCGTCATCATCGTCGGTTCGCTCGCCGGATACCTGGTTGGCGCTTACCTGACCGATCGCCTCGGCCGCCGCGCGAACCTGCTCGTGTTTTCCGTGCTGTCCGGCGCGTGTGTCTTCGTCTACACGCAGCTTCAACTGTCGAACCAGCAGATGCTGTTCCTCGGTTTTCCGCTCGGTTTCGCGGCATCGGGGATCTTCAGCGGCATGGGCGCGTACCTGACCGAACTTTTCCCGTCTGCGGTGCGAGCCAGCGGACAGGGGTTCGCTTACAACTTCGGACGCGGAATCGGTGCGCTGTTTCCGAGTCTGGTCGGTTATCTTGCGAAGACGAGCGGCCTCGGCACGGCCATCGGCATGTTCGCGGGTGGCGCCTATCTCATCGTGTTGATCGCCGCGCTGCTGCTGCCTGAAACGAAAGGGCGCGAAATAGCCTGACGCGCGCCGGACGCCGAGTCAGCGAAAATCCGCATGCTGCCGCACGAGCGCCAGCATTGACGGAATCAACCCGCGCATGTCGCCGCGCCGCCACTGGAACGCATAGTGGAGAGGCGACAACGAGGGCTCGCTCGTCAACTGCACGAGGCCGCCGCCCGTTCGCGCAGCGGCCCAATCGGCGGGCAGGAAACCGATGCCGACGCCTTCGCGCAGCATGCCGGCCACCGCGCCCCAGTTGTTGCAGGTGATCCTTCGAGGATGGTCGATGCCGCACGCCAGCAGCCATTCGTCGAGGATGCGCGTGACACCCGAGCCGGCAGGCAAGATGACGAGCGTTTGGCTCGCGATCAGCGCCGGCGTCAACGTGCGCTCGCGGCCGACCAGTTTCTCCGCCGCCATCCACGCGAAGCGGGCCTCCGTCACCGGCTGCGACAGGATGCTGCCGCGCGACGAACGGCCCGCGACGACCGCAAAATCCAGCTCTCCCGCATCCACCTTGTCTTCGAGCGCCGCGCCGACGTCGACATACGGCTCCAGGATCAATTGCGGATGCAGTTTCTGGACGGCTGCGACGAAACGGGGCAGCCAGGTCAGCGCCGACAGTTCGCCTACGCCAAAGCGCAGACGGCCGGTCAATCCCTTGTCTTCAGCAAACGCGTCCTGCAGCGCCGCCACGGACTCCAGAACCCGAACCGCGGCTGGCAGCAGCGTTTCGCCGTCCTCGGTCAACACCGCCCGGTGACCGCTACGGTCGAACAGCGTACGCCCCATGACCTGTTCCAGTTCGTTGATCCGTTTGGATAACGAAGAGATGGACAGATGAAGCCGCTGCGCCGCGGTCGAGAAATTGGCGCATGTCGCCGCCCAGTAGAAGGCGTCCAGTTGCTTGAGCGTCGGAGTTGCCATGGTTCTTCGCTTTTATCGAACGATTTTATTTGAAGATTATCGCTTTTTATCGACACTTCGGCTGCATAGAATGGCGTCGTCGCTTCAGGAAAGCCCATAGATGACCACTGTTACCTCCCCGATCGTCGAAGAGAGCCGGCCCGTGGCCAGCCTCGGCAAGCCGCCGCGCGTTCTGCAAGACGTACTGAGTCTGCACGACTTCGAGGCCAAGGCGCGTCGTGTGTTGCCGCGTCCGATCTTCGGTTACGTCAGCGGCGCGGCGGAAGACAATCGCACCCGCGACGACAACCGCGCCGTGTTCGATGAATACGGCTTTGTGACCCGTGTGCTGTGCGACGTTTCCCAGCGGCAGCAGGCAGTCGAATTGTTCGGTCAGCGCTTTGCGTCGCCGTTCGGCATCGCGCCGATGGGCATCAACGCGCTGTCGGTCTATCGCGGCGATGTGGTGCTGGCGCGCGCCGCGCAGCGCGCGGGGATCGTCTCCATCATGAGCGGCTCCTCGCTCATTCCGCTGGAAGATGTGGCCGCCGCTGCACCGGGGACGTGGTTCCAGGCGTACCTGCCGGGAGACGCGAGCCGCATTCGCGCGCTGCTCGAGCGCGTCGCGCGCGCCGGCTACAGAACGCTCGTGGTCACCGTCGACATTCCGGTGTCCGCGAACCGTGAAAACAACGTGCGCACGGGTTTTTCCACGCCGCTGCGTCCCAGCCTGCGCCTTTTCTGGGACGGACTGACGCGGCCGAGCTGGCTGTTGGGCACCTTCGCACGCACGCTGCTCAAGCACGGCATGCCTCACTTCGAGAATTCCTTTGCGACACGCGGCGCGCCGATCCTTTCCGCCAACGTACTGCGGGATTTCTCCGCGCGCGACCACCTCGACTGGACGCACGTGCGAGAAATCCGCAGGCAATGGACGGGCGAGCTGGTGATCAAGGGCATTCTCAGCGTCGAGGACGCCGTCGTTGCGCGCGAGGCGGGCGCCGACGGCATCCTCCTTTCGAACCATGGCGGCCGCCAGCTGGACGGCGCTTCGTCGCCGATGCGGATCCTGCGGGACGTGGTGCAGACAGTGGGCGACGATTATCCGGTGATGATCGACAGCGGCTTTCGCCGAGGATCGGACGTGCTGAAGGCGCTGGCGCTGGGCGCGCGCATGGTGTTCGTCGGGCGACCCTTCAACTATGCGGCGGCCGTGGCGGGAGAGGCCGGCGTGGTGCATGCGATTCGCCTGTTGCAGGAAGAAGTGGACCGCAACATGGCTATGCTGGGGGCGAACGGCTGCGGCCAGCTCACCCCGGACATGCTGATCCGCAAGCGTTAACCGCATTAGCCAACCTCACGCGCGCTCGATCGCGTCAACGCCGCATTGCCGCCGCATTTGCGCCGGACGCCGCAGCAAAGGCTGCAACGAAGGGCAGTCGTCCGTGTTCCGCCGATCCACTCGTTACCGCCGCAGTGGCGTTTCGGGCGTCGGGATCGGGCCACAATTCAGTGTCGTGCGCGTATCAATTGCAGCGTGATCGATTCGCGACCCGACGGCCGCGGATGCGGCGCCGGATCGCATCGTTTGTCGATCGCGACCGTGTCGCCGCCGATCATGCGGCCGACCGCAAATTTCGGAACGTAAGACGAATCGACCGGCGGATATCGAGACGGCGCATCTGATGCTTCCGCGTTGGCGGGACGGCGATGCCGAAGCATGGGCGATGTCGAATTCGGATTCCGAAGTCATCGCGCGGCTCGGGCGGCGTAGTCCCACGACGCTGGCCGAGGCGCGTGACGACATACACCGCTTCGATGCGCATTTCGATGCGCACGGCTTCGGCCCGCAGGCTGTCTAAACGCGAGCCGATGGCACGCTGATCGACCCTTGCGGGTTTCGATGCGTGCTCGCGGACGATCATCCGATGACGCCGTGTGTGGAGATCGCGTGGCGGCGCGGCTACATGACGGAAGCCGCGCGTGCGGCGCTCATCGACGGTTTCGACAGTATTCAGCCAAACGAAGCATTCGCGTGGACGGCCGCAGAGAATCTTCCTTCGGTCGCAACGCATCATGTGCAGGATCGGCGTGCAGCGAACGGCTTCGCGCGATTTCGATCATCCCGCGCTTGCGGACGGGCATCCGCTGCGCCGACACGTCGTGGATTCGATTCGGCGGCAAACGTCGCGCTGCTCGAGCCGCGGAGCATCCCGACGTTTGCGTGCGGCGCGCCGATCGTCGCAGCTTGCGACATACGCGACCTACGCGCTCGCAGGCCGCGCGAAGCACATCACACCCTCAACGCAACTGCACGGCCGCGAGAAACAGCACCATGCCGCCGATCGCGCCATCGAGCACGCGCCATGCAAGCGCGCGCTTGAACCACGGCGCGAGCAAACGCGCGCCATATCCGAGCGTGACGAACCAGATCGCGCTGACCGTCATCGCACCGATTGCGAATGCGCTGCGCGCGCCTTCCGGCTCGCGCGCGCCGGCCGTGCCGATCAACAGGAACGTGTCGAGATACACGTGCGGATTGAGCCACGTGAACGCGAGCGTCATCAGCACGATCGGCCATGCGCGCTGCACGGGCGGCGCGACGGCGGCGCCCGTCGCGTCGAACGTCTCGTGGCCGGGCTTGAACGCGCGGCGCAGCGCGCTCAGGCCGAACCACGCGAGATAAGCGAGGCCGACGTACAGCACCGCGTGAACGAAGGTCGGGTAGCGTTCGACGAGCACCGACGCGCCGCCGACGCCCGCGCCGATCAGGATCATGTCCGACAGCGTACAGAGCAGAATGATCTTGCCGACATGCGAGCGCATGATTCCCTGCCGAAGGATGAACGCGTTTTGCGCGCCGATGGTGACGATGAGCGATGCGCACAGCATCGCGCCGTGAGAAAAAGCGATCCAGTTCATGTTCGTTGTTGCTTCAGGCGATGGACTAACGGAGCGAGAGGCGCTAGTCTGCGATGATCGCTTGAGTAAGAAAAGCTAAATAATCTAATGCTGATTAAGGAAAACTGATGCTCGACTACGCGTTGCTCGATGCGCTCGCCGAAGTGATCCGTCACGGCTCGTTCGAACGGGCGGCGAAAGCGCTCAACGTGTCGCCTTCCGCAGTGTCGCAGCGCGTGAAGCTGCTGGAGGAGCGAGTGGGGAGCGTGCTCGTCAAGCGCGGGCAGCCGTGCGTCGCGACGACATCGGGCGCGCTGTTGTGCCGCCACACCGAGCGCGTGCGGATGCTGGAAGCCCAACTGTCCGGACACATGCCAGGATTCGCCGGCGTGGAGACGGGCGCATGGCCGATACTGCGCGTCGCCGTCAACGACGACAGCGTCGCGACCTGGTTCGTCGACGCAGTCGGCCCGTTCTGCGCGGAAAGCGGCACGCTGCTCGATCTCGTGATCGACGATCAGGACTACACGGCGGAACGGATTCGCGACGGCAGCGTGCAGGGCGCGGTGACGGCGCTCGCCGAGCCGATCCAGGGCTGCCGCTCGACGCGCCTCGGCCGGATGCGCTATCACGCGGTGTGCTCGCCCGCGTTCCACGCGCGCTATTTCGGCAACGGCATCAACCGCGACGCGCTGCGGCGCGCGCCGTGCGTGATGTTCAATCCGAAGGATGGCCTGCAGGCACGTTTCATCCGGCGCGTGACGCGAGTGGATCTCGATCCGCCGCAGCACTGGATTCCGCACGTCGCCGGCTATCTGCGCGCGTGCGAGGCGGGGCTGGGCTGGGGAATGTGTCCGGAGCGGATGATCGAGCGTCAGATCGCCGCGGGCGAACTCGTTGATTTGTCAGAAGGAAAGAGCATCGACGTCGAACTCTACTGGCAGAGCTGGCGATTGTCGATCGGCTGGCTCGATGAGTTCAGCGCGGCGCTCAAGAAGCGTGCCGCGCAGTTTCTCGATTGATTCGATGTGATGCGATGAAAAAAACGAGCCGCGCGGGGTTACAGGCGATGGAGGCCGTCGAAATCGACGATGCGGACCACCCGGCCCTGCATCTCGATCAGCCCGCGCTTGTGGAATTTCGACAGCGTGCGGCTGACGGTTTCGAGCGTCATGCCGAGATAGCTGCCGATGTCTTCGCGCGTCATCCGCAGGTTGAATTCGTTAGGCGAATAGCCGCGCTTCATGTAGCGCGACGACACGTCGAGCAGGAACGCCGCGACGCGCTCCTCAGCGTTCAGCGAGCCGAGCACCATTGTCTGCGACGTCTCGCGGACGATCTGCTCGCTCATCAGCTTGTGCATTCGCAATTGCATCGTGCCGGCTTCCGAGCACAGCGTCTTCAGCGCGCTGTACGGAATCACGCAGACCGAACTGTCTTCGAGCGCGACCGCGGTGCGCGGATGCGCGTCGTCGCAGATGCCGTCGAGGCCGAGTGCTTCGCCCGCGAGATGCAGGCCGGTAACCTGCTCGCGGCCGTCGTGGCGTGTGGCGATGGTCTTCAGCGATCCGGAGCGAACCGCGTACAGGTTGTCGAAATTGTCGCCTTCGCGGAACAGCGTTTCGCCGCGCCGGACCGGGCGTGCGGTGCAGATCACGGATTCGAGACGCGCGAGCGCCTCGGGTGCGAGCCCTTGGGGCATGCAGAGATGGCGCATCGCGCACGTCGAGCAGTGTGCGGCCTGACGCGGTGCCCACGTGCTGGAGGCATGGACGGGAGCGGCGGCGGCGGGTCGGGCGACGGGCGTAAGCATGATGGATGGCTCTGAGGTTGAATCAACAGGGCCATTGTCCCATCGTGGGCAAAGCCTGTTTAGCGACAAAACGCCGCGACGCTCCGTGCGATTTCCTTGTTCGGCCGCAACGCGCGGTTGCGGCGAAACATCGCATCCATTGCGTTCGGTCAGCTTTCCTGATCTTCCGGATGGGCGGCGGACGGGATCAGCAGCACGGGCAGCGCCGAGTGACGCACGCACTGTTCAGCGACGCTGCCGAGCACGAGCCGTTTGAAACCGCGGCGGCCGTGCGTGCCGAGCACGAGCAGATCGGCGCCGAACGCCTTGGCGCCGTCGACGATGAGCGACGGCACGTCGGCGAGCGACGACGCTTCGCCGATTTTCATCGCGCCCTTCACGCCGGCTTCCTGCATCTTCCGCGCAAATTCCTTCGCCAGATCGTTGCCCTGCTGAAGCAGTTGCGTGCGCAGGATCGACGGATCGTAGCCGGGCACGTTGTAGTAGATCGCAGCATTTTCCACGACGTAGAAGGGCTGCAGTTGCGCGCCGCTCGTCTTCGCGATGTCGAGCGCCGCGTCGAATGCGTGGCGTGCCGTTTCGCTGCCGTCGACTGCAACAAGAATGCGCTGGTACATGATGTCTCCGTGGTGCGGTTGAGAAAAGATCGGCCGTTCGGCCGATCGAGTTTGACGATGTCTTTTTACAAGGTAAACGATTACTGACTACGGTGCAGCCAACTGACGCAGCCGAGTAAACGCGGCGCCCGACTTTTCCGGTTTCGATCGAATGCGGCGTTTTTTTGCGCGCGATTTGCGTGTCGACCGGGTCGGCTCATGCCGCGTTCCTCAATGCCGTAATAGACTTGACCGGATCTCGGGCTTGCTCGCCTGCCGACGCGAGCCGATGCTGATTTGAAACACATCGGGCGATACCGTTCCCGGTGTTTCGTGCGGCGTTCGATGGAGGACGGCCGGCGCTGGCGTCGGAGATGCGTGCCGATGGGCGTAGCCGCTGCGCTCGCTTGTTCGTTTCGTTCAACCGGAAAAGGAGGAGACCAATGCCGTATGTCACGCTCGAACTGCTGACCGAAGACGCAGACCGGTACTCGCTGCCGGACCTGATCGGCGTGGACAGCGCGTCGCCCGATATGCCGCACGTCTGCGAAATGCTGCTCGCGGACGCTCAATGGCCGACGATTCAGGCTTATCTCGATCGGCAGGAATTGCCGTACAAGTTCGCGCGGCCGAGCACGGCGCGGCGGGTGCCGAGGAATAATCCGCGTTGGTAGCGGTGTTGGGGGCCGGCGATTCGGACATCGAGCCGGTTCAGCGCCGTCGCGGAATCGCGAGTGCTCGCGCGGCTTGTGCGTTTCCCAGCGCAGACCCGAGTGCGCGCGTTGTCTGCGAATGGCTGGAAAAGCGCGAGCTCACGCTGTTGTCGACGGGTATCGCACTTCGTGCGAACCGACCACGACCGACTCGAACTGCTCGATACGGTGCAACGCTTCGGGATTGATGAAGGCGCGCCGCGCGTGTCGTGGATATTTCGAAGCAAGACTCATCGTGAATTCTTGCAGTCGATGCAACGGCGCCGCCGCCGCGTCGCTCGCATGTCTTTCATCTTGCGCCGAGCAAGGGATCTCATCGGAGGCGCTTGCCATGCGTCGTCAAGGGCCTGTTCGAGCCTCCGTCCATCGCGGTTGCGGCGCGCCGCGCCCACGTGTCGACCGATCACGGAACAGGGCCTGCGCGTGACGTATCCGGCGCTCGTGCGGGTGTTCGCCGCCGCGCTCGCCGATTCGAGCGACACGGCGCGTCGCTCGCTCTGGCAGGATAATGCGATTCGCGTATGCCGGATCGGCGCGTCCGATCGAGTCGCTCCGATTCGTCCGATTCGCCCGCATGACCCGATTCGCCCAATTCATCCGCAGGCGGCGCGCGTCGCGACGCGCGCCCGTCCACGGCAGATTTTTCAATCCGGAGGAAGCATGCAGATCACTGGGGAGATGTTGATTGGCGCGGCCGCGGTGCGCGGCACCGAAGGCACGATGCGCGCATACGATCCAGCGCAGGGCGTCGAGCTCGAGCCGGCGTTCGGCGCGGGCGGCGCGGCCGACGTCGACCGCGCGTGCCGGCTCGCGAGCGCCGCATTCGACACGTTCCGCCAAGCGCCGCTCGAGGCGCGCGCGCGTTTTCTCGAAGCGGTCGCCGAGCGCATCGCCGGGCTCGGCGATCAATTGATCGAGCGCGCGCATGCGGAATCGGCGCTGCCCGTCGCGCGCCTCGAAGGCGAGCGCGCGCGCACGGTCGGCCAACTGCGGCTGTTCGCGTCGATCGTGCGCGACGGCCGCTGGCTCGACGCGACGCTCGATTCCGCGCAGCCCGAACGCAAGCCGCTGCCGCGCGCCGACCTGCGCTTGCAGAAGATCCCGGTCGGCCCCGTCGCGGTGTTCGGCGCGAGCAACTTCCCGCTCGCGTTCTCGGTCGCGGGCGGCGACACTGCATCGGCGTTCGCGGCCGGTTGCCCAGTCGTCGCGAAGGCGCACCCCGCGCATCTCGGCACGTCGGAGCTCGTCGGACGCGCGATCCGGCAGGCGGTGGCCGATTGCGGATTGCCCGAAGGCGTGTTCTCGCTCGTCGTCGGCGCGGGCAACGCGATCGGCGAGGCGCTCGTCGCGCATCCGGCGATCAAGGCGGTCGGCTTCACCGGCTCGCGCGCGGGCGGCGTCGCGCTGATGGGCGTCGCCGCGCGGCGGCGCGAGCCGATTCCGGTCTTCGCCGAAATGAGCAGCATCAATCCGTTCTTCGTGCTGCCGGGTGCGCTGCGCACGCGCGGCGCGAAGATCGCGCAAGGCTTCGTCGATTCGCTGACGCTCGGTGTCGGACAGTTCTGCACGAACCCGGGGCTCGTCGTCGCGCTCGACGGGCCGGACCTGAAGGCGTTCGTCGACGCGGCCGCGCAGGCGCTCGCGCAAAAGGGCGCGCAGACGATGCTGACGGCGGGCATCGCGTCGTCGTACGAGAGCGCGATCGCGGCGCGTCGCGCGACGGCCGGCGTGAGCGAAGTTGCGCAAGGCACGCGCCGCGACGCGCGGAACGCTGCGCTGCCCGCGCTTTTCACGACGACGCACACGCAGTTCGTCCAGGACCCGCAACTCGCAGGCGAGATCTTCGGGCCGACGTCGCTCGTCGTCGTGTGCCGCGACGTCGACGATATGATCGTGCTTGCCGAGCACGTCGAAGGGCAGTTGACCGCGACGCTCCATCTCGAAGACGACGATGTCGATCTGGCACGCAAACTGTTGCCGACGCTCGAGCGCAGGGCGGGCCGCATCGTCGCGAACGGCTATCCGACGGGCGTCGAGGTCGCGCATGCGATGGTGCACGGCGGGCCGTTTCCGGCGACGTCGGACCCGCGCAGCACGTCGGTCGGCACGCTCGCGATCGAGCGTTTCCTGCGGCCCGTCTGCTATCAGGACCTGCCCGCGGCGCTGTTGCCGGCCGCGCTCGCCGACGCGAATCCGCTCGGTCTCTGGCGCTTGCGCGACGGCCAGCTCGGCAAGGCGTGAGCGCGATGGACGCAACCGATTCCCGGCGCTATCCGGATCCGGCCGTCCGCGTGCTCGATCCGCGCTTCGATTCGCTGCGCATCCGGTCCGCTTCCGTCGAATGCCTGTATCAGGGCGCGCGCTGGTCCGAAGGCCCGGTGTGGTTCGGCGACGGCCGCTATCTGCTGTGGAGCGACATCCCGAACAACCGGATTTTGCGTTGGGATGAACAGAGCGGCGCGGTCGGCGTATTCCGGCAGCCGTCGAACAACGCGAACGGCAACACGCGCGATCGCGCGGGATGCCTCGTCACGTGCGAGCATCTGACGCGCCGCGTCACGCGCACCGAATACGACGGGGCGATCACCGTGCTCGCCGAGCGTTTCGAAGGCAAGCGCTTCAATTCGCCGAACGACGTGGTCGTGAAGTCCGACGGCTCGATCTGGTTCAGCGATCCGGACTTCGGCATCCAGAGCTTTTACGAAGGCGAGAAGCAGGAATCGGAGATGCCGGAGCGCGTCTACCGTATCGATCCGCACACAGGCGCGGTCGAGCCTGTCGTCGACGGCGTGCCGGGGCCGAACGGCCTCGCGTTTTCGCCGGACGAATCGGTTCTGTACGTCGTCGAATCGAAGGGGCGGCCGCGCACGATCCGCGCATACGACGTTGCGAGCGACGGCAAGTCGGTGCGCAACGGACGCGTGCTGATCGACGCGGGGCAGGGCACGCCGGACGGCTTTCGCGTCGACGCGCGCGGCAACCTGTGGTGCGGCTGGGGGATGGGCACCGACGAACTCGACGGCGTGCGCGTGTTCACGCCCGGAGGAGACGCGATCGGGCACATCGCGCTGCCCGAGCGTTGCGCGAACGTGTGCTTCGGCGGACGGCATCGGAACCGGCTGTTCATGGCGGCGAGCCATGGGTTGTATTCGCTGTATGTGAATACGCAGGGGGCGATGGGCGGTTGAGTGCCGGCGCGCCGCGCTGCACGTGGCTCGCGTTGCGGCTCGGCTCGGTGTGCCTGGTGTGCTTGAGGGCGCGGCGTATGAGTTGCATCGCGATGCAATGCGCCGCGTCGATGCGCATCGCTTGCGCGCGGATTCGGATGCGCATCCGTTGGCGCGGCGGTCGCTGTCGATGCTGGGACCGGCGCTATTGCCGCTTCTCGGGGCGAGCGCGCATCGATATCGGCGCTGGTACGGTACCGATTTCGCGGATATAGCGCGAAGACCCACGGCGTTGCATCGACGCGGGCGCCAAAAGAGAATTCGAACGCGCGTTTCATGATGCGCGCCGAAGCAGCGCTGCATCGATCATCATGAACCGCGAACCGCGAACCGCGAACCGCGAACCGCGAACCGCGAACCGCGAACCGCGAACCGCGAACCGCGAACCGCGCGAGCTCGACATCTTCCATGCGTGCCGCGTTCATTTCGAGACAACGTTACGACCGACGACCGACGACCGACGACCGACAAAACGCGACGCTCGCTGGGCGCGCACGTTCAAACGCCCGAATCAAACAGCGGATCGGATTCGACGCGCGGACGCGTGAACGCGTCGACGTAAAAATGTTACCAAGGCCCTGCTGCGCGACGACCGCGCAGCGACAGCAATCACACCATGCGCGAACCGGCCTCGCACCGGCACGCACACGGCGATGGCGCCGACACCGACATCAACGTGGAATCGGCGCGAACTCGATGATGCGCCCCGGCCGCCGCGGCGGATGATACGGAGACGGAAGCTCGCCGTCCGCGTGCGCGCCGCCCGATGCGGCGGCGTCGAACCCCTTGTCGACGACCGTGTAGCCGGCTCGCGGCGCGAACTGCGGATGATTGCCGCCGGGCCGGCTGTCGAAGCCGGCAAAGCCATCGGGCGTTTCGGGCATCGCATTGACGAGCGACGCATTGCTCGTCGTGATCTGGTCAGGAGAAATCGGTTCGCCGTTCGCGATGCGGGCGGCCTCGCGATTCTTACCGTCCGTGTCGACAGTGCTGTCGTGTGTCGCGTCGTTGTACAACTCGACGCTGCGCGGATGCGCGTGGCCGGCGTCGGCGGGCGTCTTGCGTTCGAACGGATTCATCGCGGTCATCCCAGCGGCGCGATGCCCGGAGCATTGCAAGACCCGTTCCGGGCACGACGGGAAAAGGCGCGCGTGCGAGCGCCGCTGCCGCGCCGCGTGCCACGCTTTCCAAGTAATTATTTCAGCTAGAAGACGCGTTTTCTACAGAGTATGATTCTTTTCCGACGAAGCGGTGCGCGACATTCGGCGCACCCGCTTCCGCCCGCACCGGGCGCCGCAGCATCCTTAACGGACGGTAGCGAAGAAGAAGGTAAAGGGGGACTTAAGGTGGGCGGACTTATGCACTCTACGACAACTGCATTCACGCATCGCGGGTATCTGCTGAATTGCGCGCCGGCGCGCGCGAGCGATGGCTCGTTCCAACCGTATGTCGTCATCTCCCGATCGAGCGACGGCGAACTGGTCGCCAATCGTTTCTTTCCCTCCGATCTGCATTTCAACGACGAAGATGCGGCGATTGCGCATGCGCGCGATTGGGCCGTCCGATGGATCGACGCGAGCAGTCTCACCATTTAGGACGGCGCGACGACACGTCCGGCGGCCCGCGTTCTGCTGACGCGGCAAAAACGCGGTAATCTTGCGGAACCCGTCACTTTTATCAGACGGCCGTGCGACGAAGCGCGGCCGTGTGTTTTTGCCTATGTCGAAATCCGCTCGAAACTGGGGCCTCGAACAGATCGTCAACGAGCTGCGCGAATCGCGCGAGAAGCTGCATCGCACGCGCCATCCGCGCGGCATTCGTGAGCTGCCGTCGCGCGACGCGATCTGCACGATCGTCTCGGGCCTGCGCGCCTCGTTGTTCCCGACGCATTACGGCGCGCCCGATCTGACCGACGAAACCGTCGACTACTACGTCGGCCACACGCTCGAAAGCACGCTGCGCCTGCTCGCCGAGCAGATCCGCCGCGCGCTGCCGTTCCTGCCCGAGCACGCGGAGACGCCGTCCGCCGCGCTCGGCGAACGCGCGTTCGAGATCGCGCGCGAGTTCGGCACGCAACTTCCCGGCATCCGCGCGCTCCTCGTCAGCGACATCCAGGCCGCCTACTCCGGCGACCCGGCCGCGCAGCACATCACCGAAATCCTGCTCTGCTATCCGGGCGTACTCGCGGTGATGCACCATCGGCTTGCGCATGCGCTGTATCAGCTCGGCGTGCCGCTTCTCGCGCGCTTCATCAACGAGATCGCGCACTCGGCAACGGGCATCGACATCCACCCGGGCGCGCGGATCGGCCCGAGCTTCTTCATCGACCACGGCACGGGCGTGGTGATCGGCGAGACCGCGATCATCGGCGAGCGCGTGCGGCTCTATCAGGCGGTCACGCTCGGCGCGAAGAGCTTCCCCGCCGACGGAGAAGGGATGCTCGTCAAGGGCAACGCGCGGCATCCGATCGTCGAGGACGACGTCGTGATCTACGCAGGCGCGACGATCCTCGGCCGGGTGACGATCGGCAAGGGCTCGGTGATCGGCGGCAACGTGTGGCTCACGCATAGCGTGCCGCCCGGCAGCAGCGTCGCACAGGGGAAGATCCGCGAGGGCGAGAAAGAGAACGCCGAGAAGGATTGAGCGGGCATCGAGCAGGCGGCGCGGCTGCCGTTGGCCCGCGCCGCGCTTGTCGCTTGCTCCGGTTGCTGGCTGCCGCTGTTGCCGCTTTCGCTCAGTGCTTGCCGGCGGGCGACCGGTGCTTGTACAGCACGTCCTGATCGACGCGGATCAGGTTCTGTCCCGCATCGACGACGAAGTCCGCGCCGTTGTATGCGGGCCCCGTCAGCAGCAGGATCGCGTCCGCGACGTCGTTCGGCCCGGCGATCCGCGCAAGCGGCGTCGATGCGCGGCTCGCGTGCTCGAAGTCGGCCGGCGTCTGGTCGTCGCTCGGCAGCATCAACCCCGGAAACACCGCGTTCACGCGCAGCACCGGGCTCGCCGACAGCGCGAGCATCTGCGTGAGATTGCCGAGCGCCGCCTTTGCGACCGTGTAGCTGAAATGGTCGCGATGGAAGTTTTCCTTGATCTTCTGGTCGACGACGTTGATCACGACGCCCTGCGCGCCTGCCGCCTTCGCGCGCTCGTAGTACGCGCGCGTCAGCAGGATCGGCGCGCGGCAGTTGATCGCCCACGCGTTGTCGAATGCCGCGAGATCGAAGCTCGGCAGGTGGTCCTGCCAGAACACCGACGCATTGTTCACGAGCACGTCGAGACGGCCGAAACGCGCGTAGACCGCATCGACGAGATGCGCGATGGCGTCCGCATGGGCAAGATCGGCTTGCAGCGCGACGGCTTCGCCGCCCGCCGCTTCGATCTCTCGCACGAGCGCGTGCGCGGCGTCGGCCGACCGGTCGTAATGCACGGCGACGCGATAGCCGCGCGAGGCGAAGCGCAACGCGAACGCGCGGCCTGCACGGCGCGCGGCGCCCGTCACGAGTACGACGGGTGCGATGGCTGGTTTCATGCTCGACTGCATTTATGTATTCGTCAGATTGACCGAGGACGGATTTGCGACGATCGACAGGAATTCGCGACGCGTTGCCGGATCGGTGCGGAACGTGCCGAGCATCCGCGACGTCACCATCTCGACGCCGGGCTTGTGGATGCCGCGCGTCGAGATGCACTGGTGCGCGGCTTCGAGGATCACGCCGACGCCCTTCGGTTGCAGCACGTCGAACAGCGTGTCGGCGATCTGCACGGTCATCTTTTCCTGGATCTGCAGGCGCTTCGCGAATGCGTCGACGAGGCGCGCGAGCTTCGAGATGCCGACGACGCGATGGTGCGGCAGATACGCGACGTGCGCGCGGCCGATGATCGGCACCATGTGGTGCTCGCAATAGCTTTCGAAGCGGATGTCCTTCAGCACGATCATCTCGTCGTAGCCGTCGACTTCGCTGAACGTGCGCGCGAGGATGTCGCGCGGTTCGAGCGCGTAGCCCGAGAAGAATTCTTCGTACGCGCGCACGACGCGCGCCGGCGTGTCGACGAGGCCTTCGCGGTCGGGATCGTCGCCCGCCCAGCGCAGCAGCACGCGCACCGCTGATTCGGCTTCGTCGCGGCTCGGCCGGTTCGCGGGCACGGGGGCAGGCGCGGGCGAGGGCGCGGCGGCGCGAGTCGTCTGCTTGCTTGCTGTTTTGTTCGTTGTCTTGCTCGCCGCCTTGTGCGCGGCCGGGGCCGCTGTCTTGCTTGCGGTCTTTCCTTTAGCCATATGCTCTGAACTCCGTAAGGACCGCTGACTTCGCGGCCGGTCGATCATTGTTTCATGCTTTCGCATCGAGCGTGCGCCGTGGTGCGCATTCGCGAATGCCGGGCGTGCGTTGCCGCACGCGTAACGGGCAGGCGTCACTTCGGCCATTCGTCGAGCGCGTCGTTGAACAGATCGGCGACGACGCTGCGCAGCCACGCGACGCTCGCGTCGTTGTGGAACTTGCGGTGCCAGTGCTGCCTCAGGTCGAAGCGCGGCAACGGCAGCGGCGGCTCGACGAGCATGATTGACGCGTGCTCGGTTGCGTACGCATAGCCGATCGCGTGCGGGACCGTCGCGATCAGATCGGTGCGGCTCAGGATGAACGGCAGGCTCATGAAGTGCGGCGTCTCGAGCACTGCGCGGCGCGCGAGCCGCCGCTTCGCCAGATATTGCTCGAGCACTTCCTGGCTGCGGCCTTCCGCGCGCACGACCGCGTGGCCGCACGCGAGGAACTGCTCGAGCGTGAGCGGCTGCGTGGCGAGCGGATGGCCGCGCCGAAGCAGGCAAATGAAACGGTGCGTGAAGAGCCGCTGCTGGAAGAAGTTGGTGCCGCCGAGATCCGGAAAGTAGCCGATCGCGAGATCGACGCCGCCGTCCTCGAGTGTGCGCCCGACCTCCGCATGCGACAGCGATACCGAACGCAGATTCGCATGCGGCGCGCGTTCCGCGAACGCCTGGAGCAGCCGCGGCAGGAACACGATCTCGCCGACGTCCGACAACGCGATCGAGAACGTGCGCGTGCTCTTTGCCGGGTCGAAATCGTGCGGCGCGACGAGGCCGCGCTCGATGCTCGCGAGCGCGTCGCGCGCGGCCGGAATCAGCGCGAGCGCGCGCGGCGTCGGCTCCATTCCGCGCGACGTTCGCACGAAGAGCGGATCGCCGAAGTGCTCGCGCAGCCGCCCGAGCGCGGCGCTCACGCGCGGCTGGCTGACGCCGAGCAGATCGCCCGCGCGGCTCACGTTGCGCGTCTCGTTGAGCGCGACCAGGTACGGAATCAGGTTCAGATCGAGTTCGGGCATCGGATCGGCACTATTGGATATCCGTATACAACTTATCGTCTAAATCGCATTGCTGCATAGTCTGGATAGCGCTGACAATCGATTCACTATTCGAATCAATGATCACATTACATGGGACCGGTGTAAGCGCTAAAGCGCTAACTCCGGTCGACACAGGAGACGAACAATGCGCACGCAAATCGCGATCATCGGCGCCGGTCCGTCCGGGCTGCTTCTTTCCCATCTGCTCCGCCTGCAAGGCGTTGAATCGGTCGTGCTCGAGGCGCGCTCGCGCGAATACTGCGAGAACCGGATTCGCGCCGGCGTGCTCGAGCAGGGCACCGTCGACACGCTGAACGAAGCCGGCCTGGGCGCGCGGATGCGACGCGAGGGCCTTGCCCACCGCGGCATCGAGCTGCTGTTCGACGGCTGCCGCCATCGGATCGACTTCGGTGAGCTGACGCCCGGCCGCGCGATCACTGTCTACAGCCAGCACGAAGTGGTGCGCGATCTGATCGCGGCCGCGCTCGAACACGGCCAGTCGATCCATTTCGACGTGCGCGATGTCGAGCTGCACGACGTCGCGACCGAGCGGCCATCGGTGACGTTCACGCACGCGAACGGACGCACCGAGCGGCTCGACTGCGACTACGTCGCCGGCTGCGACGGCTTCCACGGGGCCGCGCGCCAGACGATTCCCGCCGAGCGGCTGCACACGTTCGAGCGCGTGTATCCGTACGCGTGGCTCGGGATTCTCGCCGATGCGGCGCCGTCGCTCGACGAGCTGGTTTATGCGCATCACGCGCGCGGCTTCGCGCTGTTCTCGATGCGCTCGCCGACCGTTACCCGACTGTACCTGCAATGCCGGCCCGACGAGAACCTGGCCGAATGGCCGGATGCGCGGATCTGGGAAGAACTGCGCACGCGCTTTGAAAACGACAGCGGCTGGACGCCGAACGAAGGCCGCATCACGCAGAAGAGCGTGACGCCGATGCGTAGCTTCGTGTCCGAGACGATGCAGTATGGGCGGCTGTTCCTTGCGGGCGACGCCGCGCACATCGTGCCGCCGACGGGCGCGAAGGGGATGAATCTCGCGGTCGCCGACGTTCGGGCGCTGTCGTGCGCGCTCGGCGCGCACTATCGCGAAGGTCGCGACGAATTGCTCGATGCGTATTCGTCAACCTGTCTGGAACGGGTATGGCGCGCCGAGCACTTTTCGTATTGCATGACGAATATGCTGCACCCGTCCATCGACGACTCGCCGTTCGTCAACCGGCTGAAGCTCGCCGAGCTCAGGTACGTGACGCGCTCGCGCGCGGCCGCGCAGTCGCTCGCGGAGAACTACGTCGGCTTGCCGTTCGACGATGCGGCAGGCGTCGCGTCATTCGACACGGCCGCCGCCGCGTGGGCACACGGCGGGGCAATAGCGGGCGCGGCAGCAGTCGCAGACACGGCGTCGCCTTGACAATCCTGCGCGCGCGCCTCTATGATCGACGCATCGTTCGCTAATCGAATCTGAGTTCGAATTTCGAACAAATCGGATCGTCTAGCGAGGCGCGCAGCCATGCGCGAACGTGTGTCGCAGCGGGCGGCACGCGCGGATTCGCATAGGAAGAGACATGGTCAACAAGATTTTCGATTCCCTCCAGTCGGCGGTGGCCGACGTTCACGACGGCGCGACGATCATGATCGGCGGCTTCGGCACGGCCGGGATGCCGTCCGAACTGATCGACGCGCTGATCGCGCAAGGCGCGCGCGACCTGACGATCGTCAACAACAACGCCGGCAACGGCGAGACGGGCCTCGCCGCGCTCCTGAAGGCGAAGCGCGTGCGCAAGATCATCTGCTCGTTCCCGCGCCAGGCCGATTCGCAAGTGTTCGACGCGTTGTATCGCGCGGGCGAGATCGAACTCGAGCTGGTGCCGCAAGGCAATCTCGCCGAGCGGATTCGCGCGGCGGGCGCGGGCATCGGCGGCTTCTTCACGCCGACGGGCTTCGGCACGAGGCTCGCCGAAGGCAAGGAGACGCGCTTGATCGACGGCAAGCTGTACGTGTTCGAGACGCCGATCCATGCGGATTTCGCGCTCGTGAAGGCGCTCAAGGGCGACCGCTGGGGCAACCTCGTCTATCGGAAGACCGCGCGCAACTTCGGCCCGGTGATGGCGATGGCCGCGAAGACGTCGATCGTGCAAGTGTCGGAAGTCGTGCCGCTCGGCGCGCTGAATCCCGAGCACATCGTGACGCCCGGCATCTTCGTGCAGCGAATCGTCGAAGTGCCGCAGGCCGCGCATGCGGCCGAGCTGGCTGCCGAACGCGCCGCGAGCGCCGCCTGACCCCCGAGGAGAACACGATGAAACGACTGACCCGCGACGAAATGGCGAAGCGCGTCGCGCAAGACATTCCTGAAGGCGCTTACGTGAACCTCGGGATCGGCGTGCCGACGCTCGTGGCGAATCATCTCGATCCGAACAAGGAAATCTTCCTGCACAGCGAGAACGGCCTGCTCGGCATGGGCCCCGCGCCCGCTCCGGGCGAAGAGGACGACGAACTGATCAACGCCGGCAAGCAGCACGTGACGCTGCTCACGGGCGGCGCGTACTTCCATCACGCGGATTCGTTCGCGATGATGCGCGGCGGCCATCTCGACTATTGCGTGCTCGGCGCGTTCCAGGTGTCCGCGCAAGGCGACCTCGCGAACTGGCACACGGGCGCGCCCGATGCGATTCCCGCGGTCGGCGGTGCGATGGATCTCGCGATCGGCGCGAAGCAGGTGTTCGTGATGATGGAGCACCTGACGAAGCAGGGCGAAAGCAAGATCACCGCGGAATGCTCGTATCCGGTGACGGGCGTGCGTTGCGTCGATCGCATCTACACCGATCTCGCGATGCTCGACGTGACGAGCGACGGGCTCGCGGTGCGCGAGATCTTCACCGACATCTCGTTCGACGCGTTGCAGAAGCTGACGGGCGTGCCGCTCATCGACGCGACGCAGAAGGCCGCGGCGTGACGCGGCGGCGCGCGCCGTTCGCGTCGTGCGGCCGCACGGCGTATCGCCGCGGTTGCCCGAACGGACGAGTGCGCAGCGTCCGATGCTTCGGTGGACAATAAGCGCATTCCGTCTTTCCAATCGATCCCATGCTCGAAGACAGCGCCCGCCTGACTTCCCTCATCTGCGGCAGCGAGCCGCTCAACCGGATCTGGTCGCCGCGCGCGACGCTGCAGCGGATGCTCGACGTCGAAGCCGCGCTCGCGCGCGCGCTCGCCGCGCACGGCGTGATTCCGGCGAGCGCGGTGCCGCCGATCGAGGCGACGTGCGTGGCCGACGCACTCGACGCGGAAGCGCTCGCGCGCGACGCGGCGCTCGGCGGCAACCTCGCGATTCCGCTCGTCAAGCAACTGACCGCGCGCGTGAAGGCGCGCGACGCCGAAGCGGCGAAGTACCTGCATTGGGGCGCGACGAGCCAGGACATCATCGATACGGCGACGGTGCTGCAATTGCGCGATACGTTCGATTGGCTCGAGCCGTTGCTGCGCGATACGTGCGCGACGCTCGCGTCGCTCGCCGCCGCGCATCGCGCGACGCCGATGATCGGCCGCACATGGCTGCAGCAGGCGCTGCCGATCACGCTCGGATTGAAGTTCGCGCAATGGCTCGATGCGCTGCTCCGTCATCGCGAGCGTCTCGCCGCGCTGCGCGCGCGCGCGCTCGCGTTGCAGTTCGGCGGCGCGGCGGGCACGCTCGCGAGCTTGCGCGACGCGGCGCCTGCCGTCGCGCGTTCGTTCGCCGACGACTTGCAACTTATGCTGCCCGCCGTACCGTGGCACACGCAGCGCGACCGTATCGCCGAGACCGCCGCCTGTTTCGGGATGCTGATCGGCACGCTCGGCAAGATCGCACGCGACATTTCGCTGTCGATGCAGACCGAAGTCGGCGAGCTGGCCGAGCCGGCCGCGGCCGGCAAGGGCGGCTCGTCGACGATGCCGCACAAGCGCAATCCGGTCGGCTGCGCGGCCGTGCTGACCGCGGCCGTGCGCGCGCCGGGGCTCGTCTCGACCGTGTTCGCCGGAATGGTGCAAGAACACGAGCGCGCGCTTGGCGGCTGGCAGGCTGAATGGGACGCGCTGCCCGAACTCGCGCGGCTCGCGGGCGGCGCGCTCGCGCAGATCGCGCAGATCGTCGCGGGCTTGAACGTCGACGTCGCGCGCCTTGCCGAAAACCTCGACGCGACGCACGGCCTCGTGCTCGGCGAAGCGGTGATGCTCGCGCTCGGCGACAAGATCGGCCGGCTCGATGCGCATCATCTCGTCGAGCGCGCATCGAAAGAATCCGTGCGAAGCGGCCGCTCGTTGCATGACGTGCTCGCCGCGGACCCGGACGTCGCCGCGCACCTCGCGCCCGACGCGCTGCGGCAGTTGCTCGACCCCGCTCACTACGTCGGCGAGGCGCACGCCTACGTCGACGCCGTGCTCGCGCTTCACGCGAGCCGCCACTAAGGAGAGATTCCCATGCCTTTCGCTTCAGTCAACGGAGTGCGGCTGCATTACCGGATCGACCGCGCGACGCGCGCTGACGCGCCGTGGCTCGTGTTGTCGAATTCGCTCGGTGCGGATCTGTCGATGTGGGCGCCGCAGATCGGCCCGCTGACGGCGCACTTCAACCTACTGCGCTACGACACGCGCGGCCACGGCCACTCGGATGCACCGGCAGGCTCGTATACGATCGATCAGTTGACGGGCGACGTGATCGGCCTTCTCGATCACGTCGGGATCGCGCGCTCGCACTTCTGCGGAATCTCGATGGGCGGCCTGACGGGCGCGGCGCTCGCCGCGCGCCATGCGAACCGAACCGATCGCGTGGTGCTCTCGAACACGTCGGCGAAAATCGGCTCGCCGGAAGTATGGGGGCCGCGTGCGCAGAAGGCGCGTGCCGAAGGAATGGCGGCGCTTGCCGACGCGGTGCTGCCGCGCTGGTTCACGGCCGCGTTCTTCGAGCGCGAGCCGCGCCTCGTCGACGTGATCCGCGACACGTTCAATCACACCGACAAGGACGGCTACGCGGCGAACTGCGATGCGCTGAACGCCGCCGATCTGCGCGACGAAGTGAAGGGCATCGACGTGCCGACGCTCGTCGTGACGGGCACGCACGACATGTCGACGCCGCCCGACCAGGGCCGCGCGCTCGCCGCGGCGATCGAGGGCGCGAAGCACGTCGAATTCGACTGCGCGCACATCTCGAACATCGAGTGCGCGGACGGCTTCAACCAAACGCTGATCGATTTCCTGACGGCCTGACGCGAGAGCATCGAGATGAACGACGATCAACGTTACGAAGCGGGCATGAAGGTGCGCCGCGCTGTGCTCGGCGATATGCACGTCGACCGCTCGCTCGCGAATCGCACCGAGCTGACCGATGAGTTCCAGAACCTGATCACGCGCTATGCGTGGGGCGAGATCTGGACGCGCGACGGGCTGCCGCGCCACACGCGCAGTCTGCTGACGATCGCGATGATGGTTGCGCTCAATCGCGGCGAGGAGCTTGCGCTGCATCTGCGCGCGGCGAAGAACAACGGCGTCACGCGCGACGAGATCAAGGAAGTGCTGCTGCAGACTGCGATCTACTGCGGCGTGCCTGCGGCGAATTCGGCGTTCCATCTCGCGCAGCGCATCTTTGGCGAAGAAGACGCGGCCTGACGCCGCGCGACGCGAAACACGAAGCACACACCGCACGGGCGGCCCGCCGAACGGCTGCTGCCCGTGCGCGACGACATGCGCCGGCATCGCATCGGCGCAGGACGCGAAAGGCGTCGATGACAAACCCAACGGAGACAGCAATGACCGATTTCGCGCGCCAGCTCGATGTGCAGCAGTTCATCGACGAGCGGCGCTTCTCGCCCTATCAGTGGCTGATTCTGATCCTGTGCTTTTTGATCGTCGCGGCGGACGGCTTCGATACCGCCGCGATCGGCTTCGTCGCGCCCGCGCTCGGCCAGGAATGGCACGTGACGAAGGCCGCGCTCGGACCGGTGATGAGTGCGGCGCTCGTCGGCCTCGCGTTCGGCGCGCTCACGGCGGGCCCGCTCGCCGACCGGATCGGTCGCAAGCGCGTGCTGGTCGGCTCGGTCGTGTTGTTCGGACTCTTCAGCATCGGCTGCGCGTTTGCGCAATCGGTGACGGAGCTGGCCGTGCTGCGCTTGCTGACGGGACTCGGTCTCGGCGCCGCGATGCCGAACGCGACGACGCTGATGGCCGAGTACGCGCCGCACGCGAAACGCTCGTTTCTCGTCAACACGATGTTCTGCGGCTTCACGCTCGGCTCGTCGGCGGGCGGCCTCGTCGCCGCCGCGCTGATCCCGGATCACGGCTGGCGCAGCGTATTCGTCGTCGGCGGCATCGCGCCGCTCGTGCTCGGCGCGTTGTTGATCGCGTTGCCCGAGTCGATCCGATTCATGGTGCTGCGTGGCGCGCCGCGCGAGCGGATCGCCGCGGTGCTGCGCCGGATCGCGCCCGGCACGTCGTTCGACGGCGTGCGCTTCGTGCTGCCCGAAGACCGTGGCGAACAGCAGCGCTCGGGTGCGGCCGTCGTGCTGTCGCCGCGCTACCGCGCGGGCACCGCGATGCTGTGGCTCACATACTTCATGGGACTGCTCGTCTACTATCTGCTGACGAGCTGGCTGCCGACGCTGATCCGCGACACCGGCTTCACCGTGCGCGATGCGGCGCTCGTCACCGCGCTCTTTCCGCTCGGCGGCGGCATCGGCGCGATCGCAACCGGCTGGCTGATGGACCGCTTCGAGCCGCATCGCGTGATCGCGGTCACATACGCGTTGACGGCGCTGTTCGTCTGGATGATCGGGCTGCAGGCCGGGCATCTCGCGCTGCTCGCGACTGTCGTGTTCGTCGCGGGCGTTTGCATGAATGGCGCACAATCGTCGCTGCCGGCGCTCGCAGCCGCGTTCTATCCGACGAGCGGACGTGCGACGGGCGTCGCCTGGATGCTCGGCGTCGGACGCTTCGGCGGGATTCTGGGCGCGTTTTCAGGCGGCTTGCTGTTGCAGGCGCAGCTCGGGTTCGGCACGATTTTCTCGATGCTCGCGGCGCCGGCGTTGATCGCGGCGGGCGCATTGATGGTCAAGCGCACGGCCGCGTTGCGCGACGCGGAACCGAACGCGCCGACGCGGGCGGCGTGACCGGTTGAGACGACAGGCGGGGCGGCGCGGGGCGCGTTTGGCCCCGTTATTCTTCGGCGTCGTGGATCTTTGCGAAGTGGCGCAGATACGCGCGCAGTGCGGCTTCGCGGCTGCGGTGATCGGCAGGCGTCGACGCGCCCATCTCCTCCTCGTCGCCGAACAGCGCGGACGGTGCGCCGTAAGTACCCACTTCGACGCGCTCACGCAGCACGCGAATCAAGTGTGCGCGATGGCGGTATTCGGCGACCCAATGCAGGCCTTCGATCCGATCGCCTGCTTTCAGCAGTGGCTTCATCTGCGTTCTCCCGGCCGGGACGGGGTCGCGGAACAGCGAACCGGCGTCCGGAAGAACAGCGTACGCTTTACCGGATCGGATCACAACGGTGCGCCGCGTCTCAGTGGCCGGTGATCTTGGCGAACATCGGATAAAGCGACAGAACGAGCAGCGCGGCCATCGTGATGTTGAACACACGCAACCAGCGCCGGTTCGACAGGAAGCCGCGCAACCCTTGGCCGAACGCGGCCCAGACGCTGATGCTCGGCAGACCGACGAAGACGAATACGAGCGCCATCCAGACGGCGTTGCGGCCGTAGTCGGCGGAGAGCTGGATCGTCGTGCCGGCGGTCAGCACCATCATCCATGCCTTCGGATTGACCCATTGGAACGCGATCGCCTCGATGAATGTCATCGGACGCGATTTGCCGTTGTGAGCGCGCACTTCGCCGGACGTGCCGATGCGCCACGCGAGATACAGCAGATAGGCGACGCTCGCGGTCTCGAGCAACGTATAGAGGACCGGGATGCGCTTGAATGCTTCGCCGAGACCGAAGCCGACCGACAGCATCAGGATCGCGACGCCGGCGCTGATGCCGAGCATGTGCGGCAGCGTGCGGCGAAAGCCGAAATTGACGCCGGATGCAAGCAACATCGTGTTGTTCGGGCCGGGGGTGATCGAGGTGACGAGCGCGAACAGCATGCCGGCGGGCAGCGCACTGATGGTGAGGTAGTCCATGGTGATGCTCTCTTCGTCTTTGGAATTCAAGGATGACGAAGGGAGTTTAGTGGACTGTGGCGGTACAGTACCGATACAGTTTGTGGGATGGTTGCCAGTACGGGACGGGGGCATCGGCAACAACGGTTCGCACAGTTGTGTCGGCCCCTCAATTACGATGCGCCGTCTTGTAGCGGATAGCTGCGGAAACTCCATTTGAAGGGGCGCGCGGCCCGATTGTGCTCGCTGACGAACCGCTCGGTCCGCTCGCGCAGGTGCGCAGTGCTGGCGTGACTGGCATGGCGCAGCACCCGGCGGGTATAGCGCGCAAACCAGAGTTCGATCTGATTGGCCCAGCTCGCGTGCAACGGCGTGAAGTGGAAATGAAACCGGTTGCCATGCCGCGCGTTGAACTCCTGCCAGACGACCTGGGCGCGATGCGTGTTCAGGTTATCCCAAACCACGTGCACTTGTTTGCCCGGGTGCGCGACTGCCACGCGCTCCATGAAGGCGACCAGATCGTCCTGGGTGCGTCGATCGCGGCACTCGGCGAGCACCTTCCCGGTATGCGCATCGAGCGCGGCAATCAACGTCTGGGTGCCGTGACGGATATATTCGAATTCACGACGACGCAGCCGTCCTGGTGCGGGCGAGCGTTCCGGGTGCTTGCGCTCGATGGCCTGAATGCCGGTCTTCTCGTCGATACTGAGTACCACCGCGTTTCGAGGCGCCTTGCGATACAGCTTGCAAATCCAGTTGACCGTTTCGCGAAAGGCCGGGTCTGAGCTGTGTAGCCATTGCTGGACCCGGTGCGGGCGTACATGCCGGCCCGCAAAATGCGCTGTACCTGGCTGCGGCTGATCTGCCCGACGACACCGCGCTCCACGGCGCGCCACAATCTCGTCGAGCGTCGGTGTGACCCGTCCCTCAGGTTCCTGCGTTTCACACGCCAGCGCGATCAATTGCAGCCGCGCTTCGTGCGTGATGCGTGGCGGACGGCCACTTCGCTCGCCCTCGCGAATGCCTTGGACACCTTGCCGCGCAATGCGCTTGCGCCACAGGCAGACCGTTTTCACCGATACCCCCAGCTCCCGCGCAATGACCGTGTTGGAGTAACCCTCGTGCGCCCACAACGCGATTTGCGCGCGCATCACATCTCGCTGCGCAGCGGTCTTGCGCTCGATCAGCGATAGCAGTTCCTGTCTTTCTTTCCTCGCCAGCTTCACTGGCATTGCTTGGCGGCCTCGGCTCATCCCGCCATCATGTCCGAGGCGATCAATTATTCAATCTATTTATGGGATGTTGTGCTAGGGCGAACTTCTCGTTGGCCCGCCCAGAACCACCTCGCGCGCGAATCGATGCAAAACGCATGGTCCGGCGCGCGAGAACGCGTCGGTTGTGCCGAATCGACTTTTTTGTCGACGATTGCCGCGACGCGCGCCCCTTTACGATTTTCGCCAGGACGTGACGCGTCAAACCGGCGTCGCCGGAACGCCGCTCGCCGCCGGGGTTTTCGCGGACGCGCAGCAAATCGTGCTGCGCTGACCACCTAAAACGGTCGAATCATGTCGTCAAGGCGCGTCGAATCGCGACAATCGGCATTTTTTTCGATGCTTAAATCGTTTTGAAGCGCGCATCGCGGGAACCGGCACCAGCAGGCGGACCCGGACCATACGTCGGAACAAGAAACTGCTGGACACCCAGGATCAACCTTCTCATTGTTAGGAGCTGTTCGGATGAGCGACGAAATCAAACATGGCGGTTTCACGCGCCGCGACATGATGCGTGTGATGGCCGCGGGGGGCGTGTTGGCGACGGGTGCCGCAGGCGGGTTGCTGGCCGGCGCGAAATCCGCGTTCGCCGCTCCGGCGCCGAAGCGCGGCGGCAAGATCCGCGTCGCGTACGACGCGAGCTCGACCGCCGACACGCTCGATCCGGCGAAGGGCTCGACGGGCGCCGATTACATCCGTTTCTTCCTGTTCTACAGCGGCCTGACGCAGCTCGACGAGAGCCTGACGCCGCAGCCGAACATCGCCGAATCGGTGCAGACGAAGGATGCGAAGACCTGGGTCGTCAAGCTGCGCCGCGGCGTGACGTTCCACGACGGCAAGCCGCTCGCGCCCGCGGACGTCGTCTACTCGCTGATGCGCCACAAGAACGCGGCGACCGCGTCGAAGGTGAAGTCGCTCGCCGACCAGTTCGCCGACATCAAGGCGACCGGCCCGAACGAGGTCACGCTGACGCTCGACAACGCGAACGCCGACCTGCCGGTGATCCTCGCGACGCCGCAGTTCGTGATCGTCAAGGACGGCACGACCGATTTCTCGCAGGCGATCGGCACGGGCCCGTACAAGCTGAAGTCGTTCAAGCCGGGCGTGTCGACGGTCGGCGCGCGCAACGACGGCTACTGGAAGTCGGGCGCGCCGTACCTCGACCAGATCGAGCTGATCGGCATCGGCGACGCGGCCGCGCGCGTGAACGCGCTCTTGTCGGGCGACGTGCAGCTGATCAACGGCGTCGATCCGCGCGCGACGCAGCGAGTCGCGTCGACGGCGGGCTATGCGGTGAAGGAGACGAAGTCGGGCCTTTACACCGACTTGATCCTGCGCCGCGACAGCGCGATGACGGGCAACATGGATTTCGTCAACGGGATGAAGTACCTGTTCGATCGCGAGCAGATCCGCTCGGCCGTGTTCCGCGGCTACTCGGTGGTTGCGAACGACCAGCCGATTCCGCCGGGGCATCGCTACTTCAACGCGTCGCTGGCGCAGCGGCCGTTCGACCTCGACCGCGCGAAGTTCCATTTCCAGAAGGCGGGTGCGATCGGCACGACGCTGCCGCCCCTCTATGCGACGACCGACGCGAACGGCTCGGTCGAGATGGCCGTGCTGCTGCAGCAGACGGCGGCGAAGATCGGCGTGAACCTGACGGTGAACCGCGTGCCCGCCGACGGATACTGGTCGAACCACTGGATGAAGCATCCGCTCGGCTTCGGCAGCATCAATCCGCGCTCGAGCGCCGACGTGCTGTTCACGCAGTTCTTCAAGTCGGATGCGACGTGGAACGAGTCGGGCTGGAAGAACCCGAAGTTCGACCAGCTGCTGCTCGCCGCGCGCTCGGAAACCGACGAAGCGAAGCGCAAGCAGATGTACGGCGAGATGCAGGCGCTCGTCGCCGAGCAGGGCGGGATCGGCATTCCGGCGTTCATCAGCATGCTCGATGCGCACGACAAGCGCCTGAAGGGCCTCGGCTCGATCCCGACGGGCGCGCTGATGGGCTTCCAGTTCGCCGAGCACGTCTGGTGGGAAGCGTGATGCGCACGTGATGGAGCCGGCATCGCCGGGCGCCGGGCGCGCATCGCTCCCGGGCCCGGCCCGCGTCGTTTCGAAGAGGCCCCGCAGATGAACCAGACCATAGTCGAGTTGATCGGCAAGCGGATCGCGCTGACGGCGCTCACGCTGCTGATCGTGTCGGTGATCATATTCGCGATCACGAACCTGCTGCCGGGCGACGCCGCGCAGGCGGCGCTCGGCCAGTCGGCGACGCCGGAGACGGTCGCCGCGCTGCGCCTGCAGTTCGGCCTCGATCAGCCGGTCCATCTGCGCTACGGCCACTGGCTCGCGCAGGTGCTGCACGGCGATTTCGGCAAGTCACTGTCGAGCGGGCTGCCCGTCGCCGAGATGATCGACGGGCGGCTGCCGAAGTCGCTGACGCTCGCCGCGATCACGACGGCGTTGTCGGTGCCGGTCGCGCTCGTGCTCGGCATTCTCGCGGCGGTGAAACGCGAGACCGTGATCGATCGGATCGTGAGCCTCGGCACGCTGTCGCTCGTCGCGACGCCCGAGTTCCTGATCGCGACGGTCGCGGTGCTCGTGCTCGCGGTCAAGCTGCACTGGCTGTCCGCGCTGTCGTACAACGGCGAGATCGACAGCGTCGATCACGTCCTGCGCGCGTATGCGATGCCGGTGCTCACGCTGTGCGCGGTCGTGATCGCGCAGATGGCGCGGATGACGCGCGCGGCCGTGATCGAGCAGCTCGGCGCGTCGTACGTCGAGATGGCAATGCTCAAGGGCGCGAGCCCCGCGCGCGTCGTGCTGCGCCACGCGTTGCCGAACGCGATCGGTCCGATCGCCAATGCGGTCGCGCTGAGCCTGTCGTATCTGCTCGGCGGCGTGATCGTCGTCGAGACGATCTTCAACTATCCGGGCCTCGCGAGCCTGATGGTCGACGCGGTCGCGAACCGCGATTTCCCGCTCGTCCAGGCGTGCACGATGATCTTCTGCTTCGGCTATCTCGTGCTCGTGCTGCTCGCCGACCTGTGCTCGATCGTCTCGAATCCGAAGCTGCGGACATGACGAATCCCGGACCCCTTTCGACGGAGACGCGGCCCATGAACCACGCCGATCTGATTCAACGCAGCAGCGCCACCCCCGCCGACGGCCGCGAGCCGTCGTGGAGCGGCGGCGCGCCGTCCGGCGCGCCCGCCTCGCGCGCCGCGCGCAAGCCATTCGCCGCGCGGCTGCGGCTGTCGAAAGGCGGCTGGGTCGGTCTCGCGATGGTGAGCATCGCGCTCTTCGTCGCGGTGTTCGCGCCGTGGCTCGCGCCGCATTCGGTCGGCTCGATCGTGTCGACCGACGTGTTCGCTCCCTTCAGCGCGAAGCTGCCGCTCGGCTCCGACTACCTCGGCCGCGACATGCTGAGCCGCATCGTCTACGGTACGCGCCTGACCGTGCTGCTCGCGCTCGCCGCGGCGCTACTCGCCGCGATCACCGGCACGTCGCTCGGCCTGTTCGCGACGGTCGCGGGCCGTGCGGTCGACGAGACGATGAGCCGCCTGCTCGACGCGATCACGTCGATTCCGTCGAAGATGTTCGCGCTGATGCTCGTCGCGGCGTTCGGCTCGTCGCTGCCGCTCCTGATCCTGACGGCCGCGATCAGCTACATGCCCGGCTCGTACCGGATCGCGCGCTCGCTCGCGCTCAACATCAGCACGTACGAATACGTGCAGGTCGCGCGGGCGCGCGGCGAGCGCCCGGCCTACATCGCGTGCGTCGAGATGCTGCCGAACATGATCCACCCGATGCTCGCCGATACGGGCCTGCGCTTCACGTTCGTCGTGCTGCTGCTGAGCGGCCTGAGCTTCCTCGGCCTCGGCGTGCAGCCGCCGTACGCGGATCTCGGCTCACTCGTGCGGGAGAACATCGCCGGGCTCGGCGAAGGCTCGCCCGTCGTCATCATGCCGGCGCTCGCGATCGCGATCCTGACGGTCGGCGTGAACCTGCTGATCGACGGCCTGCCGCATCGCGGCCGCCGCAGCGACGCGGCAGGCGCCGCAGGAGAACACTGAATGAACGTCGATCGCGACAATCTCGTCGAGGTGCGCGGGCTGCGCGTCGTCGTCGGCCGCCCGGGCGAGCCCGTCACGACGATCGTGCACGGCGTCGACTTCGACGTGCGGCGCGGCGAAGTGCTCGCGCTGATCGGCGAATCCGGTTCCGGCAAGACGACGATCGCGCTGTCGCTGATGGGCCATGCGCGAAGCGGCTGCCGGATCGCGGGCGGTGCGGTCCGCATCGGCGACGCCGACGTGCGAGCCTTGTCGGACAAGGCGCTCGCGTCGCTGCGCGGCCGCAAGGTCGCGTACATCGCGCAGAGCGCGGCCGCCGCGTTCAACCCGGTGCGCACGATCCTCGATCAGGTGATCGAGAGCGCGCTGATCCACAAGACGATGACGCGGCGCGCCGCCGGGGCGAAAGCGGTCGAACTGTTCCGTGCACTCGCGCTGCCCGAGCCGGAGAAGATCGGCGCGCGCTATCCGCACCAGGTGTCGGGCGGGCAACTGCAGCGGCTGATGGCCGCGATGGCGCTGATCACCGATCCTGAGCTCGTGATCCTCGACGAGCCGACCACCGCGCTCGACGTGACGACGCAGATCGACGTGCTGCAGGCGTTCAAGCGCGTGATCCGGCAATGCGGGATGACGGCCGTGTACGTGTCGCACGATCTCGCAGTCGTCGCGCAGATGGCGGACCGCATCGTCGTGCTGAGCGACGGCCGGATCCGCGAGATCGGCGACACCGAGCAGATCCTGCACGCGCCCGCGCATCCGTATACGCAGAGCCTGATCGCGGCGGTGACGCCGACCGATTTCGAGCGCGCGGCCGCGCAGGCGAAAGCCGACGCGGGCCCGCTCCTCGAAGTGCGCCGCGTGACCGCCGGCTACGGCCGCAAGGACGGCAACGGCCGGCCGGCGAAGACGATTCTCGACGACGTCGATCTGAGCATCGGCCGCGGGCAGACGGTCGGCGTGATCGGCGAATCGGGCTCCGGCAAGACGACGCTCGCGAAGGTGATCGCGGGCCTCGTGCCGGCCGCGGGCGGGCAACTGCTGCTCGACGGCGAACCGTTGCCGAGCGACCTGGGCCGCCGCACGAAGGAGCAATACCGGCGCATCCAGATCGTGTTCCAGAACGCGGACACGGCGCTCAATCCGGTGCATACGGTCGAGCGCACGCTCGCGCGGCCGCTCGCGTTCTATCACGGGATGAAGGGCGAGCGCGCGCGGCGGCGCGTCGCCGAGCTGCTCGAGCTCGTGCGGCTGCCGGCGTCGATCGCCGCGCGCCGCACGGTCGAGCTGTCGGGCGGACAGAAGCAGCGCGTGAACCTCGCGCGCGCGCTCGCCGCCGAGCCGGAGCTGATTCTTTGCGACGAAGTGACGTCCGCGCTCGACACGGTCGTCGGCGCGGCGATCATGGACCTGCTGGGCGATCTGCAGCGCAAGCTCGGCGTGTCCTACCTGTTCATCACGCACGACATCGCGAAGGTGCGCGCGATCAGCGACGACATCGTCGTGCTGTACGCGGGCCAGCGCGTCGAGACGGGCAGCCGCGAGGCGCTGTGCGCGCCGCCGTTCCATCCGTATTCGCATCTGCTCGTGTCGTCCGCGCCCGAGCTGCGCGCGGGCTGGCTCGACGACGCGACCGAGCGCTGCCGCCGTCCGCTCGCGCCGATCGGTCCCTCTGCCGGCAACCCGGAGCTGTGCTCGTTCCTGTCGCGCTGCGCGGTGCGGATCGACGGCGTCTGCAATCAGGCGACGCCGTCGCTGCGCACGCTCGACAACGGCGCGCAGGTGCTCTGCCATCGCAGCGAGGCCGACCTGATCCGTTTCCAGGCGCCGCCCGCGGGGCGCTCGTGATGAGGGCGGCGCGTCCTGAAGCGCGGCTTCGGGTGGTCTTTCCTGTCGCCCGGCGGGCCGCGCCTGCCGGGCATCAATGAGCAAGGAATCTTCGTGGGAATCAGAATCGGGGTGGACATCGGCGGCTCGTTCGCCGATTTCGCGGTACTCGACGACGCGACGGGCGAACTGAAGACGCTGAAGGTGTTTTCGCGGCCGGACAGTCCCGGCAGCGAAGTGCTGTGCGGGATGGCGTCGCTCGGCGAGCGCTACGGGATCGCGCCGCGCGATGTCGCGTACTTCACGCACGGCACGACGGTCGGCGTCAACGCGGTCGTGCAGCGCAAGGGCCTGCGGCTCGGTCTCGTCACGACGCGCCACTTCGAGGACGTGCTCGACCTCGCGCGGCTGAAAGGCCCCGACATGTACAACCTGCTGTCGAAGCGGCCCGCGCCGCTCGTGCCGCGCGAGCGCGTGTTCGGCGTGATCGAGCGGCTCGCGGCGGACGGCAGCATCGAGACGCCAGTCGAAGAATCGAGCGTGCTCGACGCGATCGCGCGGCTGCGGCGCGCGAAGTGCGACGGCGTCGTCATCGCGCTGCTGCATTCGTATCGCAATCCAGCGCACGAGCACGCGGTGAAGGCGATCGTCGAGCGTGAGATGCCGGGCTTCTTCGTGTCGTGCTCGTCCGACGTGTGGCCGATCATCCGCGAGTACGAGCGCACGTTGACCGCGGTGATCGGCGGCTATGTGCAGCCGAAGGTGTCGCACTATCTCGGCTCGCTGCAGCGCGCGCTCGCCGAGACGGGCGTTTCGTGCGACATGAAGGTCACGAAATCGAACGGCGGCGTGATGAGCGCCGAAGCGGGCAAGACCAACTGCGTGCAGATGATCCTGTCCGGCACCGCGTCCGGCGTGATCGGCGCGGCATACGTCGCGAAGCAGAGCGGTCTGCCGCGCTGCATGAGCCTCGACATCGGCGGGACGACCGCCGACGTCGCGCTGATCGTCGACGGCGAGCCGCAGTACGCGACCGGCGAATACATCGGCGACTTCCAGATTCACATTCCTTCGGTGTCCGTGTCGTCGATCGGCGACGGCGGCGGTTCGATCGCCTGGGTCGACGATTTCGGCGTGCTGAAGGTTGGCCCGGACAGCGCCGGCTCGAATCCGGGCCCCGTCTGCTACGGGCGCGGCGGCACGCGCGCGACGATCACCGACGCGTTCGTCGTGCTCGGCGTGATCGGCAACGCGAGTCTCGGCTACGACTCGGTGAAGGTCGATCGCGCGGCCGCGCATCGCGCGATCGACGCGCTCGCCGCGCGGCTCGGCAGCGACGCATACCGGACCGCCGAGGCGATCGTCGACGTCGCGGTGTCGGGAATGTATGCGGGCGTGAGCCGGATCGTGTCGCGCTTCGGGATCGATCCGCGCGCGTTCGCGCTGCTGCCGTTCGGCGGCGCGGGGCCGATGCTCGCGTGCCACTTCGCGCGTGCGATCGGCATCGACGAGATCGTCGTGCCGGCCGCGCCGGGCGTGCTGAGCGCGCTGGGCGGCCTGATCGCCGATACGCGCAACGACTTCGTGAAGACGACTTACTACGACCTCGACGCGGCGTCGCTCGCGCAACTCGGCGCGGACGCGCGCGCGCTCGAACGCGCGGCGCGCAGATGGATCGTCGGGCAGATCGGCGACGATCGCGACGCGCGGATCGTGGTGTCGGCCGACATGCGCTACAAGGGCCAGTCGTTCGAGATCGACACGCCGCTCGAGCTCGGCTGGCTGCACGGCGACGATCCGGCGCCGCTGCGCGACGCGTTCGATCGCGAGCACGCGCGCCTGTACGGCCACAGCGATGCGTCGGCGCGCGTGCAGGTCGTCGCGCTGCGGCTCGTGATCTCGGCCGCGACGCCGAAGCCGGCGCTGAAGCCCGTCGACGCGAGCGACGCGCCGCCGACGCCCGCGAACACGATCCGCGTGTTCATGAACGGCGCATTCCACGACGCGGCGCTCTATCTGCGCCGCGACCTGAAGGCGGGCCAGCGCTTCGACGGCCCGGCCGTGATCGCGCAGGACGACTGCACGACGACCGTGCTGCCCGGCTACCGGGCCCGCGTCGACGCGCTCGGCCAACTGATCCTGAACCGTGCGAGCTGATCCGGAGGACGCAATGCAATTCGACAAATCGGTGCTGCAGATTTTCGCGAACTATTGCGTCTCGGCGGCGGAAAGCATGGCGTACACGCTCGTGCGGACCGCGCATTCGACGTTCGTGAAGGAAACCGAAGATTTCTCGTGCGCGATCATGACGCCGGACGGGCTCACGTTCGCGTCACCGAAGACGCTCGGCGCGACGTGGTACGTCGGGCTCGACTACGGCTCGGTGATCCGGATGATCGACGATTACGCGCCGGGCGACGTCTGCATGACGAACGATGCGTACAGCGGCTTCGTCGCGACGCACACGCCCGACATCGTGATCTGGAAGCCCGTGTATTACGGAGACGAGATCGTCTGCTTCGTCGGCGGGCACATCCACAACACCGACATGGGCGGCGCGGTCCCGGCTTCGCTGTCGCGTACGCTGACCGAGATCCAGCAGGAAGGCGTGCGCTTTCCGCCGTGCAAGATCGCGCGCGCGGGCGTCGTCGACGACGCGCTCGTGCGGATCATGGCGACGAATGTGCGCGCGCCCGAGCAGAACGTCGGCGACTTGCTCGCGCAGCTCGCGTCGCTGCACACGGGCGAGCGGCGCGTGCTGGAGATCGTCGAGCGTTTCGGCCTCGACGGCTTCAAGGCCGGGATGCGCGCGCTGCTCGACTATTCCGAGGAACAGGCGCGCACGATCCTGCGCGGCATCCCCGACGGCGACTACGGCTTCGCCGAATACGCGGACGAGGATTCGGTAAACGGCAAGCCGATGCGCGTCGCGCTGACCGCGCGCATCCGCGGCGGCGAAGTCGAGATGGACTACTCGGGCAGCGATCCGCAACTGCAGTCGTCGCTGAACATGCCGACAGGCGGCCACGAACGGCATGCGCTCGCGCTCGTCGGCCTCGTCTACGTGCTGTACACGCTCAATCCCGACATCCTGTTGAACACCGGGATGCTGCGCGTCGCGCGCTGCGTGCTGCCCGAAGGCTCGGTCGTCAACGCGGCGCCGCCCGCCGCGGTCGGCATGCGCAGCCTCACGTGCAAGCTGCTGCATCTGCTGACGTTCGGCGCATTCGCGCGCGCGGTGCCCGAGCGTCTCGCCGCTTGCCCGGCGGGCGGGCTGTCGATCCTCAGCGTGAAGACGATGAGCCGCGAAGGCGAAACCGTGATGGCGTCGATCGGACCGATCGGCGGCGGCGCGGGCGGCAGCGCGACCGACGACGGCGAGGACGGCTCCGGCGCGAACAACGCGTTCCTGCGCAACACACCGGTCGAGATCAACGAGGCCGAGGTGCCGATCCGGATCACGCGCTACGGCGTCGCGCCGGGCTCGGGCGGCGCGGGCCAGTATCGCGGCGGGCAGGGGCTCGTGATGGAGTTCCAGGTGTTCGCGCCGAACACGCTCGTGACCGCGCGCAATCGCGACCGCACGCGCTTCGCGTCGTGGGGCCTCGATGGCGGACTGCCGGGCGGCAACGCGCGCTTCACACGCAATCCCGACACGCCGCAAGCGGAAGCGCTCGACAACAACGATCTCGTCGTGTGCGCGCCCGGCGACGTGATCCGGCTCGTCGGCGCGGGCGCGGGCGGCTACGGCCGGCCGATCGACCGCGAGCCGGCGAAGGTTCGCGACGACGTGCTGCGCGGCTATGTGAGCGCCGATGTCGCGCGCGACGTGTACGGCGTCGCGCTCGACGGCGACGAGGTCGACGTCGAGCAGACCGCCGCGTTGCGCGATGCGGCGCGCGAACGGCTCGCGGGCGAATTCGCGCCGGCGTTTTCGTTCGGTACGTACCGCGAAGCATTCGAGGCGAAGTGGACTCGCGCGCGCTACGCGGCGCTCACGCGCATCCTCACCGGCGTGCCGGTGCCGTGGCGCTACTTCATCAAGCATCGCTTGTTCGATGCGCTCGACGCGCGCATCGCGGCGGATCCGTACGGCTGCGGGGACGGCGGCGGCGAGATCGTCGACGTGCTGTTCGCGGAGCTGTGCCGCGCGTATCCGCAACTGACGCGGGCGGCGTGACGCGATGGGCCGCGCCGCGCGCCGGGAATGCATGAGGCGGGCCGCGTGCACTGCGTCGCGGGCGTGGCGCGAGGCGGCGGTCGCGACGCGGCTCCGGTTCGCATCGCACGAGGCGTTCGCATCGCCTGTGTCGCTTGCGGCGGGAGGTCGCGACGCCGCCGGGCACGGCGAAGCGTGTCGCCGCGCGCCTCGCCGCTCCCTTTCCCTACGTTTCAGGAACACACACGATGGATAGTTTCGATCCGGCGCGCGTCGCGGTACGCAGCGCGCATTTCATCGGCGGCCGGCATGTCGACGGCCCGGGCGTCATCGACGTCAAGCGGCCGTCGGACGGCGTCGTCTATTCGGCGCTGCCGGCGGCGGACGCATCGCTCGTCGACCAGGCGGTCGAAGATGCGTGGCGCGCGTTCAGGACGAGCGACTGGGCGCGCCGCGCGCCGCGCGAGCGCGCGCGTGCGATGCGTCGCTGGGCCGATCTGATCGAGGCGGACGTCGCGACGCTCGCGCCGCTCGAAGCGGTCGGCTCGACGCGCCCGATCGCCGATGCCGCGCGCTGGGACGTGCCGTTCACCGCCGAAGGAATTCGCTTCTTCAGCGAATACGCGGACCGCGTCGGCGGCGAAGTCGCGGCGACGCGCACCGACCATCTCGGGATGACGATCGCCGAGCCGTACGGCGTCGTCGGCGCGATCGCGCCGTGGAATTTTCCGCTCGTGATGGCTTCGTGGAAGGTCGCGCCGGCGCTCGCCGCCGGCAACGCGGTCGTGCTGAAGCCGTCGGAGCTGACACCGTTCTCGTCGGTGCGGTTCGCCGAGCTCGCGATCGAAGCGGGCATTCCGCCCGGCATCTTCAACGTCGTGCACGGCGATGGCCGCACGACAGGCGACGCGCTGTGCCGGCATCCGAAGGTGTCCAAAGTGACGTTCACCGGATCGAGCCAGACGGGCGCCGCGATCATGACCGCGTGCGCGCAGCACGGCACGAAGCCCGTGACGCTCGAATTGGGCGGCAAGAGCCCGCAGCTCGTGTTCGCCGACGCGCCGGATCTCGAGCGCGTCGCGCGTCGCGTCGCGGCGGCGATCGCGGGCAATGCGGGGCAGGTGTGCGTCGCGGGCTCGCGGCTCATCGTCGAGCGCAAGGTCGAGGCGCGCTTCGTCGGCGCGGTCGCGGCCGCGTTCGCCGAGCTGCGGGCGGGCGCGACGTGGGCGCGCGGCACGACGCTGCCGCCGATCATCTCGATGCCGCAGCTACAGCGGATCGACGGCATCGTGCAGCGGACGCTCGACGGCGGCGCGCACGCGGCGACGGGCGGCGCGCGGATCGAACTCGCGGGCGACGGCGCATTCTACGCGCCGACGATCCTGACGGGCGTGACGCCGCAGGCGGAAGCGGTGCGCGAGGAGATCTTCGGGCCGGTGCTGACCGTACAGACGTTCGATGGCGAAGAAGAAGCGCTCGCGCTCGCCGCGCACGACAAATACGGGCTGGCGGCGGGCGTGCATACGGCCGACGTGAGCCGTGCGCTGCGGATGATGCGCGGAATCGAGGCGGGCACGGTATGGATCAATCGCTACGGCCGCACCGCGGATTTCGTGATACCGACGGGCGGCTACAAGCACTCGGGAATCGGCAAGGATCTCGGGCGGCAGGCGTACGAGGCGAATCTGCGCGTGAAGAGCGTGCTGATCGATTTTGGCGAGCACGCGTGATGCGGGGCGGACGGCGAACGGCGCTCTGCGATTGGACGGTGGCCACGGCACGCGCCGGCGTCGCGATCGCGGCTTGTACATCGCTTGCCGCCGCCCGCGATGCAGCGTGCAAGCGGCGGCAAGCCGCCGAAACGCCGCTGAAAAGCGATCGAAAAATGCCGCGCCGCGGCCCTGAAACCCGCGCCGCATAGTGTGCTGCGCCGGCCACGAAAAACGGCGGATTCTATGCTGCGCGACCGCCAATACAAGACAACTTGGCTTTTTGAAGGTGATTAAATGCTTGGCAACAGGCGTAGTCGACAGCGTGATCGCGGTGCGCCGCAGCTTCGCGACGACGAATGTCCAGCACGCGCTTCGCGCCGGTCGCCGCATGGTTTTCGAGTTTCGAATGGCCCCGTCGCACGGGTTCGATTTTGCTGACAACAGGACAAGGACATGACCCGTTTCAAGCCCAAATACATCACGTTCGATTGCTACGGCACGCTGACGCGCTTCCGGATGGGCGACCTCGCGCGCGAGCTGTTCGCCGGGCGCGTGAGCGCCGGGAACATGGAGCAGTTCGTCATGGATTTCGCCGCGTACCGGCTCGACGAAGTGCTCGGCGCATGGAAGCCGTACCAGGACGTCGTGAAGAACGCGGTCTACCGGACCTGCAAGCGCTGGAACATCGCATACGACGATGCCGAAGCGCAGAAGTTCTACGATGCGGTGCCGACGTGGGGGCCGCATCCGGACGTGCCGGAAGGACTCGCGAAGGTCGCGAAGGAGATTCCGCTCGTGATCCTGTCGAACGCGTCGAACGACCAGATCCAGCGCAACGTCGACAAGCTCGGCGCGCCGTTCCATCGCGTCTACACCGCGCAGATGGCGCAGGCGTACAAGCCTCGGCTGCAGGCGTTCGAGTATCTGCTCGACAACCTCGGCTGCGGCCCCGAGGACATCCTGCACGTGTCGTCGAGCCTGCGCTACGACCTGATGTCCGCGCACGACATGGGCATCGAGCACAAAGTGTTCGTCTCGCGCGGCCACGAGCCGTCGACGCCGTTCTACGGCTACACCGAGATCAAGGACATCGGCGGCCTCGCGGGCGTCGTCGGTCTGTGATCGGCGCGGACCGGCGTCGCGTGACGCCGGTCCGCAACCGTTGGCGAATCGTACGAAGGAACCGATGAAACTCGAATCGTACTGGCTGGATACGCGTCCCGCATTCGACGGAGGCTGCAATGCGCCCGTCGAAGGACGCGCGGACGTCGTCGTGATCGGCGGCGGATTCACCGGGTTGTCGGCCGCGCTCGAACTCGCGAAGCGCGGTGTGCAGGCGGTCGTGCTCGAAGCGAGGCAGGTCGCGGCCGAGGCGTCCGGGCGCAACGGCGGCCAGTGCAACACGGGGCTCGCGCAGGATTACGCAGCGCTCGTCGCGCGAATCGGCGCGCCGCGCGCGCAGGCGTTCTACCGGGCTTACGAGAGCGCGGTCGCGACGGTCGATTCGATCGTCACCGAGCATGCGATCGACTGCAACTTCCTGCGCACCGGCAAGCTGAAGCTCGCCGCGAAGCCGCAGCATTTCGAAGGGCTCGCGAAGACCTGCGAGCTGCTGCGTCGCGACGTCGATCCGAACGTCGAGCTGATCGAGCCCGCGCGGATGCGCGACGAAGTCGGCTCGGACCGTTTCTACGGCGGCCTGCTGCAGCGCACGGGCGCGCAGATGCACATGGGCAAGTTTGGCGTCGGGCTCGCGCGCGCGGCCGTCGCGCACGGCGCGCGGATCCACGAGCACGCGGGCGTCACGCAACTGAAGCGCCTCGACGGCGAGCGCTACGAGATCGCGAGCACGCGCGGCACGATCCGCGCCGATCGCGTGCTGGTCGCGACGGGCGCGTCGCAGTTCGGCCCGTTCCAGTGGTTTCGCCGCCGCATCGCGCCGGTCGGCAGCTTCATCGTCGTCACCGAGCCGCTGCCGAAGGCGCAGCTCGACCGCTTGTTCCCGCAGCGACGCGCATACGTGACGACGCGCCACATCGGCAACTACTTCCGCGTGACGCCCGACGATCGCCTGCTGTTCGGCGGGCGCGCACGCTTCGCAATGTCCAATCCGCGCTCCGACGCGAAGAGCGGCGACGTCCTGCGCGCGGGAATGGCCGCGTATTTTCCCGAGCTCGCGAACGTGCGCCTCGACTATTGCTGGGGCGGGCTCGTCGACATCACGGCCGACCGCCTGCCGCGCGCGGGCCAGCACGAAGGGCTGTATTACTCGATGGGCTACAGCGGGCACGGCGTGCAGATGTCGGTGCATATGGGCCGCGTGATGGCGGACGTGCTGTACGGCGCGACCGCGAGCAACCCGTGGCGCGGGCTCGACTGGCCGGCGATGCCGGGCCATTTCGGGCATGCATGGTTCCTGCCGCTCATCGGCGCGTACTACCGCTTGCAGGACATCCTGCATTGATGCCGATGCCGACCGACGCCCGTTGCGCCGCTTCCAACCACGACGCTTTTCGCGCAAGCGAAGCGACTGGAGTGCACGCATGAAATCGCGATTTGTTCGGCTAGCCGAGACCGAACGCCGAACCGTGACGTTTCGCATCGACGGACGAAAGGTCGACGCGCTCGAAGGCGACACGTTGCTCGTGGCGATGCTCTGCAACACGGACCGCGTTCGGCAATCGGAATTCGGCCCCGAGGTGCGCGCGGGCTTCTGTCTGATGGGCGCTTGTCAGGACTGCTGGGTGTGGACGGCCGACGGCGAGCGCGTGCGCGCGTGCACGACGGTCGTCGACGCATCGCTCGACGTCGTCACGCGACAACCGGAGGCGCAATGGCCGAATCTCGTGTGATCGTCGTCGGCGCGGGGCCGGCGGGCGTGCGCTGCGCGGAAGCGCTGGTGCGCGCGGGCGTCCGTCCGCTCGTGGTCGACGAAGGGCGGCGCGACGGCGGGCAGATTTATCGTCGGCAGCCCGAACCGTTCGTGCGGCCGTATGCGAAGCTCTACGGCACCGAGGCGGAGCGCGCACGCAGCCTGCACGACACATTCGAGCGGCTGCGCCCCGTGCTCGACTACTCGCCGGATACGCTCGCGTGGAACGTGTCGGGCGGCGCGCTCTACACGATGCGCGCGGGGCGCTCATATCGGCATCCTTACGATGCGCTGATTCTGTGTCCCGGCGCGACCGACCGTCTGATTCCCGTCAAGGGCTGGCAATACGCGGGCGCATACAGTCTCGGCGCGTCGCAGATCGCGCTGAAGGCGCAGGCATGCGCGATCGGCTCGGAAGTCGTGTTCATGGGCACCGGGCCGCTGCTGTATCTCGTCGCGAGCCAGTACGTGCAGGCGGGGGCGAGCGTCGCCGCGGTGCTCGACACGTCGCTCGCGAGCGACCGGCTGCGCGCGCTGCCGAAGCTCCTCGCGCGCCCGGACGCGCTGTTCAAGGGGACGCGGCTCGTCGCGTCGCTAAAGGATCGCGGCGTGACGATCGAGACCGGCGTGACGCCCGTCGAGATTCACGGCGACGACGCGCGCGGCGTGTCGGGCGTCAGCTATCGCGATGCGCAGGGCGAAGTCCGCCGCATCGGCTGCGATGCGATCGCGCTTGGCTACCACCTTCGTCCCGAGACGCAACTGGCCGATCTCGCCGGCTGCGCGTTCCGCTTCGACGAACAGACGCGCCAATGGCTGCCGCAGCGCGATGAGATGGGGCGCGGCTCGGTCGAGCGCATCTATCTCGCGGGCGACGGCGCGCGGATCCTCGGCGCCGATGGCGCGGAGGCGGCGGGCGAGCTCGCCGCGCTCGCCGCATTGAACGACCTTGGCCGTGCGGTCGACGCACGCCGGATCGCCGCCTTGCAGCGCGTGCTCCAAAAAATGGACCGCTTCCGCGCGGGCCTCGCGCGGGCGTTTCCGTGGCCAGCGCGGCAGGCGGCGCAACTGTCCGACGACACGATCGTATGCCGCTGCGAGGGCATCAGTGCGGGCGAGCTGCGTCGCGTGATCCGCGACGAAGGCGCGTGCGAGGCGAATCGCGCGAAGGCGTTCAGCCGCGTCGGGATGGGGCGCTGCCAAGGGCGCTATTGCGGCCATGCGGCGGCCGAAGTGATCGCGGATGCGGCGAAGCTGCCGCTCGAGGCGGTCGGCCGGTTGCGCGGGCAGGCGCCCGTCAAGCCGCTTGCGATCGCGACGCATGAGATCGCGGACGCGCCGCGGACGCGCGCGACGGACGAAACAGTGGAGGAATCGTGATGCGGGCCGATGCGGATGTGGTGATCGTCGGCGGCGGTTTCATGGGCGCGGCGGCCGCGTTCTTCCTGCGGCAGCGCGGACGCTCGGTGATCCTGCTCGAACGCGCGCTGATCGGGCAGCAGGCGAGCGGCACGAACTTCGGCAACGTGCGCCGGCAAGGCCGCTATCTGCCGCAACTGCCGCTCGCGAACCGGTCGCGTGAGATCTGGGGGAGGCTGCCCGAGCTGATCGGGCACAGCGCGGAATTCCTGCAGACCGGGCACATCCGCGTGTGCTACCGGCAAGAGCAGGACGATTCATTCGAAGTCTATGCGAAGGAAGCGAGCCACTACGGGCTGAAGCTCGACCTGTACCGCGGCGCGGCGATGCGCGCGAAGTTCCCGTTTCTCGGTCCGGAGATCCTGAGCGCATCGCATTCGGAGAAGGACGGCCATGCGAACCCGCGGCTCGCCGCGCCGGCATTCGGCCGCGCGGCGGCGCGCGCGGGTGTGCGGATCGAGGAGAACACCACGATCGCGACCGCCGAGAAGGACGGCGACACGTTTCGCGCGACCGCCGTCGACGGCCGCGTGTTCTGCGCGCCGAATCTGCTCGTGACCGCGGGCGCGTGGGGCAGTCAGTTGAGCGCGCAATTCGGCGAAGCGGTGCCGATCGCGGTGAATGGTCCGCAGATGGCCGTCACGGAGCCCGTGCCTTACGCGATCCGGCCGGTGGTCGGCGTGTCGTCGCCGCACATCGAGGAAGTCGTGTATTTCCGGCAGGTCGAGCGCGGCAACATCGTGATCGGCGGCTGCGCGCGCGCGCCTGCGTATCTCGACGAACGCCGGGCGAAGGTGTTGCCGGAGAGCACGCTGCTGCAGTTCCGTCAGCTCGCGCGCGTCGCGCCGGCGTTGACGCGGCTGAACATCATCCGCGTGTGGAGCGGCGTCGAAGGCTACATGCCGGACGATCGGCCAATCATGGGGCGCAGCGCGAAGGTCGACGGCCTCTATTACGCGTTCGGTTTCTGCGGGCACGGCTTCCAGCTCGGACCCGGCGTCGGCGACACGATGGCTGAGCTGATCGACACGGGCGCGACGAGCACGCCGATCGAGCCATTTTCGATCGCGCGCTTCGTCGAGCCGGCCGCGGTTGCGCACGCGGCGACGTGACGGAGCACGCATGGCGAACGTTCCGGATCGCATTGACGGCGCCGCACCCGCTGCGGCGCGCCCCGTGTCGCGCGCCGTGCGTTGCGCGCTGCGCTTCATCGACACGCACTTCGCGCAGCCGCTCAATCTGCACACGCTCGCGGACGTCGCGGGCCTGAGCGTGTCGCGATTCGCGGCGCGCTTTCGCGACGAAGTGGGCCTGTCACCGCATCGCTATCTGTGCCGCGTGCGGATACGTCGCGCGCAGGATCTGTTGCTGCGAGGCATGCCGCCTTCCGTCGTCGCGACCGAAGTCGGCTTCTTCGACCAGAGCCATCTCGGCCGGCATTTCCGGCGGGCGGTCGGGCTCACGCCGTGCGACTACGTCGCGCGGCCTGTCGCGCAGCTCGGCGAACCGAATCTGGATGCGCCTGACGATGCGCCCGCGCTTACGAGCCGCGCGCGTGCGGCTCGACGCCTGCGCACGTCGCCCGTTGCCGGATAGTCGTTTGCAATGAGCATTTCGCAAATCAATGTTTGTTCCGCTTCGGGCGATTCCATAAGCTTGGCGTTTCGTCGGTCGTGCGATCGTGCGCGGCAACGCTTGTTCGAGAGGCTTCCGCCGATGAATCGTCGCGCTTTCCCGCCGCCGTTCGCCGCCCGCCGCCGCGCGTCGGCTCGCCTGCGTCGCTCGGCACTGTCGTGCAGCCCGATTCGCCGGTGCGCGACGTCGCCGACCTGAAGGGATGGACGGTTGTCGTATCGTCCGCGCGCGGCAGCATTTCGCAGTACCAGCTAAACGGGCGGGGCGCTGGGCGCTCGCGCATCCGGACGATCATGCGAAGGTCAATGCGTCGCTCACGCGTCTGTCGCTCGACACGGCCGCCGACATCACGCGCCGCTCGGCGCTCGCGTAGCGGGCGTTCGGCGCGGCCGACGTCGCGGCGCAGCAGCCGGTGGCCGATCGCGCGGTGCGCGACGCGATCCTGCCGCGCCGTGCCGCGTCGACATCGCGTCGATCGCGGTGCAACGCATCGGCGTCGCTTGATCCGCGAGCGGCCTTCGTTGCAGCGCGATGCGATGCCGCACGGCGCGCGGCTTATCGGCCGCTCTGGCGATAAGCGTCGGCTTCGATGATCGAGACGCCGCGCCGGCCCCGCTACGCATCGCGCCGTCGAATCAGGCCGTTCCCGATCGCTGTCGTTTCGATGAAATCCGTCTGTTCGCCGGTCGGCGTCGCGCGCGCTGGTAGGTTGCGCCGACATAGACGTCGCGCTTTCGCAAGGACAGCTTCTTCCGCCGAAATTTCGCACCTCGACCTATTCTTGTATTCGGAGACGATTCTCGCGATCCGGGTGCGACTTACATGGGGTCGCATTCGGCAAGGAGACGACATGAGTGCGCAACTGAACCATACGATCGTCTGGTGCCGCGACAAGCGGCGCTCGACGCAATTCCTGATGGACATCCTCGGCTTGCCGAAGCCCGTTACGTTCGGCCCGATGCTGGTCGTGTCGCTCGCGAACGACGTGTCGCTCGATTTCTACGAAAGCGGCGGCCCGATCTCGACGCAGCATTACGCGTTCCTCGTCGGCGACGACGAATTCGATCGCGCGTTCGCGCGCATTCGCGAACGGGGGCTGACGTACTGGGCCGATCCGGCGAGGCAACGCGCGGGCGAGATCAACACGCACAACGGTGGCCGCAGCGTGTATTTCGACGATCCGGACGGACATTTCCTGGAGTTGCTGACGCGGCCCTACGACGTGTGAACCAAGCTGTTGATCCGTCGAGTCGAACGATCGCATCTTTGCCGTGGTCACTCGGGCCGTCGCTTCGGGCGAGGCGTTCATTGTTGACTACGGATTTGAAATTGCCGAACGCGATCTCGAACGGGCGCGCCGCGAATGCGCTTGCCGTTGCGGCGCCGTAAAGTGCCGAGGCGCGATGATAGCGCTCGAGTGATCGCGACGGGCCAGGATCAATCGACAGTGACTTTTGACCAGCGCTTCATTGCCCGGCTAAACGCGGATGTGTTCTTGTATCCTAATCTCGCCGCAATCTCCTTGGTCGTGAACTGATTTTCAGCAAGATATTGTGACGCGATATCGCGGCGCACCAGATCAAGCAAGGCGCTGAAGGATGTACCCATTTCCTTTAATTTACGCTGCAAACTGCGCGGCGACATTCCTAGCTTTTCTGTAAACCTGGCCACATCTTGGTACATCGGATTCTCGTACATTACTCCGAGTAATCGCTCGACGAGATCGGCAGGTACCCAATGTGACAGCTCGAACTCACGCTTGACGCAAGCTTTTCTCGCGATCTCAAATTCAATCGAATGTGCAAGGGGTAATTTTGTATTTAACAGGTAAGCGTCGAATTCCAGAAAATTATTCCCCGCCTCAAATATCACCTCGCATTTGAATATGTCAGCGTAAACATCGGCATGAGGAGGAGGGGGGAAGGCAAGTCCGACTCGCTTGAATTCCGGAACCCGCCCTATTAGGTCGATCATTTCCCGTCTTACCGCAGCGAGGCACATATCGGTATTGAGAACTAGAAGATCAGTACGATAGGTGTACTCGCCAACGGTAACGCGTGCAGTATCCCCATCCACGTCTAGCGATATCCGAAAATAGCTAATCGCCAGAAGCGGATGGTCGTACGCCAGCCGCATCGCATCACCCAGCGTCGGGCTGACCAACATTGCATGCCCTCTGAGACCATATGCGGTTACCGGTATTTCGCTTCCAATATGAAGTCCGATAGCCGAGTTCCCAGTCGCATCGAGTGCATTCGCAAACAGCACCATTTCTTGAGCGTGCGTTACCATTGCGTTCGCTTGCTCGACCTCTGCCGGTGAAATGCCGGTGTCCCTTAAAAGAACTTCGGCGGGCACACCCATCTCGTTCATCACGTTGAGCGCGATGATGATGGTGTGAAGTGGCGCGGGGCGCTGCGCAGCTGTGCGACTCGACACGTTGGCTACTGGCTTCATCTGAATCCTTCAGGTGGTTCAGTATTTTAGTGATTTCGTGAATATGACCTGACACCCATATTCGTCCAATCCGCCGCGCGTCCAACCGAGGCGTTGATAGAAGCCATCAGCTCGCGAACCTGGATCAGTGACCAACGTAGCTTGTTCCGCACCGTTGTCTTTCAGCCATTTCAACGCACGCTCGAGCAGTTCACGTCCGACGCCCATTCCGTGAAAGGAAGGTCTCACGAAGAGCGCGCAGATAAACGGCGTAGCGGTAATGACAGGAAGGCATACTCCGGCTGCCTCGCCTCGAAATTCGCAGATCCAGCCGCCCTCTTGCCTGATCTGCTCGATCAGAAGATCTCGATCAAGCAGATGGATCTGATGTGGGTGTATCCGATTTTCCCGTACGGAGAACCGCACGTCGTAAAACATTCCGATATCGCTTTCTCTCATGGAGCGGTATTCCAGTTTGTCGGCCATGGTCATATTGATTATCATCACTCTTTTCATAATGTGAAATATTCGAGCGCTAACGCTGAAGCGCCAGAGTCAGTGCTGTAATTGTTGCATAGATGCCGCAGCTGTTCCGTATCGGTGGTTCGAAGCATAAGCTTTGCTACCGGACATCACTCAGTGCATACGAGCCAGCACGACAATTGCGATATCACTACCACAGGTTAATAAACGAATTAGTACGGGAAAGCTGCGTGACTCTCGGGCAATAATCAGTCTGAGAATATTTTGCTATGTGAAACATAGGGGGTGATTGATGCCGGACTGATTATCTGTAACAAATTTGACGCTTAGGGATAACAGATTGGCGCGTTCAGCACAGACGCGCCCTATAAATATGACAGCCAATTTGCTATGCTTTCTATCCGATGAGCTGACCGATTCGAGGTAATTGGTGGTTTTTCGAATATTTATTCGAAATCGACTTAAATCATGGCGAGTGATTTGTGATCCGACAGTACTCGTCACAATTTTCGGCGTCGTGATTCCGTTTATCGTCCTAGCAGTCGCATCGCTTAGCGCCCCGCTCGAATTTGGCGGTATGGCGTGGGGGGGGATTTCACGATCCGTGCATATGAACGAGTGGCATTCGATCGGGATTGGGACGGCTCGCTCGTGCTCCAGCAAGGCTACGTAAACATCTTTCTTCGTCTTGTGATTACCCACGATTTGATGGTGTTTTCCATGTTCGCATTCGAAGTTGGCTTCGTTGCAGTCCTGTTTGCACACGTGGTCTTTTGCGTGCCGCTCGCGTATCTCACGATCAACGCCCGGGTGAAAACGATCGACCGCACATTGCTCGAAGCCGCTGCCGACTTATCGGCGCCTCCGTGGGCGGCATTTCGACAAATCATCGTTCCTTTGGCTTTGCGCGGCATCGTCGCGGGCGCTCCGCTTTCGTTCGTCGCGTCGATGAACGACTACGTCATGAGCTATTTCCTGGCTGGGGCCGGCATGACTACCTTGCCTATGTACATCTTCAGTGCGTTGCAGATCGGGACTACACCGAAGGTAAGCGCCATTTCAACGGCGGTTATCGCGCTTTCATCGGCTCAGTTGCTCGCGGTCTGGGCTCTCGGTATGCGAGGAGAAAAAAGGGCGCGCCTGAATTATCCGAAACGTACCAATCGAACGTCCAAACAATAGGAACGGTATGAAAAAAATAGTTGGGGCAATGTTGCTTCTTGCTGCCGGTAGTGCGGCGGCCGCTGAGCTTCACATCGGGAGCTGGCCGGATTATCTACCCGACACGCTGATCAAGAGGTTTCAGGCAGAGACAGGGATCAAGACGACACTCGACACGTACGCGAGCGATGCGGCGCTGACTCAGAAACTGCAGTCTGGCGGAGGCGGGTACGATGTCGTGATCGCCGGAGACTACTACGTGCCCGTGCTCGTGAAATCCGGACTCCTGCTTAAGCTCGACAAGAGCAAGTTGCGGAACATCGCGAACATCAAGCCGGAGTATCGACACCCATCGTTCGATCCCCAACGGGATTATGCGATGCCATATACGGTCGTGTTGACCGGTTTTGCCTACGATGGTGCACGCGTACCCGGTGGAAAACTCGATGACAGCTGGAAGTCCTTTTTCGATCCGCCTGCAGAATTGCGCGGGCAGATCGGCGATCTGGACGTCGAAGAGGAACTGTACATGGCCGCGAGCTGGTATTTGGGACAGGACGAATGCACCGAAAACCCTGCCGATGCGAAGCGCGTGCTCGAGGTCTTGCAAAAGCAGAAGCCATTCGTGAAGACGTATAGCAACGATGGAACGATCGATCGCCTCGCCTCCAAGCAAATTACGGTACAGCACATCTGGAGCGGCGCCGCTGCACGCGCCCAGGAGCGTCTTTCGACTGTCACATTCGTGTATCCGAAGGAGGGCGTCCGTCTATTCATGGATAGCCTGCTCATCCCGGCGAAGGCGCGGAATGTCGATTCGGCTTATCAGTTCGTCGACTGGATGATGCGGCCTGAGAATATCGCTCAAGTGACGAACGCCGTTCGCTATAACAGTGAGATTGTCGGGGCCGACCGCTACGTAGATGCGGCGCTGCTGAAGAACCCAGCGATCAAGACGCCGGACTCATACAAAGAGCGGCTCAAACCATACAAGCTGTGCTCACCAACAGCGATTCAGTTGCGAAACAAGGTCTGGTTGAAGTTGAAGGGAAATCGATGAACTGCGGCGGCGCCTGCCGATTGCTGAAAAGGCGGGCTTTGCCGAGGGAAGGAAATTGACCGCTACGGCGACTCGTTCAGTTACCTGGGGCGAAGCGAGTCGTCTTGACCAGAGATCCGAGATGAAGCGGCCGCGGGCGATGCTGTGAACATTGCCCACGGCCTAACCTGGGTGTACACATTGAGAGACCACCATGGCTGCCCGTATTCTACGGCAACATTTGTGTCGTCGCCTGTTCACAACGGTGACGTGTCGCGAGCAAATGAATTGTCCGGGTCTGTAGCACGTAATCTGTCCGGTTTTTGGGTGCGGCATGAAGCCAGCCGT